>JBDHFY010000478.1:0-2791 GCA_039590195.1 Gemmatimonadota bacterium | reverse complement strand
GAGGAACTCGCCCGCTATCTCTTGATCTGGATTGCGCTGCTCGGCGCCGCCTACGCCGTGGGCAGGCGAATGCATCTCGCCATCGACGCGCTGCCGTCAGCCCTCACCGGCCGGATGCGGCACTTTCTCGGTGTACTTGCTCAGGTTCTCGTGGCTCTCTTTGCGCTCTCTGTCCTGGTGGTGGGAGGCATTCGGCTCGTCTCGCTCACCCTGACGTTGGGGCAGACTTCGGCGGCGCTACACGTGCCGCTCGGCTACGTCTATCTGGCACTGCCGGTGAGCGGGCTGCTCATCATGTGGTACACCATCCGGTGGATCGTGGATGCCATGAGCGGACGGGGTGACGCCACCAGGACGCCGCACGGCCCGGAGGGGATGTCTCTCTAATGGAATGGGCCGGTGTGGTCGTGCTGGCGGTGTCGTTCATGGTGCTTTTGGCTCTCGGAGTACCGGTCGCGTTCAGCATCGGGATCAGCACGGTTCTCACGATGATGCTGACCATCGATGTGGGGCCGGCGGTCACTACCATGTCCCAGCGGATTGCCACCGGCCTCGATTCGTTCACGCTGCAGGCGATTCCGTTTTTTATTCTCGCCGGTCAGTTGATGAACCGGGGAGGCAGTGCGCGGCGGTTGATCGATTTCGCCAAAGCGCTCGTGGGCACCCTCCCCGGTGGATTGGCCTACGTCAACATCCTGGCCGCCATGCTGTTCGCCGCCATTTCGGGATCCGCCGTCGCCACGGCCTCGGCCATCGGGGGCGTGGTGGGGCCGCGCATGGAGAAGGACGGATACGACAAGGGGTTTGGCGCCGCCGTCAACATCAGCGCCGCCACTACCGGCCTGATCATTCCACCGAGCAACATTCTCATCGTCTATTCGCTAGCGAGCGGTGGCGTCTCCATCGCGGCGCTGTTCGTGGCCGGATACGTTCCTGGCGTGATTGTGGGACTGTCGCTGATGCTGGTGGCCGGGGCGATGGCCGTGCGGCGAAAATATCCCACGTCGCAGGGGGTGGGTTGGCGCACAGCGGGCTGGCGCTTCCTGGACGCCCTGCCGAGCCTGTTTATGCTGGTGGTGGTGATGGGGGGCATCACCGCCGGAGTCTTCACACCGACCGAAGCCGCGGCGGTGGCGGTACTCTACGCGCTGATCTTAGCCCTCGTGTATGGAGAGATCTCGCTGAAGGATCTCCCGGGGATCTTGCTGGACACATCCGCTGTCACGGCCGTCGTGATGCTCCTCATCGGCACGTCGGTGGGGATGTCGTGGATTCTGGCCTACGAGAACATTCCACAGACCGTGAGCCTGGCCCTGGTCTCGTTGACGGAGAACAAGATCGTCATCTTGTTGATGATCAACGTTATCCTCCTCGCGGTCGGCACGTTCATGGACATCACGCCGGCCGTTCTGATCTTCACGCCCATCTTCTTGCCGGTGGCAGCGGCGCTGGGCATCGATCCCACCCATTTCGGCATCATCATGGTGCTGAATCTGTGTATTGGCCTGTGCACGCCTCCCGTCGGAAGTGTGCTGTTCGTGGGGGTGGGGGTCGCCCGCACGTCCATTACCCGTGTGATCCGCTCCCTCTTGCCTCTCTACGCGGCGATGATCGTCGCGCTCTTGCTGGTAACTTATTTACCGGCGCTTTCGCTGTGGCTCCCCAGGGCTCTCGGGTTGATGTGAAGCCGGGGTGGGCCCTTGGGCGCCGCCTCGGTTCCAGCGGCTCAGACTTTCCCTCTTGCCGGGGACGACCGCGCACCCGCGGCCCTCATTGACACTGACGCTCCGGGTGATACGTTCTCTTCGCTGATCCACGCCAACTCACGCTCCCAAGGAGGTCGATATGAGGCCAGCTGTTCTCGCGTCGCTGACTGGCGCGATGGCCCTCCTCGTTGCCTGTGGGCCGCAGGAGGCAGGGTTCACCAACGCGGACGCGGCACAGATCAGGGCTGATGTGGACAGGTATGTCGAGCTGACACTCGCGGGGGATTTCGCCGGTGTGGCCCAGATGTTCACGAGCGGCGGGGTCGTCATGCCACCCAACGCGGAAGCAGTCGAGAGCCGGGTGGACATTCAGGCTTTCTTGGAGGCCTTCCCGACGATCACGACATTCACATCCACTGCGGTGTACGTGGGTGGCAGTGGGGATTTCGCGTACGCCAGAGGGACGTATTCCTTGCTGATGACCGTCGAGGGGGCGGATACACCAACTCCCGACCGTGGGAAGTGGATGGTGGTGTACGAAAGGCAGGCGGACGGCTCGTGGTTGGCGGCGTCAGAGATCTGGAACTCCGACCTGGCCCTTCCCCAATAGACAGAAGGTAGGGGCGCTGCGTGCAACGCCATCGGCGTTGCATGCACCGTCCACCTTGCGAACCCGGCGAGGGGTCGCGCTTTGCCGGGTCACACCGTGAAGCGGGGAAACTTAGACGGGAGTGGTCGCGCCAGGCGCGATTTCGCGGTCCCCTTGTCCCTTCGTCAACACACGTTCGGCAAAGTCCAGCCGCTCTTGTAGCTCCAGAACGTCACCGCGCATCGACCGCATCTCGTCCCGAAGTATCTCCACAGCCTCGGCGACCCGCTCGACGTCCTCCCTGGTTCCACCGTGCAGGCGGACTTTGGCATCCAGCTTCATCTTCATGCCGATCAAGATGAGGGTCCCGACGCCGAGCACGGCGACGAGCGGCGCTATCACCTCGACGATCTCAGGGGGCATGCTCTGTTCGACTCCTGGATGGGGATCTCAAATATAACCGTCTACTGACCGACCATGGTTGAGGCAGAGGCAG
>JBDHFY010000477.1:0-3224 GCA_039590195.1 Gemmatimonadota bacterium | reverse complement strand
ATCATGGAATCACCGGTCACCTGTCGCAGTCCGGTGCCGTCTGCTCCAGCAACGTAGATATGCCCCTCTGGCTGGACCAGCGAGTAGAAAACGATGCGCTGTCCGTCGGATGACGGATCGGGTGACGACCAGCGCCGTGAGCCGGTCGTGACCCAATCCGGTTGTCCCACTACCGTTCCCAGTAACGGATCCAGTGTGACGTTCTGGATGTTCGAAGTGACGAGCACCGAACTGTACGCGACGCGCCGCCCGTCAGCAGACACACTAATGTGCGCCAGGGACGTCGCCGGCGTCGTTATGGGCTCGGGGTCGCCCAGCGGCTCTCCGGACTCTTCATCAATCGGGATGCGCCAGAGATTCATGCTGCCACCGCGATCGCTCCCGAAATACAGGTGTTTCCCGTCCGGCGACCATTGGGGGCTCCAGTCGGTCCCTCGGCCGGTATGGTCCAAATGTCCCCTTGAGCGGGCTGACCCAACCGCTGGGTATATGCGACTCGGTGACCGCCGGGTGACCAACTCGGCAACACCCCATCAGCGACGCTGAGCTGCCGCTGTTCTCCCGTGTTCACCTCGACGACCCACAACTGGCTCAGGCCCTGCGAGTTCTGCGGGTTCAACTCGACATTCTCGGTGGCGAACGCCAGTTGCGTACCGTCTGGAGACCAGGCCGGCTTGAAGCCCATGTTCGTCACTCGCTTGACCGCCTCGCCGGTGCGACCCATCACGAAGATTCCGCCCCCGGCACGGCTCGACCGAAACGCGATCTGCTCGCCGTCGGGAGAAAAGGCCGGTTGGTCGTCCGCCGCGGGGGAATCGTCGGTGAGGTTGATCTGGTTCTGCCCACCCACACTCTTGAGATAGATATCCCGATTGCCCGATCCTTCACCCGAGTAGACGATCCACCTCCCGTCAGGCGAAAGGCTTGGGAACCACTCGACCCCCGGCTCGGCGGTCAACTGATCGAAGCTCGCGCGCAGCCCTGAGGGTTCGCCTGCGCTCCGGTTGGCTCGGAGGAGTGCGTACGAGCCAGCGCCGATGAGTCCGACGACCCCGGCGAGCGCCAGCAGCCGGAGACGTTCTCGCCCGGCGCTCGGAGCCGCGAGCGCGACGTCATGCGCCGACAGCGCCTCCGCAAACTGCCCGGCGGTCGCGAACCGGTCGGCAGGTACCTTCGCCAGTGCGCGGTCGACGGCTGCCGCGATGTGCGCCGGCACCGTGTTGCGGATCGTGCGGAGCCCGACCGGTTGCTCGACGAGGATCTTTGCGATGACGGCCTGCATGTTGGAGCCGCTGAAAGGGGGGTCACCCGCCAACATCTCGTAAAGCACACTCCCCAGGGCGTAGACGTCACTTCGCGCATCGAGCTCGCGGTCACCGGTCGCTTGCTCCGGGCTCATATAGGAGGGCGTCCCCAGCGACAATCCGGTTTCGGTGATCCGGTCGCCTGCCGCGCGGCTGACGGTAAGCGCGATGCCGAAATCTGCCACCAGTGGCGTGCCCTCCTGCAGCAGAATGTTCTCCGGTTTGATGTCACGATGGATCACGTTACGCCGGTGGGCGTAGTCGAGTGCTTCAGCCACCGCCCGCGTGATCGCCAGGGCGTTTTCGATGGATAGTTGGTTCTCCCGATTCAGTTTCTCCCTCAGTGACTCACCTTCTACCAAGGGCATCACGTAATAGAGATCCCCATCGGCTTCGCCGGAATCATGGAGCTGCACGATGTGCGGGTGGTGGAGGTTGGCCGTGACCTCGATTTCTTGCAGAAACCGCTCCGCGCCAACAACTGCCACAAGCTCGGGACGCAACACTTTCACCGCGACCTTGCGGTTGTGCTTGAGGTCGTGGGCGAGATACACGGTCGCCATACCGCCCGCGCCGAGTTCGCGCTCGATGGTGTAGCGGTCGGCAAGGGCAGTCGAGAGGCGGGTGGGGATCTCGCTCATGAGGGGCTAAGATAGGGCTGGATCGGCCCACCGGCTACGGGAGGGGACGAGGATGCCACGGGGACGGTCAATCCACCACGCAGGGCTAACGAACCGCGGCGCTTTCCGTTTCACAACTGCCCGGAGCTCCAGGCCGTGTTTGAGGCGCGCCGAGCCTACACGCACGAGGGCGGGTGGGGTGGTACCAAGAGCGATCCAGGTTCAAGACGACCTCCGCATTCCCCATCCCTTGGGGAAGCGTCATCTTGGGGGCGCACTACCCCGAGGCCAGCGCGTCATCGCTTGCCGACTCTGCGAGAGCGGCTCCGCTGTATCGCGTATCCCACGATGACCGAGAAGCGATTTCCATTCGGATTGATCGCGTAGACGAGGTTCAGCGGAATGCTCACGCCGCCGTAGTTCAAGCTCTTCCCCACGGCAATCACGAGCGCCGAGCTCACGGGCTCTGTGAGCTGGAGATTGGGACCAACGCCGGCTTCAAAGCCGCTGGGGAGCCTGACGCCCATGGCGAGGGTCGCGTTTGGGAGGAACTCCCCGTGCTCGACGCCCGCGACCATCGCAACGAACTGAATAACGAACTGCGGTCCGCCACCTTCTGTCGTGATCTGGGACTCGAAGTGCCAGCCGAACTGACTCACGATGCGGTGGAACTCACCATCTCGGAGATGGGGCCTCAGCTCATCCTTGATCCCAACGTACGTGAGCCCGAAACGAGGCCCGCCCAAGTTGCGCTCTACCAAACGCGGCAGAGTGTCTAGTTCTTCCTGCGCTCCCGCCGGGCCGGTGAGCGCCCCGGCCAGCGCGGCAATCACCATGGCAGTCAGGGGAATGCGATTCGGTTGCATGACGAGCTCCTTTCTTCTCTTGCTCCCACTGGTGTATCTGCGGTCGGCAAGGTAGAGCTCGCCCGTCAAGAGAGCGTCAAGGTGGCTGGCCCAGTCGATGGCGGCCCCCCGCCCCCCCATATCCTGGCCCTGAGACGCCGCCTGCCAGATCCCCGGCCTCCTCCACGTTCCCAGGTTCAAGGACTACATCCTGCGGCTATGTTCCTGGAGCGGATCTCTGAAGTCTCAAGCGCGGGCGGGGGGGGCGCAAGGAAGTCGCCGCTGACATCCTGGAGGCGGAGGCGTACCGGAGGGCCGTCGCAGAGATCGGCGACGATCGCGGCGGCTGCCGGTACCGACAAAGGAACGCGCGCGACCAACCAACCGATCTCTGTGGTGGGCTTTTCGGAAAGTGCCCTAAGTCTAGGTAGCGGCGGAGGGACTCGAACCCCCGA
>JBDHFY010000476.1:0-2818 GCA_039590195.1 Gemmatimonadota bacterium | reverse complement strand
TGGAACCTTCACAAACGGTTTGCGCTCGCCACCGTGAGAGTGGCGGGCACAGACGGCCCCAAGGTCCTGTTGGCCTTCATGCTGGCATCGGCCGCGCTGAGCATGTGGATCTCCAACACCGCAACAGCCGTCATGATGCTGCCGATTGCCAAATCCGTCGCAGGCGGAATGGATGTGTCTTCCCCACCACACTCCGCACCACCAGGCGGACCGGCCCTTCGAGACGCGTCGCCTTCGCGACGCTCCTCAGGGCAGGCGGACGGGCGGGCCGGCGGGCAGCTTGGCAATGCTATCACAGAGGGGGCAACGGCAAACCAGCGGTTTCCGGTGGCGCTCATGCTCGGTATAGCGTACGGGTGCTCCATCGGAGGCGTGGCGACGCTGGTGGGCACGCCCCCCAATGCCATCTTTGCCGGAGCGGCCAGGGAACTACTGGACATCGACGTGAGTTTCGGGAGCTGGATGCTCGTCGGCCTTTCGGCCTCCGTCCCCATGCTCTTCTTGTGCTGGCTCCTGCTGACTCGGCTGTACCGGGTGCGCGGGCACGTGCCCGGTCTGGATGATGCCGTCCGCCGCGAGAGCGCCATGATGGCACGGCTGGGCGGCGCGGAGCGGTTCATCCTGGGGGTATTCGCCGTGACCGCCGCCTCTTGGATCTTCAGAGCGCCCAAGATCATCGGCGGTTTCAGGATCCCCGGCCTCGCAGATTTCCTGCCAGGGATCTCCGACGCCGGCATCGCCATCGCCGCCGCCCTGGTGTTGTTCGTGGCCCCGCTGCGTCGTTCCAGATACCCCGTGGCCCTCAACTGGGAGGCCGCCTCCAAGGTGCCGTGGGGGATCTTGCTGCTGTTCGGCGGGGGGTTGGCGCTGGCATCGGCGTTTGCCGAAAGCGGCCTGACCGAGTGGATCGGCGGACGCCTGGAGACGCTGCGCGGCGCGCCCTTCGTGGTGGTCGTGCTGGCCACCACCGCCCTCTTCGTCTTCCTGACCGAACTGACCAGCAACACGGCCACGTCGGCCCTGGGCATGCCGCTCATGGCGGGGGTTGCTCTGGGACTCGGGGTTCCCGCCCTGCCCCTCATGGCGGCGGCGGCTCTCGCCGCCTCCATGGCATTCATGTTGCCCGTTGCTACGCCACCCAATGCCATCGTGTTCGGATCGGGGTTGTTGAGGCCTGTTCACATGGCAAAGGCCGGAATCTGGCTCAATCTTATGGCCATTGCAGTGATAACTTTAGTAGTCTGGATTTGGGGTGGCTGAGCATAGGGGGCGAGCGAGGGGGGAGGAGGGAGGAATATCCGGAAACCGGTGAGAGGACAATGACCACCGAGCGGCTCTTCGTCGCCCTGGGGGCTCTGCTCGCCCTGCTCGGGGTGGCCTTCGGTGCGTTCGGGGCGCACGCGCTCCGGGACAGAGTGGCGGCCGATCTCCTGGCCACCTTCGAGACGGGGGCGCGTTACCAGATGTACCACGCCATCGGACTCCTGGCAGCCGGTTTGCTCGCCGGCAGGTTTACCTCCGTGCTCTTCAGCTGGACGGGATGGCTCTTCCTCGTCGGCACGGTGGTATTCTCGGGGAGCCTATATCTTCTCACCCTCACCGGAGCGCGCTGGTGGGGAGCCATCACCCCGATCGGGGGCGCCTGCTTTCTCG
This sequence comes from Gemmatimonadota bacterium, assembly GCA_039590195.1. Classification (GTDB taxonomy): domain Bacteria; phylum Gemmatimonadota; class Gemmatimonadetes; order Gemmatimonadales; family GWC2-71-9; genus JBDHDY01. The sequence continues at coordinate 1,165 of JBDHFY010000476.1, read as the reverse complement.
CGGGATGGGCCTGTCTGTTTGTGGGCGTCTTGACGGGGAGGTAGCGACTCAGCATGGGCCACTTTCGAGGGCCCGGTTAGGAGAAAGATGCGCCGACTGTTGTTACTACTGACTGCTGCCTTGACCGCCTGGTCGTGTGGCGGGGAAGAGGACGGTCAGCTCACGCTCAGCGTCAACCCCATCCCGGAGTTCACCAACGCAACCACGCTCCAGGTCACGGGCACCGTGACCAGGACTCCCGCGAAGGAAGCGATAATCACGGTTGTCATCGCCGGCGGGAGGGGTCAAGTGAGCGACAGTGTGACCGGCGGTGGAGCCTTCTCGCTGACGGTAGAGCTCGACGAGAACGCGGAGAACCAGCTGGCGGTGAGCGCCTTCGATGAGACGGGCGCCACCAGCTCGTCAGTGATCCTCGCAATCGTCCACGACGACATCGGTCCGCAGATCGTCAGGCAAACGCCGGTCAACATGATGGATGCGGTTGCGTTGGACACCCCCATCGAGGTGGAATTCGGGGAGCCACTCACGGCTTCCGAACCGAACGCGAGGTTGGTCCTCCTGCAGAACTTCGTGCCGGTGGTGGGGACCACCACCCTCTCCGCGGATGCTAGGGTCTTGACGTTCGTTCCCGATGCTCCGCTGACGCCGAACTCAGTCTACGAGATGGTCTTCCCGGGATACACCGACGAGTTCGACAACCCGGTGGGTGGAACTGCGAACGCCTGTTTTATCACCACCGCCGAGGGATTCCCAAACTCGACTGAGCTGGATGGGACCGATGAGGGATTTTTGACTGACCCGCCGCCGGAGAGCAGTCTCCAGCCCGTGAATCTGACCGAGGCACGTTTCGCCCTGGCCGGAGATGTCCTCCACGGCGTGATCAGGTTCGCATTGGAGAGAGCCTTTGCAGATCCCGCGGACAACAGCGGCCTCGTCTTTATCGAGATTGACGCAGATCAGGATCCGGGCACCGGCTTCACCAGCCTGAAGGACACCATCTTCGGCCAGAGCTTTGAGGAGTTGGACAGCGGCATCATGGTGGAATACATCGTGGGGATCGAGCCGCTCAACTCCATCGGCGGCCTTGCCTACGTCGGGGTCATGACGGAGCCCGGGACGTTCGATGTGATCGAGCCACTCCTCCCTGGCATTTGCGGCAGGTTCT
>JBDHFY010000475.1:0-2823 GCA_039590195.1 Gemmatimonadota bacterium | reverse complement strand
GAGGAGAGTCATTCGGGCGGTGCGGTGTGGTTGATCGACCTGTGGGCCGAGTACTCCGGCAACATCATCAGCGTGATCATCGGTCTCGTTTTCATCGTCCTCTACTGGATCCGTTCCAATACCCTCATGACCGCGCTCGACCGTACCGACGGGGTGCACACCGCGCTATCGATCGCCTCGGTTTTCTTCCTGCTGCTACTGCTGTACGTGGTGCGGGTGAGCGCGGAGGTGGCGGCCCCCAGCCGGCGGGCGGGCGAAAGCGTTGCGGTCGCACTCATCGGCATCGCCGCCGGAGCCGCTTGGTGGTGGGCCGGGAGAAAGAAGCTGGTGCGTGAGGGCATCTCAAAGGATGAACGGCTCGGCGTACAGATCGAGGCTTTCGCCGAACCGTTAGCCGCACTGGTGACCTTGCCGTTCGCCTATGTTGGCGAGCTGGCTTGGAATCTGGCCTGGCTCGCCTACCTGCCGATCTCCGCTTTCCTGCGGCGTCGCGGATCAAAGAAAGAGGGATGATCCCGGGTGCCTCCGGCCAACATGAAGGATCTCCCGTTCGACGTCTTCGAGTTCGCGGCCGGTCCGTCTCGTCCGCGTGTTGGGTTGAAATGTAGATACTTATTGTATATACTTTCAGCAGGAGGATCGAGCATGACGGACCGCGCCAAACTATTCAGGAGCGGGGGCAGCCAGGCCGTGCGCTTGCCGAAGGACTATCGCTTCGAGGATCAGGACGAGGTCGTGATCTACCGCCAAGGAAACCGGGTCATACTCGAAGGGGCGCGGCGGGAGTGGCGAGAGGAGTTCCTCGCCTTGGCCGGCGCGGCCAAGGACTTTCCCTATCCCGAGGAACCGCCTGCAGTCGAGAGCGGGCCGGACTTCGGGTAGATGAAGTACTTGCTCGACACCAACGTCTGGATCGACTACCTGACCGGACGCTTCCCAGCGGTTGTAACTCACATTCAGGAGTCACCACCTGACGAGCTCTGTTTGAGCTCCGTGGTGATGGCAGAGTTGCGGTACGGAGCGGCGAAGAGTCGACGCAAACGGTCAAACCATCGGTTACTCGACACGCTGGCCGAAGAGGTACGGTGTGTGGACTTCGACGTCCACGCGGCCGCCACCTACGGGGACGTCCGCACGGCGCTGGAAAAGCGTGGAAGACCTCTGGGTGCCTACGACATGCTAATTGCGGCGCACGCGTTGTCTCTCGGTCTGGTCTTGATCACGGACAACGACCGGGAGTTCAAGCGGGTCAGATCGCTGGTTGTAGAGAACTGGCGACGGTAATGATTCGCCTCTCCAGGTTGGCGCGTCGCGGACACCCCGGGTGACACCTGTGCGTCGGGTGCGAGCGTAGCTGGCCCCGCCGAGCAGCGCGAAGCCATTGACTCGCGGTACAATCCCGCCGAAGCCGGAGTGGCGGAACCCGCGAAGCTCGCCGAAGGCGAGCCTCAAGGATGCGCCCGCAGAGCTTCCTATCGGGTCACCGCGCCGCAGGCGCGGTAACGGGTAGACGCAGGGCACTCAAGAGCACTCAGGAAAGGGCGGCAGGTCAAAGATTTGTGGGCTTGCCGCCCTCCGAGGATGCCGAGGATACCGAGAACTCCGACCGTTCTGGACACCTCCGTGGACACCTGTCCGACCGCTCGGGCCCCTTGCGGTTTGTTCTTCCCATGCGCACGCGGCTCGCTCCGGACTTCCGGTACCATGGCAGCATAACGAGGGACCGTGAAGATGGGCCAGTACGACTTTGGTTACGGATTCCTGTGGAACTTCGGCCACGTTCTGGCGATCGTGCCCTTCGGAGTGCTCGCGCTGGTCGCTTGGCGTCGTGGCTGGGCGCGCTGGATCGTGATGACCTCGCTGCTCATTGCACTATGGGGCGTGCTCGGGCTCTTCATCGTGCAGTGGGTCTGGCGCATCAACATGCCGCTCGAGTTGCCGACCCAGGAGTTCCTCTCGGCGGGTGAAGGGCTCGTGCTGGACGGCGGTGCCGGCTCCGGACGAGCATCGATCATGGTGCTGCGAGAACGACCCGACGCGCGTGTGCTGGCGGTCGACCTTTACGACGGCTACTTCGGGATCGAAGACAACACGCCGCAGCGTCTGCTCGAGAATGCCGCAAGAGCCGGAGTCCAGGAACGGGTCGAGGCAAGGACCGGCGACTTGACCGACCTCCAGCTCGCAGACGGTTCGGTCGATGCTGCGGTGAGCGCTTACGTCATCGATCACCTGAGCCGGGAGGACGTCGAGCGCGCACTCGCCGAGATCGAGCGTGTGCTGCGGCCGAACGGCGACTTTCTCTTGATGGTCATCAACCCGGACAAGTGGATTCGCACTGCCTACCCCTTCTTCGTCCATCACGGCTACTTCGGCGGACGCACACGCCACGATCGCTGGCGCTCGCGCCTCGAGCAGGCTGACTTCGCCGTGGTCGAGACGGGCACCACCCCGGGCACGCTCTATCTGCTGGCGCGCAAGGGAGCGCAAGCGACCCCGGCCGAGACCGGAAGCTGAGGGGCGGCGAGAGAGACCGCGGCAGTCCTTCTCCGAGTTTAAGGGGGTCGACCCATCCATCTTGCGCAGCACCACGGCTGAGTCCGACGCTCCGGAAGACCCTTGCGCGCTCAACAGCCAGGTCGTGCCGTCGTCCGAGATGTCGGCCAGCAAGGACCGGTCTTGCCAGGAGCCCGCTCTCGGCCGCGGGCGGCTGCGTCGGAGCGGCGGAACTGGTAGACGCAGAGGACCGGGAATCCGGCCGACCCCACCACGCAGAGGGAGCACAGGGTCGCCGTGTCGGGCGTTTGGATGTATTGTGTGCAGTAC
>JBDHFY010000474.1:0-2839 GCA_039590195.1 Gemmatimonadota bacterium | reverse complement strand
GGAAGCTGAACATATCCGTCCGACACACTTCGAATCAGTTGCTGCCTGGTCACTGCCGCGCCCACCCGATTGTCGCTCGCTTGACTCGGTTGGTGCACCTTTCGGCTGCGAGAAAGCAACCGGTGCCGATAGAGTGGCCGGACAGGGCTTACAGGAATAAAACTAAACAAACCTGCTTCGCTTTTCGGCTCCGACCTCCGTTGAGCACCGTACCACTCTGCGACGCCTCGAACGCTGCCTCATTCTTGCGGTTCCGCCACAGACCAGCGATTTTTATTGCGTATGGCGATTGAGACACAGCCGTAGTACGCCGGTGGCCGTGCTGGCCCCGCCGCCCGAGTGACGCCGCAGCAGACGCCGTAGTCCGACGCCGCAGTAGACGCCCACCAGACGACGAGACACTCAGACCATCGACCGGAAGAGCACTCTAGGTGCAGGACTGGAGGTGCTGCGATGTTCCGTGTCCGATTTCTCGCTATCCGCTGCCACGGCCGCTAGCGGTGTGTTCGTCGCCTCAGGTGTAGAAGAACCGGTGGGGCCGAGCGGACCGACGGAGGTGCCCGTAGCAAGCGTGGAGATCACCCCGGCATCGCACAGGTTCACATCCCTGTACCTCACCGTTCAGTTGACGGCAGTCGCCAAGGACGCACAAGGAAACACGTTGCAGGGGAAGGCATTCACCTAACTAAGCTGACCCATCGGAGGGCAGTCAATGTGGAGGTTAATCGGTAGTTACAGGTGTGTCCTCAGTCTGCTGGACATGACGGTCGCGTCTCGTGCCACTGCGCTGGTTCTGTGTGTCCTCCTCATGACAGCTGCTCAGGCCGTCGCCCAAGAGAAGACAACAAACAGACCAGGCCGCTCGGGAGTGGCTTGCACGGTCGTTCCGGGCGCCCAGCTCGTGGAGCCCTCTCCGGGCACTACACTCACGCAGGCACTCAAGGGACGGGTTGCAGGTCTGCAAATCAAGACTGCCGATGGTTGGACCGGCAGTGGTAGCACGATGTCCTTACGTGGCAATAACAGCATCATGGGGCCGTTCGAACCGCTCGTGTTTGTGGATGGCGTGCGGCTCACTCCGCTCAACCGTACCAACACGGGAGACCATTCGGCGACACAGGTTCTCGATCTGATTAATCCGGAAGACGTGGCCCGAGTCGAAGTCCTCCGCGGACCCGCGGCGACGGCGATGTACGGCACGCAAGCGAGCGGTGGCGTAATACATGTTTTCACAAAACTGGGTAGTCCCAAACTCGCAGCGGTGACCGATCCGAAGACAGGCTGCCCGTAGGAGGAAGCGGCCGCACACGGATGGTAGAGGATAACCGGTGCGTTTCTTCTTAACCTTCCGAGACTTAGGAGAAGACCGATGAAAGTACGCCTGTCGACAACACTTAGGTGGTTGTTCGGGGGCATACTCGGTGTAGTTGCAGCGCTCCTGTTTGCGGTCCCGGCTCAGGCACAGACCGGAACGATTCAGGGCCTGGTGACCGACCGAGTCTCCGGTACCACCGTCGTAGGGGCACAGGTGGCGGTATTGGGCACCAATCTCCGGACCCGCACAAGGGTCGATGGTACCTACGTCCTACCCAATGTGCCGATGGGGAGACACCAGGTTCAGGTGCTCGTCGTTGGCTATTCGTCGATCATCGGCGAAACCGACGTCGTACCTGGTGATCCACTACCCCTCGACTTCGAACTCACCCGACTCACGATCGTGATGGACGCTATAATGGTGACCGGTACGGCGGGCGAAACCAAACGCCGGGCAATCGGCAACGCCATATCGTCAGTGTCTTCGCAAATGCTGGAACGAGTGCCGGCATACACTCTGAACCAGGCCATGGCCGGCCAAGCCACGGGTACCATGGTGATCAACAACTCGGGCCAAGTGGGGACCGGATCCACCATCCGGTTGCGTGGTAACAGTTCCTTCACCATGAGCCAGATCCCACTCATTTACGTAGACGGTGTGCGGATGCAGAACAGGCCGATTTCAGCGTCGGACGAGTCCGACCAGGCGGCGTCGCCCTTGAACGACATTAACCCGGAAGACATCGAGAGCATCGAGATCGTGAAGGGCGCCGCGGCGACTACGCTGTATGGCACGGAAGCAGCGTCGGGCGTGATTCAGATCTTCACCAAGAAGGGCACGGCCGGTCGCGCATCGTGGTCGTTCTCCATGGATCAGGGCTTCCATAAGCTGGGCCACGTGGGTCCCGACAAGAACATCAACCCATCGGGCTTGCACCTGAACGACTGCACCGTAGCCGACCCGGCCTGTCCAGAGAGCGGCACGTACCTTCGCACGGGCCACCTGCAGCGCTACAACATGTCGGTCCGCGGCGGCAGCGAGAACACCAACTACTTCCTCTCCGGCAAGTGGGCCAGTGAGAACGGCGTGATCGCACCGCAGGGGAGTGATGACTGGGGGATCCGGGGCAACTTCGGGTTCCAGCCCAGCGACAAGCTCGCCATTCAGTACAACAACGCCTACACACATCGGGATATCGTTTGGATCCCCGACGGCAACAACGCCGAGGGGTTTCTACTGAACGTGTTCCGCGGCCAAAACGACTACACTTCGGACCATAACGACGGCCAGATTCTCGACATGGAGTTGGATCAGGCGATCGACCACTTCACCACGGGTGTCCAGGTTCTCTGGACACCGCTACCGGGTCTGCCGCAGCGGCTGAACGTCGGTCTCGACTGGAACCGTTCAGAGTACACCGAGGAGCACCCGTTCGAGTTCTATAGCGAGCCGCTGGGCTCCCGCGAGAACGACACTTACCAGACCCAGAACCTGACGTTGGACTACGCGGGAACTTGGGAGACC
>JBDHFY010000473.1:0-2844 GCA_039590195.1 Gemmatimonadota bacterium | reverse complement strand
ATCGACAGTCCTAGCGAACAACCCCTCGTGGCGCACGTCGGGATACGAGGCATCCCCGCAAATTATGGAGGGTCGGAAGAGGCGGTACAGGCGCTGATTCCCCACCTGGCACAGCGGGGGTTTGCAACTCTTGTCTACTGCAGGCCCTCCCGTTACCGTGAACGCCAGCGCGAATATGGAGGTGGGCGCTTGGTCTATCTGCCAAGCCCCCGGTCCAAGAACTTTGAGACCATAGTACATTCATTCCTTGCCACGCTACATGCGGGATTGATTACGCGCCCCGCAGTCATTCACTACCACGGGCGTGGGAATGCAGTGTTTTTGCCGCTGGCGACGCTGCTGCGGATACCTGCCGTGCTGTGGGTAGATGGCTTCGAATGGGAACGGGCAAAGTGGGGAAAGGTGGCGCGGTTCTTTCACCGACGGATTGCTGATCCCATCGCCGCTGTGTTACACCGGTCTCTCGTGGCGGACGCTCCAACCATCGCTGAATACTACCGATCGCGATACGGCAAGACAGTTGCTTGTATCCGTTACGGTGCCAGAGACGTCTCCGGCGAGCGCGACGGAGAAGTGCTTCGTCGCCTGGAACTCGACCCCGACAAGTACTGCCTCTTCGTTGGACGTCTGACGCCCGAAAAGGAGGTGCACGTCCTGCTGGAGGCGTACCGTCTCGTTCGCACCGACTGGCCCCTCGTCATCGTTGGGGACAACCCCTACGACGCTCGGTACGTGGCCAGGTTGCAGGAGGCGGCAGACCCGAGAGTGCGCTTCGTAGGACCGCAATTCGGTCCGGCGTATCGCGCGCTGCTCGCGGACGCCGCCGTATCGATCCACCCGTCACGCGTGGAAGGAACTTCGCCGGCGCTCATTACGGCTCTCGCATCGGGGAGGGCCGCAGTAGTCAGTGATATCCCGGAAAACAGGCAGGCCGCTCACGATGCGGCGGTCTTCTTCCCGGTGGGTGATGCTGCGGGATTGGCAGCGGCTCTGCAAGAGTTGATCGATGACCCGCAACTTCGCGCGAACTGGGCTGAGCGTGGGAAATGTCTTGCTGCTGAGCGATTCTCGTGGGAGGTGTCTGCCGACCAATTCGCAGCGCTCTACCGGAGTCTGTGGCGAGCCGGTGGGACTCGGAAGCCAACCCGCGGTGGGCGAGCGACAAACACTGGAGAGGAAGGTAGTGAAAGTGTCAATTCGTGAAGTGCCGTTTCTGGACCTGAGATCCCTTCATCGGGTGCTCCGCAGCGAGATTCTCCAGGCCGTCGGCAGGGCGGTAGACGATGCGGCCTTTGTCGGGGGACCCGAGGTTGAGGCCTTCGAAGACGAGTTCAGCACGTATGCTGGAACCGCGCACGCCATCGGGGTGGGGAGCGGAACCGACGCCCTGCGACTGGCGGTAATGGCGATGGATGTTCAACCGGGAGCCGAAGTCATCACGGTCCCCAATACTTTCATCGCCACCACGGAAGCCGTGACACAGGCCGGGGCAAAAGTGCGGTTTGTCGACGTGGACCCGCTAACCTCGAACATCGATGTCGGGCAACTAGAGGCCGCGATCGGTCCCAATACCGCAGGGATCATACCGGTGCACCTGTACGGCCAACCGAGCGATCTCGACCGCATCACGGCGGTAGCCCGCCGTCATGAACTGTGGGTGATCGAGGACGCCGCACAAGCGCAAGGGAGTCGCTACCGGGGCCGACGCGTGGGTGGGGTAGGAGTCGCTGCGGCATTCAGCTTCTACCCGGGCAAGAATCTCGGTGCGTGCGGCGAGGCGGGGGCAGTATCGACCAACGACGACGTGATTGCCGCTCGGATCCGCTCACTGCGCGAACACGGCCAGCGCACGAAGTATTACCATGATGAGGAGGGTTACAACGCCCGACTCGACGCCTGGCAGGCGGCCGTCTTGCGGATCAAGCTGCGCTACCTTGATGCGTGGAACGCGCAGCGTCGCCAAGCCGCCCAATGGTATCGCGAGGCGTTAGCGGACATCGACCAGCTCACCCTTCCCCACGAAGCGGAAGCGTGCGAAGGGAACTACCATCTCTTCGTCGTGCACGTCGATCAACGAGACGAGCTCCGCGAGCATTTGGGTAGATCGGGTGTTGGCACCGGCCTCCACTATCCGTTGCCGCTTCACCTGCAGCGCGCGTACGAGGGGCTGGGATACCGGCGGGGAGCGTTTCCCGTCGCGGAGCGGTTGGCCGAGCGACTTCTCAGCCTCCCCATGTTCCCCGGACTGACGGCCGAACAGGTTGGGTACGTGGCCGATCAGATTCGCTGCTTCTATCAGGGACACGCGTGAGCCGTCCCGTCCTCGTCACCGGTGCGGGTGGAACGGTCGGTGCCGCCATGAGCCAGGCGCTCGCTGAGGCCCGTCTGGAACCCGTGCTGCTTCCTCAGTCGGCGTTGGACGTGACGGACCGGGAGGCGGTCCAAGCAGCGGTGTCCCGGTCGGCCCCGGGCGCGGTGGTGCACTTAGCTGCCATGACGGATGTAGACACGTGCGAGATCGCCCGGCGCGATGCGGTGGCGGTGAATCTGGCGGGGACGGAACACGTTGCCACCGCCTGCCGCGCTTGTGACGCGCTGTTGATCTACGTCGGCACCGGCGGTGTCTTTGGTGGCGTCGGAACCGACGGCCCCTTTCACGAACTCGACGTGCCCAAGCCCGCCAACTGGTATGCCACCACCAAACTGTGGGGCGAGGTGGCGGCGCAGCGGGCTCCGCGCCATGCGGTGGTGCGAGCTGGATGGATTGTCGGGGGAGGCACTGACGATCCGAAGTTCGTGGGGAAGATGTTGCGGATGATCGAATCCGAAAGCCACGTGCGCGCG
>JBDHFY010000472.1:0-2847 GCA_039590195.1 Gemmatimonadota bacterium | reverse complement strand
AAAAGCCGCGGCCTGGTTCGCCGAGGAGACCGGATCGACGCCCCGCGGGCGTTCGAGTTCGTGAGCGAGTACCGGGCCGTGCATGCCGTCGTCACGATGTGCCGTGTGCTGGAAGTTTCCGCCAGCGGGTACTACGCGTGGGAGAATCGTTCGCCGTCGCAGCGGTCAATCGACGATGCCGTCTTCCAAGCCGAGATCGAAGCGATCCACCGCCGCTCCCGAGCGACTTATGGCGTCCCACGGGTGCATGCGGAGCTGCGGGCTGAGGGGATTTTCGTGAGTCGCAAGCGAGTCGCACGTCTGATGCGCCGCGCGGACTTGGAGGGCGCCAGCCGCCGGAAGAAGGCCTGGACGACGAAGCGGGACCGCGAGGCGCGTCCGGCACCGGATCTGGTCGAGCGGGACTTCTCTTCCGAGGGGCCCAATCGGCTGTGGATTGCCGACATCACCTACATCCCGACCTGGTCGGGGTTTCTGTACCTGTCGGTCGTTCTCGACGCCTGCAGCCGCAAGGTCGTGGGCTGGGCTATGGCTACGCACCTGCGCACGGAGCTCGTGCTCGACGCGCTCAACATGGCGCTCGGGCAGCGTCGCGCAGACGACGTCATCCACCACTCGGACCAGGGCTGCCAGGGCGGATTCAAGTGGTCGTCGCAACGCTGCCGTGTTTCAGAGAACGTAGGTGATCATCCAGGGCTTCGGCAGGTGTCTTCCAGCCGAGGGTTTTGCGCGGGCGGCTGTTGAGGGCGGCGGCGACTGCGGCGAGGTCATCGGCGGTGTGTTTGCTGAGGTCGGTGCCTTTCGGGAAGTACTGTCTCAGGAGGCCGTTGGTGTTTTCATTCGTGCCGCGTTGCCACGGGCTGTGTGGGTCACAGAAGTAGATGGCGAAGCCGGTGTCGACACGCACCTGGACGTGCTGAGCCATCTCCGCCCCCTGGTCCCATGTCAGCGACCGGCGGAGCTGCTCCGGCAGGGTCGCAATCGACGAAGCGATCGCGTCTCGAACCGCCTCTGCGCCGTGGCCAGCGAGCGCGGGACCGTTCTTGGTCTTCGGCTCCCCGTGTCGTTCCATGCGGGGTAGGTGCAGCAGCATCGTGAACCGGGTGGTCCGCTCGACCAGCGTTCCGATTGCGGAACTGCCCAGCCCGATGATGAGATCGCCTTCCCAGTGCCCGGGCACTGCCCGGTCATCCGCCTCGGCCGGGCGCTCGCTGATCATGATCTCGGGGCGAACGAACTTCTTGCCCCGTCCACGAGTTCGAGCTCTCGGGACTCGCAGTGCCCGCCCGGTCCGAAGACACGCCGTCAACTCCCGACGCAGCGCACCGCGCCCCTGAACATAGAGCGCCTGGTAGATGGCTTCGTGCGATATCCGCATTGACTCGTCATCAGGGAAGTCGACGCGGAGCCTGTTCGCGATTTGTTCGGGACTCCACGAAGCAGCCCACCGTCGATCTCGGCGGCGACCGTGACGCCGTCCGACCCAACGCACGTCTGGGCCTGGCATAGCCGTACCGTCCGGGGCAGCGATCACGCCACCAAGACGATCCTCTACATACCGTCTCAGCTCGTCGTTCGCTGCAAGTTTCGCGACCTTCGGGCGCCGTGCTTGCCGGTCGGCATGCCACTGGGCAGTCGTAGCTCGGTATTCCAGGTTTCCGCCTCGGGTCGCGGCGTTCCGACGCAGTTCCCGTGAGATCGTTGACGGAGATCGACCCAGGCGTCGAGCGATGTCACGTACCCCGCAGCCACGGGCATGAAGGAGGGCGATCTCTTCTCGGTCGACGAACGATAGGTAGCGACCCGACAGCGGACCAAAAGTGAACGACGCCATTCCGCCACTTTCGCGAAACCAGCGTGTTCCGACAGCGGGAGACACGCCGGCCGCCAGTCCGGCCTCCCCGCTCGACAAGCCACGAGCGATCCCCTCCCAGAACCGCTGTCGATGTTCGCGCCGGCCGGCCGAGGGCCGGCCGGGTGAATGCATCGGTGGTCGTAGAACCTGATTAGCCCGTCGACGTCTGCTTCTCGCCATCGCAACTCCTCGATCTTGAGATGTTGCGACGGCCCCTTGAACCCAAGCATAGGCCGCCCGATCGAAATGTTCGGAGCGGATCTTTCTCGATCGGTCAACGCGGGTCTGACTCATGGCGTACCTCCAAGGGACCAGGGCAATCTGTCGTGCGGATGGCTTGCTCTATCCGCTGCGCGAGAAGGCTGACGAGCTCCTTGCGGTTGGGTTCGGGAAGGCTCTCCCATAGGTCTTCCAGAACCTCATGGCCGCAGAACGGGAGGAATCGCTGCTTGGGCATGAACACCTCCGTTGGTGGGAGCCAATAGGGTTCATGCCTGAGCGGAGAAGAACCAGCCGGTCAAGAACGGTCCTTCAGCGCGTCCGCGGTAAGCTGCGTCGCGATCCGACGTTCCTCGCAAACGGCAGGTCCGTCCGCATCGGTCCACGCCCGCGCGATCCTCAGGGTCGAGGTGTCAGGAAGGCGAACGATCAGGTAACACTTTCCCGCGGACATCACTTCCAGTGATTCGCCTTCGAGCGGGTGATGTCGACGAATGACGGTGACGTGGTCCGCCGTATCGTGAAGGTGATATGTAGTCTGTGACGACCGACCCGTGGGCGAGGATGCCGCAGCGCAGGAAGGCGCGGAGCTCCTGCTCGACGAATCGGGGTACGGGGTGCCCGCGTTCGCGCGACTGCGCGAGGAACGTCTCGAGCTGCTCGCGAATTACGCGGTGGAGGAGGGTCTGCTCGGGGCAGTGGGGGGTGTAGAGCGAGCCCGAATCGCCGACGCGGCGCGCACGCTCGGAGGCAGCAGGGGAATCGGCGGACAC
>JBDHFY010000471.1:0-5749 GCA_039590195.1 Gemmatimonadota bacterium | reverse complement strand
TGCGGATTGAAGTCGCCCATTTCCCGCATATCGTTGGTCACGGCCACCGCCCGGATCTCTGTGAGCCCGAGCGTGCTCATGGCATTGAAGAGGCCGGGGTACACCTCGAGGCCGGTGGCATCGACGACCTCCGCCCCAGGAGGTATCGACACGCTCGAACCCACGGCGGCAACCCGCCCATCTTCGATCACCACCGTGCCCGACTCAATTGGCGAGCCGGCCAGGGTATAAATCTTCGCGTTGTGGATCGCGTACGTCGGAGATGCGCTCTGAGCTGCTAGTGGCGAGGCCAGGACGCACGTGAGCAGCAAAACGCTTGTTAAGAGTCGAGTTATGTTCATGTTCTCTCTTTCGAAACATGCACACCGCACCCTTCGAGACGCCTTCCTTCGGAAGGCTCCTCAGGGATGCGGTAAACCTCTTTCCTTCTCCCCTCCCCACCCCCAGGGCGGCCAGCGGCCGGCTACCAGCTGCCAACTGCTTCTGCCCCCCTGCCCCTCCTGCCCCTTCTGCCTCTTCTGCCCTTCCTGCCTCCCTACTCCGCAAGCCGTCACGCCATGTTCACCTTCTCATGCGATACCTCTCGTACGACTGTTGATGCCTGTTCTCCATGCTGGTGGGTTCCCCGTTGATGAACAGGTGGAGGATCTGCGTTTGGATGCTCAACGGGTCGCCGTCGGTCACGATGAGGTTGGCGATCTTTCCCCGCTCGATCGTTCCCAGCCGATCGCTCACGCCGAACATCTCGGCGGGATTGATGGTGACGGCTTTGAGCGCCTCTTCCCAGGGAAGCCCATAGGGAACGGCCATCGCGGCCTCGTACGGAACGGTACGGGAATCAGAGGCACCAAACGTGGAGATGGCGATCTTGACGCCGGCGGCGTGGAGCTGACCGGGGTTGCTGTACGCCTCGTCGTACGCCTCGTCCTGGCCGCTGGGCAAGGCCTGGGTCGAACCGAGGATGACGGGGATGTCTTTTTCTGCGAGGAGGTTCTTCACCTTCCACGCCTGAGGCGCACCCGCCAGAATCATCTTGAGACCCTGCTCCTCGGCAAACGCCACCGCGTTTCTGATGTCCCGCTCGCTGTCGGCCACGAAGATGACGGGCAGCTCTCCGCGAAGCACCGGCGCAAGGGACTCGAGTTTGAGATCCCGCTCGATCCTCGCTCCGGTTTCCGAGGTCGCTTCCATCGTCCGGAGATATTGCCGCCCGGCGTCCAGCCATTCCTTCAGTCCTTTCACCTTCTCGTCGAAGAGTTCCTTCGCTTCCCGGTACGAACGGTCTTCCCTCGTGAAGGTCCTGAAGTTGAAGCTGCGCATTTCGATACTGGGCCACACGAGCACCAAGCCCACTGAGCGCTCGACCAGCATCTCTTCCACCGTCCAGCCGGAGAGGTTGATGAGCGATGCCTGACCCGCGATGCTGCCGCCGTCACCGGTGGGCGCCGCCACCGCATGAGTGATGCCGTTCGCCCGCGTCACGGGGATGATCTCGCTCGCGGGATGCACGGCCGTGGCGGCGATGAGGTGGGGGTGATAGTCGCCCAACTCATCCATGTCCCGCGTGACAACGACCTGCCCAATCTCGCTGAGGCCTAGACGGGTCACCGCATCAAAGAGCCCCGGATACACGTGCAGGCCGCTCGCGTCGATGACCTCGGCCGCTGCGGGGACTGAGACATTCGTTCCTACCTCCGCAATCATCCCATCCTGGATGATGACGGTGCCGTTTTCGATCGGATCCCCCGCCACGGTGTGAATCGTGGCGTTCCGAATAGCATATATCGATGCACTCTGAGCCCACGCCGTTGAAGCCAACATGCAGGCCGCGACGACACTCAGGGCAATTCGTCCAGTTGTCTTCATCACGAATCCTCCCCTTGGCTCGGACCCTCGTGCGTCACCACCCGCTCCTCACGACGCTGCTGTTGTCGCTGCTTCTCGAGCAGGGCGTTCTTCTCGTCCGCCAGTGCCTGCCGCCGAGCGATGTCGTGCTCGCGGTCGAAGTACACGTGCCCATCGACGATGGTGGTTTGCGGCACGGCATACACGCTCAAGGGATGCCCGTCGAAGATCACGAGATCCGCGTCCTTGCCGACCTCGATGGAGCCGACGCGGTCGTCGACCCTCAGTTGCGTCGCCGGGTTCAGGGTCACGAGCTTGAGCGCTTCGGTCTCCGACAGACCGCCCCACTTCTGGGCCTTGGCGGCTTCCTGGTTGAGATGACGCATCTCCTCCCCGCTGTCGGAGTTGATCGACACGAGCACACCTTTCTCCGTCATGAGTGCGGCGTTATAGGGGATCGCTTCGTACGCTTCCACCTTGTACGCCCACCAGTCGGAGAACGTCGAGGCTCCGGCGCCGTGCTCGGCAATCTCCTTCGCCACCCGGTACCCCTCCAACACGTGTTGGAACGTGGCGATCGTGATACCGAACTCCTCAGCAAGACGCAGGAGCTGGAGGATCTCGTCCCCGCGATAGGAATGCGCGTGCACGAGCCGACTGCCGTCCAACACCTCCGCCAGGTTCGCCTGGTACTGCTGCGCATCGACGAAAGCCTGGCGGATGACGTCCATCACGCCCATGCGCGTAGACGGGTAGCGCGGCGGGTTCCGTTCGCGCTTGGTGTTCTCGCCGAGCGCGAACTTGATGCCCTCGGGCGCACCCTCGAGCAACAGACCCTCCGCATCGGCACCCCAGCGCAGCTTGATGACAGCGTTCCTTCCGCCAATGGGGTTGGCGCTCCCATGCAGCACGTTCACCGTCGTCACTCCGCCCGCGAGGGCGCGGTAGATGCTCACCTCGTCGGGATTCAAGACTTCCTTGATTCCCACCATGGCCGACACCGAGATGCTGCCCTCGTTGATGGATTCCGCCGCGATGTGAGAGTGGACCGAGATGCTGCCCTCGTTGATGGATTCCGCCGCGATGTGAGAGTGGGCATCGATGATACCGGGTGTGACGAACCTACCCGAGGCATCGATGACCGTGGCATCGCGCGGAACGCTGACGTTTTGACCCACTTCGACAATCTTGCCGTTGCGGATGAGGACGGAGCCGTTCTCGATGGTTCCCTGCGTCACGGTCATGACGGTCGCGTTCTGGATGACCATCACATCCGGAGCCTGCACTGGCCCCCGGTCGGCCACCATCGGCGTCGCCGTCCACCCGCTCCGCGGTCGAGCCCGTCGCATTTCGCAGCGCCGGCCGCGATCCATTCCGCCGCGATCCATTCCGCGCATCCCCTCTCCCGCCGCAGAAGCCTCTCTCGGCTCCGGTTCGGGGACATCGAATTTCCTCCCATCGACGAAAACGGTGCGGACTTTCGTATCGAAATCGAACAGGTCACCGTCGGTCACGGTCACGTTGGCGATCTTGCCCTCCTCGAGACTCCCGAGGCGGTCCGCCACACCATAGATCTCCGCGGCTCCCAGGGTGAATGCCCGAACGGCCGCATCACTGGAGAGACCCGCATCGATGGCGGTGGCAGCGTGCATCAGTATGTCGCCCGGGCACTCGATCCCGTCCGAATAAAACGCGAACCGAACACCCGCTCGCTGCAGGGTCCCAGGCGTCGTCGGCGCGCGATCGCGGAAACGGAGCACCTCGAGGGGATCGTCCTCGTCGGGATCCGCATCTTCGTCACGCTTCGGCCAATTGAGACTCACCAGAACGGGAACATTACGCGCCGCGAGGGTCTCGGCCGCCTCGTATCCCTGGTGGGCGCCGTAGACGAGGGTGTTGGCTCCGATCTCCTCCCCGATCCGAAGCACGCGATTCATCTCGCGCCGCCACGTCGCCGGCAGCATCACCAGACGGCGCGACGCCAGCGCATCGCTGATGGGCTCCAACGCTCGGTCGTAGTCGGGTCGCTCCAACCCTCTGGGACTGCTCTCGTACGTGGCCCATGCCTGACCGTAGTGCGCGGCGTCGAGGAACGTCTGCTCGACGTAGGAGATCACGCCCATGATGGAATTGGGGAAGCCTCGAAAACCTTCGCCCTTCTGGAAATTCACCCGAAGGGCGACCGGCGTTTTCACTACCAGGTCGTTGGGGCGGCCCTCGCCGAGGTTGACCAGCGCCGCCTGCCCCGGAAACAGTCCCCGCTCCGGGGACGTCACTGCCGTCGTGAAGCCGGCGTTTCGCCAGCGTTCGATCCGTTCATCTTCGCTATTGAGTTCGTCCGCCGCGTTCAGCCAGGGCATCGTGGCCGGCCGGTCCTCCGGCCCACGGGCAAACGGCGCATCCGGCCTCGGAGCGCCCTGGGGTTGCTGGCCCCGTCCCCGGGGGGGCTCGGGGGGACCGCTGGTGGGGAGGCCCAGAGTCGTCAGCCCGTCAATGAGACCGGGATAGACCGTGAGTCCCTGCCCGTCGATCACCCACGCCTCCGGGGGAATCGTCACGTCGGTGCCCACGGCGGTGATGATCCCATTGGCCATCACGATCGTGCCGTTGGGAATCGCCCGACCCGATACGGTGACGATGCGGGCGCCCTGAATGGCGTAGTGTGGGGGGGCACTGGGCTGCTGGGCGCGGCCCACCCACGGCGCGACGAGAAGCACCAGCGTCAAGAACAGGCGATCCATTCCAGGCACCTGTTTCAGACGATGACTGAACGACATATCTCACTCCTTCCGAACACGTTCCCCTCCAAGAAACTGGAACCGATCTCCCGCATTTCGCCTGCGGGAAGTCAGCACAGGCCATTGTTTCCCTGTTTGGCGGCTCCGCAACGGGAAACGCCGCCTCAAGAATACAGTGAGGTCAGATGCTTGGCGAGGACGGCTCGCGGCCCTCGTTGCAAGGCCGACTCGGGCCGTTTCGGAGCACCGTTACAGCCAGGAACGAGGGGTCCGGACTGGGGTACAGCTCCACAGTACGTGGGGTTGGACGAACGAGCGGTGTTCGGTCGTTCCACAGTAGGAGCCAGATCGTCGGTCACGATGTGGAATGGCGGTCCGCGGCTCCCCGGGAGGTGGGCGGGGGGAGGGGGGCCGAATTAGATTGATATTGTTGAGAGCCTATGTTCCGTACGATCTCCATTTTGGCACTGGCAGTCCTCGGCACGGCGGTCTTGCAGCCCCTTGCCGCGCAGATCGTCCGAGGACAGGTCGCCGACAGCGCCACCGGTGCTCCCGTCGGCACCGGTTTCGTCGTGCTCCTCAGCGAGGACGGCGAGGAAGTCGCGCGCGGGCTGACGAACGACAGGGGGCGCTTCTCCCTCGAGGCCCCTCGCGCCGGGCGATACCGCCTGCGGTCGGAGCGCATCGGATACGGTGTCTGGATCTCCTCACCCTTCCAGCTCGACGCCGGTCAGACCCTGGAGTACTCCGCGACCGTGGTGGCCCTGCCCATTATCCTAGAGAGTATCGAGGTCCAGGCCGAAACGCGGTGCCGGTTGGGACCCGACCAGAGTGAGAGCACCGCCCTCGTGTGGGAGGAGGCTCGCAAGGCGCTGGCGGCAGCTTCGTGGAGTGCCAGCCAACGGATGTACCGGCAGAAACTGACCCGCTACATCCGGAACTTGGACCTCAGCCGTCGCCGAGTCGAAAGCGAGCAGACTGCCACTTCGGCCGGTCTCTACTCCAACCCGTTCAGCAGCGTCGAGGCCGCGGAGCTCGCGGAGCTGGGGTACGTTGTTGAGCAGTACGACGGTCGGTGGTACCGCGCACCCGACGCGAATGTGCTGCTCGACGAGACGTTTCACGCGACGCACTGCTTCCGGGCGGTGCGGTCTGGAGACCATACG
>JBDHFY010000470.1:0-3999 GCA_039590195.1 Gemmatimonadota bacterium | reverse complement strand
ACCAGGTCTTCGGGTGGATTGAAAGCGACAAGCAACGAGTCCCTTTCTGATTCCGTGAGAACGGGAAATGGGTAGTACATCATCACGATACCGGAAAGGAACCAAACGAACATCAACATCCCCAGCGCGACACCAATCCAACGGTGCGTGAGATAATTGATTCGTTTCCAGTACCACTTGCTCACGGTGTCGAGTTGTTCCGCCTCCGCTGCAATGGAGGGCTGTTGCTCACGACCTCTTTCCGTCCCACTTCTTACCTCTCACTTCTCACTCGTCCTCAGTCTCCCGTTTCTCAAACGGCAACCGGTTCAGCACCACCTGGCCGTTACTGATGACGATCAAGGCATCCTGCAGAGAACGAATGTCATCGAGGGGATTTGTATCCACCACGATCAAGTCGGCCTCGAGGCCCGGGCGGATGGACCCGGTCTCGTCTTCGATTCCAAACAGTTCAGCGGCGAGGCTCGTGGCCCCTCGGATGGCATCAATGGGCGTGACGCCCAGCTCCACGAGAAAACCGACTTCGCGCGACACTCGCGAAAAACTCTCCGGCCCATAGTTGGTGTCGACGCCGGTCACGATCTTGATCCCCATCGCGTACGCCCGCTGCACCGCTTCGCGCCGCCGGGGCGCCATGTGGAGACCGCGAAGAAAGAGTGCAGGATCTGCGTAGTCACCCGCCTGGCCGAACGACGATATGGAACTCAGCGTCGGCACCAAGTACGTTCCGCGTTCCCGCATGAGCTGCAACGTCTCCTCTGAGGCGTACGTCCCGTGCTCGATGCTCCGGACGCCGGCGAGCACGGAGGCACGAATGCCCTCGTCCCCGTGGGCGTGCGACATGATGGCCACGTCGCCTGTGGCCGCTTCCTCCACGATCGTGCGAAGCTGCCGCTCTGTGTATACCTGTTGACGGGGATCGGTCTCCGGCAGGCCCGCCCGTTCGGTCCCACGAGTTTTTATCCAGTTTACCCCGTGGTCTAGATTCACCCGCACGAGGTGTCGCAACGCTTCGAGCGCCTGCACGCCGGTGTGAAGTTCGTGCAGCCGCTCGTCGGCCAGGACGGCGTTGCCGAGATTCGGTGTGACGTAAACCCCCGTGGCCACGATGTCGGGCCCGGGGAGCATTCCCTGGACGTCCGCATAGCCACCGACGCCGGCGGTCCTGATCGTCGTCACGCCGGATTCCAGGGCCATCCGGACGCCGGATAGGGTGTTCACATGGCTGTGGGCGTCCATGAGCCCCGGTAAGAGATAACGACCCTCGATGTCGACGATTTGAGCGCCGGCGGGGGGCGCCACGGGTGCCCTCTCGACCCGCTCGATCCGCCCATTCGCGACAACAACCGTGGCATTGCTCATCACCGCGGGGCTGATACCGTCCAGGACGTTGGCGTTGGTGATGTACAGAGGCTGCGGGGACTCTTGGGCGAGTGCTGACTCCGTCGACCAGCAGAACCCAACTACGAGAAACGTGGCCATAAGCCGCCGACGCAATCGTAAATGAGCAAGAGGCATAACCTGATCTCCCGAAAAAGGGCAACACGACCCAATCGATGTCTGAGCTCGGAAAGCTCACGTAACACCGCGGGAAGTCGCCGTCAAGAGAGTCAATACACTGCGAGCCGGGGCACCGCGCCCCCTTCGACAAGCCCTTCGTGCGTGCTCCTGCGGAGCACTACTCAGGGCAAGCTCAGGAAAGGCTTCGAGACGCCGCAGCCCTGAGGAGCATGCCGAAAGGCATGCGTCTCGAAGGGCAAGGCTCCTCAGGAACGTGGCACTTCCTCTCTCCCCCCTCCTCCCTCCTCCCCAAACCCCACTGGCCCCTTCTCACTTCCCACTTCATACTTGTTACTACCATGCGGCTCACCACCGAAGAACAGGCCATCGCCCGCGGGGCGTTGGGGGAAGCCGCCGGTATGGCGATGCGGATCGTTATCGAGGCAACAGAGTTCCTCGGCGGAACGCAACTCGTCGAAATCAGCTCCGCTCATATCGACGGTTGCCTCTATCATGGAGACGGCGGTGTGGAGTTCGCGGAGCGACTCGTGTCGGGTGACGCCAAGGTGCGCGTGCCGACCACCCTCAATGTGGGCGCTCTCGACCTCCTCAATCCAACGCGAGTCCGCGCCGATGACCACCGCTATGACATGGCCCGGCGGCTCATGGCGGCCTACCAGAAGATGGGTTGCCGGCCAACCTGGACCTGTGCCCCCTACCAGGCGGGACACCGACCCAGCTCCGGAGACCAGGTGGCGTGGGGCGAAAGTAATGCTGTCGCGTTCGTGAATTCGGTGTTGGGCGCTCGCACGAACCGCTACGGCGATTTCCTCGACATCTGCTGCGCCCTGACCGGCCGCGCACCGCTCACCGGGTTGCACCTTCCCGAGAACCGGTACGCCACCATCATCGTCGATACCAACCAGCTGTCTGAGTCACTCAGGGACACCGACGTGTTCTATCCCGTGTTCGGGACCTGGCTGGGCGCTGAGGTAGGCGAGGAGATCGCCGTCATCGAAGGACTTTCAGCTGACACCAGTGAAGATCGACTCAAGGCTCTGGGTGCAGCCGCAGCAGCCACGGGTGCCGTCGGCCTCTTTCACGTGGTTGGCATCACACCGGAGGCGCCCGACCTCGAGACTGCGCTGGATCGCCAAAAACCGGCCCGGGTTATCTCTGTGACACCGCCGATGATCCGAGCGGTGAGAGACCGAATGTCGACTACGACGGAAGGTCGCCTCGATGCCGTCGCGCTCGGGAGCCCCCACTTTTCCCTCACCGAATTCAGCCAACTCGAGCGCTTGGCAGCGAGCAAGCATTTCCGCATTCCTTTTTATGTATGTACCGGCCGCGGTGTGCTGGAGGAACTGGAGAGCCAGGGGCGCGCCGACGAGCTTCGTCAGGCCGGCGTCGAGATCGTCGTCGACACTTGTGTGGTGGTGACACCGATCCTTCCCGAGGGTGGCGGGGTTCTGATGACCAACTCCGGCAAGTTCGCCCACTATACCCCGGCCAACACGGGCTACGAAGTCGTTTACGGAAGCCTCGAGGATTGCGTTGCCTCCGCTGAGGCGGGGCGGGTTGTCCGCAACGATATACTCTGGGGTTGACGGTGAGCGAGATTCGTGGTCGCACCTTGATTGCCGGCGAGGCAGAGGGCTCCCTGTTCAAGCTTGCGGCGCCGATCAGTTTTTGGGGTGGCGTGGACCCTGCAAGCGGCCGCGTTGCCGACCCACGGCATCCGGACCACGGACGTATCATCACGGGTCAGGTATTGGCGATTTCTACCATGGTCGGGTCCAGCTCGTCCAGTGCCATCATGCTCGAGCTTCTGCGGAACAGCACGGCTCCGGCCGCGCTCATTCTCGGTGCGGTCGACGCGATCTTGCCGCTGGGTGTCATTGTGGCGCGGGAGATGGGTCATCCGACGATACCCGTCGTCGAGATTTCCCCACGAGAGCTGGCCAACCTGCCGGAGAGAGGGTACGTTCGCGTGAGGAAAGATGGAGGGATTGAAGTGAGAAGTAAGAAGTGAGTAGTGAGAGGGCCCAGCCCTCCCCTCCCCTCCCGTTGCAAGGCACAGCCGGTCGCTGGCCGCTGGCAGCCGGGGGGGGAAAGGGGGGGGCAGAAACCAAGGAGGTGAGCATGCAGACGACGAGTCGGGTCCTGCTGTGGACGATGGCCCTGTCGATGGCAGCAACCGCCGCACTGGCGCAAGACGGGGACACGAAGTACGTGCGATACATGCACGAGGGACAAACCGCCTACGGCATCCTTGACGACGAGACGATCCGTGAATTGGATGGTGATCTCTTTGCCTCGCCTCGAGAAACCGGCAGGACCGTGGCCGTGGCCGACGTACGACTGCTTGCGCCTTGCGAGCCGTCCAAGGTCATCGCCGTCGGCCTCAACTATCAAAGTCATCTGGGCGAAAGAGAGCCAGCAGGGTATCCCGGCCTCTTTGCGAAGTTCCCCACGTCCATCATCGGTCCCGAGGAC
>JBDHFY010000469.1:0-2904 GCA_039590195.1 Gemmatimonadota bacterium | reverse complement strand
CGCGGGGAATTGGCACACAGGGCGCGTGCCACCAACTCCTTGCCGCTGCCGTTCTCTCCGGTGATGAGCACCCGCGCCGGCGTGGGCGCCACCTTCTCGATCACCTCGAGAACCTCACGAATCGCCTTGCTCGACCCCACGATCTCATATCGGTCGGCCACGCTTGCTCGGAACCGCTCGTTCTCCGTCTCGAGGTCCATATGGTTGAACGTGTGTTGCAGCGTGAGGAGGATCCGATCGGTATCCAGCGGCTTCTCGAGGAAATCGTACGCCCCTCTCTGGGTGGCCTCCACGGCGGTCTGGATCGTCCCGTGACCGGAGATCATCACCACTTTGGCTCCGCCATCGAGCTCCCGCAGCTTCGACAGCGTGTCCAGTCCATCCATGCCGGCCATCTTCACATCGAGCAGCGTGAGATGGGGATGGAAGGTCGGATACAGTTCCAGCGCCTCCACCCCTGAGGCCGCCGTCTTCACCTCCATCTCTTCGTACTCGAGCAACTGGCGCAACGCCTCGCGCACGCCCTTCTCATCGTCCACCACAAGCACACGTCGAGCCATTACTGAATCCGCCGGTAGAACGTGACGCCCTCGGGCCGAATCCGCACGTCACCCACGGTAGCAGGCACCACGAGGAGAATTGCGCCGCCGGAGCCACCGGTGAGCGATTTCACGAGGGCGGGAATGGTGGCCTTGGGAAACGGCAGGTTGCGCACGGTGAACTCGTCCGGTTCCCAGGCGATGACGCCGGCACGCTCCGCCCGCGCCGGACCCGCAACCCGCAACGGCTCTCGGGGCTGCAGCATGGCCGCAAACGGACCCAGGGCCTCGCGGCCCCAGACCTCTGTGATCAATACCGCCTCCAGAATAAAACGTCCGTCCTCGAAGGTGACGAGCAATGAGTCCAGCGCCTGCTGGGCAATCGGGTCTAGCCCGTCTTGGATGAGCGACGCCATCTCGGCCGTCGTGAGCACGACGAAACCAGGCCCCGGCGTTTCGGCCATCGACTCGTATTTCTCCAGGGCGGTTCGAAGCGCTGCCCCAGACGGTCGGCCAGGACCCACCTGCACGCTGTCGACCGCAGCCTCCGCAACCGCCCCTTCGCGGAACGCTCGATAGGCGTCCGTCAGGGGATCGCGATACTGCCAGAAAAAGATCAGTGCGACGATCAAAACCGCCATACAACCCACCGATGCGAAAACGTTCTTAAAACAGCCCCCTATCAATCCCCGAGCTCCCCGGCATATCGCCGCTCATAGCGTGCCCCACCTCCCGGCCCCACTCCCAGAAGGCTCTCCATGAGGTCCACCGACGCAACCATCGGCTCCGCAGCATACTGTAGCCCCGCCAGCGCCTCATCGAGTCCGCGAAGCGTCGATGCCGATGCGCCACGCTTTACCCGACCTAACGTGAGGTGCGGCCGGAACGGGCGCCCCTCCGAGGGAAATCCGAGGTCTTGCATGGCCCGTTCCACTCCGTGCTGAAGGAGCTCGAACTGCGGCACGCCCTCACACCCGAGCCAAACCACCCTGGGCCTCTTCGGATTCGGGAAGGTCCCAAACCCGCCGAGCGGCAAAACGAAGCGCTTGCTATCCGCGACCGCCCGGTCGAGTTCTTCCTCTATCCGTCGAACTCGTTCCGAGTCCACGTCACCGAGGAACTTGAGGGTCAGATGCATCGCATCCCGGTGGACCCACCGGAAGGGATAGCCGGCCTTCCTGAGGGGCGCTGCGATCTCCCAGATCCCATCGCGCACCGAGGCCGGCAGATTGATGGCTACGAACAAGCGCACGGCCGCTCACAAACGCTCGGCGAACAGTATTGAGCCGTGGCCACCGGCGACGGTCCGTCGGCCGGGGGTCCACATGGAGCAAACATGACGTGAATTATAAGGCAGTCGGCGGAGACTGGAGAGGGACCACGAAGGCACCCGGGAAGCGGCTGTCGCAGCATCGGAGGACGAGCCCGCGATGCGTGGAGGTTAACGGCCCGCGGTCAACCGCTCACGCAGAATCACACCCAGGATGGTCACCCCTGCACGCACACTCCCCAGCAGGCTGCCGCTGATCTTGGACCGGCCCATCCGGCGCCGGCGGTACCGGCTCGGGATTTCCTGGACCCGGAGCCCGTGTCGGGCAGCGCGGATCTGCATCTCGACGGTCCAGCCGAAGTCGGTATCCTGCATGTTGAGCGACCTGAGCCCGTCGAGGGTCAGGGCCCTACACGGCGCGAGATCGGTGTACCGCACGCCCCAAAGTCGGGCAATGAGGAAACATGCCAGCCGATTCCCGAGGTGTTGAACGGGGGTCAGGGCTCCTTCCTCCCCGGCAACCAGCGTGCGACTCGCCAGTACGAAATCCGCCTGGCCCCGGGCGATGGGCTCCAGGAGCTTGGGCAACTCCCGCGGGTCGTCGCTGCCGTCGGCGTCGAGAAACGCCACGATGTCGCCACCGGGTTGGTCGGCCAGGGCCGCCAATCCGGCGAGGCAGGCCGCGCCATAGCCGCGGCGCGGTTCCGAGACGACTTTAACTCCGAGGGCCGCCGCCACAGTTGCCGTGCGATCCCGGGAACCGTTGTCCACCACGACGACGTTGAAGTTCCCGAGCGCGGCCAGCGCGTCGAGCACCGCGGGGAGCGAGGACTCCTCGTCCAGGGCCGGGATGATCACGTGGATTCGTTGGCCCGGAGGCGCCGTTGACATTCGTTTCTCTCGAGGTCCCCTCTTGATGCCCCACCGCATCAGTGCGGCGGCTGGGGCCTTGTTCGCTTTCGAGTTCGCTTCCCTCGCCTGGCTCGCCGCCCGGGTGCAAGCGCCCGTAGCGACTCTCTTCGTGGGTTACGGAGCCGCCTTCGCAGGTTACCTGGGTGCGGTGGTGCTGCTCAAGCGCTGTGGCGCAACCTGGTC
>JBDHFY010000468.1:0-2906 GCA_039590195.1 Gemmatimonadota bacterium | reverse complement strand
ATCGACTTCGCTCGAGAGGAAGCTCAGAAGCGTCTTGGGATCGACAGTGCGTCGCTCTCCTTGCCCGCCCAGGGTCATGCTCAGAAGATCCACCATCCCTTCGCCGAGGTAGGCGATTTCGTCGCTGCCACGCACGGTGAAGGGAAGAACCGCGATGACGTTGGGGTCGAGTGGTGGTGCTCTGTCGCTTGCCGCCTGCATCCACCACACGCCAACTCCTGCCAGCACCGCTACAACAGTTGCTGCGATAACCCCTCGTACTCTTGTTCCCTTAGGAGCTTCCTCGATTTCAATCGGACCTTCGTGCCGCGTGGCGTCAGCAAACTTGCCTGCGGTCGCAAACCGATCCACAGGCACCTTGGCGAGCGCTTTCATCACGGCCGCATCGACGTGCTGCAGTACTGTGTCCCGCCCCACCCGCAACGACGTCGGCTTCTCTGTGAGCAGCTTGGCGATCACCGCCTGCGATGTGACGCCCGTGTGCGGCGGCTCGCCCGCCAGCATCTCGTACAAAACAGCGGCAAGCGAGTAGACATCACTTCGCGCATCGACGTCGCGATCGCCCGTACCTTGCTCGGGACTCATGTACTCCGGCGTACCGAGGGAAAGGCCGGTCTCCGTCAGCCGCTCACCGGCTGCGACCTTGACCGCCAAGGCAATGCCGAAGTCCGCCACCATGGCTTCGCCTTCATGGAGCAGGATGTTTTCCGGCTTGATGTCCCGATGGATAACGCCGTGCTCATGTGCATAGTCCAACGCACCGGCCACGGCGTCGTTGATCGCTAGCGCTTCATCGATGGCAAGTTGCTTCTCTCGGCGCAGCTTCTCGCGCAACGACTCGCCCGTGACGTAGGGCATGACGTAATAGAAGAGGCCATCGGCCTCTCCGGAGTCGAACAGCGCAAGAATGTGGGGATGCTCGAGCTTGGCGGTGACGGTGATCTCGCGGAAGAACCGCTCGCGGCCAAGGACTGCAGCGAGTTCGGGACGCAGGACTTTCACCGCGACCTTACGGTCGTGTTTGAGATCGTGAGCGAGGTAGACGGTGGCCATGCCGCCCTGACCTAGCTCACCCTCGATGCGATAGCGATCTGTGAGCGCAGCCGCCAGCCGAGCGGTTACATCGGTCACAGCGCGACCTCCTGCCGCCTTACCGCCGTACCGCCCTACCGCCTTCGCACGGTGACGACCCTCCGTGCGAGCGTCAATCAGAAGATAGGAAAGGGAGCAGGGGAGAGCCAGAAGAGGTTTGAGTATGTGTGATTGTTCTACTCTGAAATAGCATGGCAGCTCCGCGCCACCCTGCTACTCTCCGTGGCAGGAGCGGCAGAAGCGGCAGGAGGGGCAGAAGGGCAGGAGCGAAGCAGGGGCAGAAGGGGCAGAAGGGGCAGAAGAGGCAGAAGGGGCAGGGGAGCAAGAGGGGCCGCGAAAACAAACGGTACGGCGCGCCGGCATTTCGGTTACGCCTCCCGACCGCTGCGCCGTTATTCTCCCGTCTTGATGCGTGTCTCTCGGCGTAGGGTCACACATGCCATTGCCGCTGGGTATAACTCAGGTTATACTCATGGCGTGAAGACTGCCATCTCGCTGCCGGACCGCCTGTTCGAAGCCGCGGAGCGCTTGGCAAGGCGCCTGGGGATCAGTCGCAGCGAGCTGTATCAGCGGGCGATCCGGGCGTTTCTCGAGGAACACGATCACCATGCGGTGACTGCGGCGCTGGATGACGTCTACGGTGCCGAGCCTGCGGCCGGCCGGCTCGACGGGGCGTTTGAGCGCCTGCAACGCTCGTCTCTGCCCCAAGACGACTGGTAGTGCGTCGCGGCGAGATCTGGTGGGCGCGCTTACCGGCGCCGCGGGGCTCAGAGCCGGGCTTTCGCCGTCCGGTTGTCGTGGTGCAGTCGGACGCATTCAACCGCAGCGCGATTCAAACGGTGCTCGCAGCCGTGATCACCTCGAACACGCGCCTCGCGGATGCACCGGGCAACGTTCGGCTGACCCGCGGACAGAGCAAGCTGCCGCGCGAATCCGTCGTGAACGTGTCGCAGATCATCACACTGGATCGGTCGTATCTCGTAGAGCGGGTCACGAAGTTGCCGCCCAAGCAACTTCTGGCGCTGGAGGAGGGGTTGCGGCTGGTGTTGGATTTGTAGGGGCAGAGGGAGAACTTTCCGGGGGTCCGCTCCCAATACCGGTGGCGTGGGGGAAACCACAAAACAAACCGCGTTCACCCGCGTTCATCCGCGGCAAACCCTGTCGGTGTCTCCCCCACACCTGCCCCCCCCGGCAGAGACGGCAGAGGGGCAATGGGGGCAATGGGGGCAATGGGGGCAGGAGGGGCAGAGGGGGCAGAAGAGGTAGGGTGTCTATCTGCGCGAGTAGCCGCGCCCTTCGAGACGCCTCGCTTCGCGAGGCTCCTCAGGAACGCGGCATCCGTTTCTGCTCCAAATGCTGCTCCGATGAGGGAAGAGAGGACTGACCTGCCCCGGGCGGATGGGTTGCGGGGAAACGGTCCGCCGGCCCGCCTGACCGCCCGGCGGTGAGGGGCGAGGGGCGGTTATTGTCCCGGCCCCGGCACGCCGATGCGGAACTCGAAGCGATCGGTGTCATACGACGAGAGCTGCCAGGTGAACGACACCGCGAAGGTGAAGGGCGCGATTATGGGGGTGAGGTTTCCGATCCCGAACCCGATTTCGCTGTAGGCACTGGGTGCCGTGAGAACGTCCATGTCGCCTGGGTTGGCCATGTGATCGACGAGGTCCGTCCAGAACACGCCGCCGTGAACACTTGCTGTGAACGGGACCTCCCGCAACAAGGGGATGCGGCTCCTCCGAAAGAGTTGCTGGTCGAAATCATGGTTGACGTAGACCATCGCCGCCCGGTTTCCGGAAAAGTTCGTTTCGTTCATG
>JBDHFY010000467.1:0-2935 GCA_039590195.1 Gemmatimonadota bacterium | reverse complement strand
TATAGTTAACGCTGTTCCCCCTTTGATCCCTTGAGTTTCAGTGTCGAGGGTATTCTCTCTCCACCGGCGTGCAGGGGTTGCTTCTCAGGCCACCAGTTGTATATATTGGTATCACAAGTACTTCCATTTTCTGGAAAATGGAAAATAAGGAGGCACAAGCACATGGCAGATCAACTCCGCCCGCAGGACCTGGCAGTGGCCCTTCGGCTGGCTCACCATCCCGGCGAGCGGTACGAGGCTTTAGCCGACGTTCTCGGGCTCAGTCTGAGTGCAACGCACCGAGCGGTACAGCGGCTGCAGGGGGCTCGTCTGCTCCTGCCAGGCGAGCGCAAGGTGAATCGCGGTGCGCTCCTGGAGTTCCTAATCCACGGCGCGCGGTATGCCTTCCCGGGTGTACGCGGGCCGGAAGTACGCGGAGTGCCTACGGCATGGTCGGTGCCGGAGCTAATGGAGGAGGTTTCATCCTCTTCCTCCTCAACGAAGGTGGTGTGGCCCCATGCGCGTGGCAAAATGCGCGGTGAAAGCATCACTCCGCTCTACGACGGTGTTGCCGAGGCTCGGCAGCGTGACGAGAAGCTCTACCGAGCACTGGCGCTTGTCGATGCCCTACGCGTGGGTCAAGCGCGCGAGCGGCGTATAGCTAGCGAGCTGCTAAAGAAGGAGCTAGCGCCGGCGTGACCACATCGCCCAACCCGTGAGTTGCTGGTACGAGTGGCGACCCGGCTGCAGCCGCTCCTTGACCAGCTCGTCTTTGTAGGTGGGCAGGTAACCGAGCTGCTCATAACCGATCCAGTAGCACCGCGCTTGCGTCCGACTGACGATGTGGACGCAATCTGTGAGGCGGCGACACGGCTTGATTACCACCAACTTGGTGAGCGATTGAAAGAGCTTGGGTTTGCGGAGGACATGTCGCCGGGCGCACCAATGTGCCGTTGGCGCGCCGGGACCGATGTGATTGATGTGATGCCGGCCGACGAGGAGATTCTTCACTTCAAGGGAGACTGGTACCCCATCGCGCTCCGAACGGCCCAGTCGTGCTCAATCACAGATACCCTTACAATCCGCATTGCTTCGGCCCCAGCGTTCCTTGCCACCAAGTGGGAAGCGTTTACGGAGCGAGGAGAAGGCGACTGGTACTCCAGCCACGATGTTGAAGACATCATAATGGTAGTGGCAGGGCGACCGGAGTTGTTGGACGAGATCGACGCAGCCGAGCCTGAGCTGAGAGAATTCTTAATCCGGTCAACGGCCTCCATGTTCGATGCCGGTGTAGCGGAGGATGTGATCGCGGGCGCTCTTCCGGAGACGCGTGCGGTGCCAGGGCTTTTGAGTACGGTGATGGCGACGTTCGAGCAGATCACTCTGCTCGGTTCCTAACAACCGAAGAAGTGGCGGTTTGTGCAGGCACGACGGGAGCGCGCCTGGCGGCTTGGCCCGAGGCATCCGGTGTCCCTGTCTTGGGCCGTAGCGCACGCCCTTCCCGCTGCCACCGGCGACAGCAGCAACAGCAACACTCCGTACCACCGCGCGTTACCAGATGTTGTCGTGCGACGGCTCGATAGGATGACGTACTGGATCATGTACCCCGGCGGTCTTATGTACGTGCTCAAGGTGAGTGAGGTGGAAAGCTGGAGGGTGTTATGGCACGGCTTCTGCAGTTTAGGCACTTGGAATCTCTCGGAGACCTGTAAAGATGGGTAAGGACAAAGCCAAACGTCGCACGAGGGAGCGGCCGCTGCTCCGGTTACTCGAACGACGCACCGGCACGCGTGAGCTCCGGTACGCGGAAGAGCCGCGCAGGCTCCGGAGTAGGTGGGCCTTGATCTTTAGCTTCCGGCTCGCAGACCCACCGGCCGAACTCGACGGAGATCTGGTGATCCGCATCATGCCGGATGTGGAGTTGCCCGAACGGGAGATGGTGATTCAAGCGTCGCTCACGCATCTCGGGTTTCCGGTGCCGCGGGTTCGCATGACGGGCGATCGAGAGGCCGGGCTTGGGCGGCCATTCATGATCATGGATCGTGCGCCGGGAATACCGCTGGGGAAATCGAAAGAGCCCAGGAAGGGTCGCGTTCCGATCTTGCTCGCAGACACGATGGCTGCATTACACGCGATTGATCCCCGGCCAGTGCAGGAGGCGCTTGCAAACGAGGGGGTGCCGCGAGAGTCTGTTGGCCTAGACGCTTTCCTGGCCGATCTGGAAGAGGGAATCGACTACCTCCCGCTCAGGGGGTTTCGGGAAGGGCTGGAGTGGCTGCACAGGCACCGCCCCGACACCTCAAGGGTTGCGGTGTGCCACGGCGACCTCCACGCCACCAACATCCTCTCCGTGGGCGACCGCGTGACTGCGGTGCTCGACTGGACCAATGCGCGGATTGCCCACCCCGCCTTCGACGTGGCGTATGCATCCACGATCTTCTCATTCTTTCCGCTGGTGGGCCGCCGCCTCGCCAAGAGGTTCCTCGACGCCTATCGCCGACATCACCCTGTCGAAACGGAGGTGCTGCGTTGGTATGAGGCCCTGCAGTGCCTCGGTATCCTCACCACCGTGGCGGCTGCGAGACTGAACCCCAAGACATCACCGACGCCCCACGTGTGGCAGACGCGTGGCAGGGCGTGTGCGGCGCATTTCCAGGCCCTGACGCAGATTGCCGTCGATCTGCCAAGCGCACGACCGCTGCTGGCTAGGTTCTATGAGTTCCTTTGCGTCGTTCAGCTGGCTGAGGATTGACGTAGGGCAGACTCTGCCGTCGGCCACCATTCCAATCGATCGTTTCCCCCGCTTCTTTGCAATTCATTGCCGTGCTTCGGGTTACGGACCCTGCCTCTGCCTCAACCATGGTCGGTCAGTAGACGGTTATATTTGAGATCCCCATCCAGGAGTCGAACAGAGCATGCCCCCTGAGATCGTCGAGGTGATAGCGCCGCTCGTCGC
>JBDHFY010000466.1:0-2942 GCA_039590195.1 Gemmatimonadota bacterium | reverse complement strand
ACAGCTGCCAATTCGTCCCGATAGAACGCGGCCCATTGTCGGCGCTCCTCGATGAAGCGGTCCAGCTTGCTCAGCTGAACGATGCCGACCGCGGCTTGTAGGTCGGTCATCCTGTAGTTGAATCCCAGGAGGTCGAACTCCGGCATCACGAAGGGCTGCGAGCTGCGGTGTCGTTGCTCCTCCGAAACCGTCGCTCCATGGTTCCGCAAGGTGTTGATCGTCACCGCGAGCCGTTCGTCATTGGTCGTCACCATTCCGCCTTCGCCGGTCGTGATGCTCTTGCGGGGATGGAAGGAGAAGCACCCCAGATCGCCCAGCGAACCCGCCGGGCGGCCGCGGTGGGCGGCGCCGGCGGCGCACGCGGCATCTTCGACGATCGGTATGCCCGGGGCTTCCGCTCGGATCGCGTCGATGTCGGCACAGAGCCCAAAGAGGTGAACCGCGATGATCGCCCTCGTCTTGGAGCTGAGCGCTGCGGAGATCCGATCCGGGACGATGTTGTACGTCGTCGGATCTACGTCCACGAAGACCGGTTTTGCCTGGCAGTAGCAAACGACGTTCGCGGTCGCCACCCACGTGAAGGCCGGCACGATCACCTCGTCGCCCGGCCGAACGCCGAGCGCTGCCAGCGCGAGGTGTAGGGCAGTGGTGCAGCTCGTCGTGGCCAGGGCGTGGGCAACGCCGTGTCGTTTGGCGAAGGCGCGCTCGAACTCGGCGACTCGCGGCCCCTGTGTGAGCCAACCGCTCAGGACCGGCTCGCGCAGGGCCTGCCACTCTTCTTCGCCGGTGGAGGGTGTGGCGATGTTGACTCTCCTCCGGTCGGGGCCTAGCGACACGCGCGGGCACCTCTACGCGCCGGTGTTCGGCTCGCGTCTCGTGATTCGGCGGCTGCGCGAACCGCTTTCCGATCCTTGATGGAACTCATCCCAGGCCTCGAAGTCCAGGTGTGAATCGCAGGTCGCCGCACACGGGCGATGGCACGATCACCGATCGTTGTGGGTCGGTCGACCGGCGGTAAGCTACCCGATGCAGCGGCTCTTGATCAAGGCTCCTCCCGGTTTGTGTGTGTCGTGGGCGGAGGAGGCAGGCTGAAGGGCAGAGCAGCCCGGCATCGACAGTGGAGGATCTACACTAGATTCGGCGATCGGGTTATAGTCCGAACGCTGCGACAGTGAAATCAGTCATCGGCGGTTCATTTGGGGCCGGGGGGAGTCAGGATGTGAGCCAGGCGGATGTTGCCGTATAGCCGACTCCAATTGCCCGTGTCGATGAGATCGGTGAGGAGTCGATTCGGAAAGTGGGAGCGATGAGGGAACAGATCTCGGCGACTGTCCAAGACATTGCGCACGACGTGGTCGTTGCCCCGAGTGCCAGAGTGATTGGTGACGAGGTGTACATCGGTCCGGGTGCGGTGATCGAGGACAATGTGAAGATTCAGGCAACCCGTATCGAGATCGGGTACGGTGTCGCCATTCAAGAGCGCTGCGAACTCGGAGGCCTTCGAAAGGCCGCTGAGCTGATTCGGATTGGCGACTTCTCTTTTATCGGGCACGACACGACGGTCGTGGTACCCACCCTCGTTGTTGGCGATTACACGGCCATCCACAATCACGTTCTCATCAACGGATACAAGCCGTGTCGGATCGGTCACAACTCGTTCATCGGTCAGCACAGCGTCCTGAATGCGGCCGAGGCCCTGACCATTGG
Source organism: Gemmatimonadota bacterium (assembly GCA_039590195.1). Lineage (GTDB taxonomy): Bacteria > Gemmatimonadota > Gemmatimonadetes > Gemmatimonadales > GWC2-71-9 > JBDHDY01. The sequence goes on along the minus strand of JBDHFY010000466.1, from coordinate 1,235 downwards.
CAACAATTTTCGGATGGCCCTGAACGGCTACATCTGGACGCACGCAGAGAGCGGAGAGCTTCTGGAAGGCTGCACCTTCTACCAGCAATCTCCAACGGTCGTCGAGGACAATGTCTGGTTGACTGGCTGCAACATTTCGATTTCGCCCGGAGTTCGCCTCGGCAACGGGAGCATCATCTTGATGGGTTCCGTGGTCACGAAGGACACACTTCCCCGCCATTGCTATGGAGGGGTTCCGGCAAGAGACCTGACCGAAAGGATGAAGCCTTACCGAGATCTCTCGATGTCGGAGAAGGTGGCGATGATGAAGGAGTTCGTTCGCGAATTTCGGAGCGTGAACGATGACGTCGATGAGGAGAGCATTGTCTTCTACCGCGATGCCGCAGCAGTGTCGGATCCGGACAACGCGAAGATCGTGATTCTCGAGGAAAGCGGACCGGTCGCGATGGGGAAGGAAGTTTCAGTGTTCAGCATTGCGGACAAGTCCTACATCAAGCAGAGAACCGAGATCGAAGAGCGATTCATGCGATTCCTCGTGGGGGCCCGGGCTCGGTTCATCCCCGTCGCGTGAATCTCCGGAGTGGGCGCGCAATGGCGCCGATTCCCAGAGGTGTGAGGGCGCAGACGAGAGCCAGGCTTTCCAAGCGGGGATGTACAGGAATCCCCGAGGGGTACTCTCCTTCGCCGCCTGATACCCTCTGCGCCAGCGGCCCCGCACTCTGCGATTCCGTATAGTCCGGACGCCGCAACCTCGAGATCACCATCGGCGGTTCATCTGCGGGCTGGGGGAGTTCGGAAGTGAGCCAGGCGGACGTCGCCGTCCTCGGGTGTGGGCACTGGGGCCGGAACATCGTGCGCGTTCTGAGGCAGCTCGGCGCGTTGCGCGGGGTCTGTGACCCTTCACCCAGCGGGCAGGCCGCAGCGCGGGAGGCGGCCCCCAGCACGACCCTCTACGCGTCTCCCGAGGAGTTGTTCGCGGATGACGGGGTGCGCGGCGTCATGATCGCCACGCCGCCGGCGAGTCATCATGCCCTCGCTGCGGCCGCGATCGAGGCGGGAATCGACGTCTTCGTCGAGAAGCCCCTCACCGTCGAGCTCGACGAGGCGCAGGACCTGCTGAAGCGCGCCGGCGACACGGGCCGGATCCTCATGGTGGGTCATCTGCTCGAGTACCATCCCGCTTTCGTCAAGCTCCGCGAGCTGGTGCACTCCGGTGCGCTGGGGAAGATTCGCTA
>JBDHFY010000465.1:0-3648 GCA_039590195.1 Gemmatimonadota bacterium | reverse complement strand
GGGCCCCTCCACCGCAGCGCAGATGGAGGACAATCTCAAGGCCCTGGACGCCGGGCCCCTCGACGAGGAGGAGATGGCCCGCGTCCGGCGCATCGGCAAACACATCTACGGTAAAAAGGGCGTGGCCCCCCTCCTCGCCCGTTGATTTCGATGGCGTCCGGTCTTCGGTTTCACTCCACATAGCAACATCTCGACCTCCTCCATGACCTCGACGATCTGGTCATGTTTGCGGTGAGTCGTAGCACCCTGCATCAATCGGCCGGAGCCATCGCGGACGGGCCACCATGGCCGGATGCAAACGATCTTGCGGGTCTGTGTGCAGGAGGATCTTTTTAGGCACGGTGCGACTGAGTTTCCTTGCGCCGCTTCCGGTGGCGTCAGCTTTCTTCTCCACCCTATCGCAGGAGGTGCGTGATGAACAGGATCCTGTTAAACCGAGCGGTGGGGGTGGCCGCCTGCATTCTCGCGGCTGTGGTCTTTGAGGAAGCACAGGCACAGGCGCGAGGCCAGGTGACCCCGGATCTCACCCAGGAACTCGCGGCGGTCCGCCAGGTGCTGAGCTCACCGCAAATGACCGCGGCCCTCCGCTACGTCGATGAGTCAGACGAGGAGACCCTGCAGGAGTTCCTGCAGGTTTGCAGTGCCCCCGGACCTTCGCAGGACGAGACGTATCGGTCGCACATCATCTCCCGCCTGCTGCAGATCTACGGGCTCGACAAGGTGCACCTCGATGACGAAAACAATGTCATCGGCGTGCGGCCGGGGACGGGTGATGGCCCGACCGTGGTGCTCAACGCGCACCATGACAACGTGCGCATCTGGCCGAAGAACCTTCCATACCAGGCGTTCATCGCTGATGGTCGGGTCTGGTGCCCCGCGGCACGGGACGACCTCATTGGGACGGTTCAGGTGCTCACGGCGCTGCGGGCGCTCAACGCCGGCAACGTCCACACGAGGGGCGATGTGTGGTTCGTGTTCCTCGTGGGCGAGGAGCCTCTCAACCACAAGAGAAGCCCGGGCTCCGAGTTCTTCGTGAACTCCAACGTTCCACATAATATCACTTGGCGCGACGGGGACATTATGGTGCAGCTGCACGGGGGCGGCGGCGAGGGCGTCAGCACGGGACACGTCAACCTGCGCCACAGCAGCCAGCTCCGCGTCTTCATGCCCATCGTGCGCCCCCAGTGGCGTTGGCACGCCGTGGACGTGCTGGGGAAGATCATGGCGCGCGTGACTGACGAGGTGCGGCCCACGGCAGCGGGGCGCAACACGGGGCGGGACGATGAATTCATGGTCATGAACATGACCAATCCACATCCCTCCGGTCGAGCGATGAACGAGTCCGTTTCCGAGGCGTCCGTCCGCTTCAACCTGCAAATCCAAACCGAGCAGCGCGCACAGCGGGCGCACGACCACATCCAGCGGATTGCGCAGGAGGTTTGTGCTGAGATGGGTGAAGGATGCTCGGTCCACTATACGATCAACACGCGGAACGGTACGGAGGAGGGCATACCCGGGTTTGACAACGTCAACAACTCGGCGGCCCGGTTCGCGGCCGCAACCGCTAGGGCGCTGTACAACACCGAAGGGTACATCGCGCCGCGCAGCGGCTGTGGTGATTGCGTGCGGGCCTATCGCAACGGAATGCCGGCGTTCTCGCTGCGCGGGAACGTCATCGATCGGGGCGGGGGAGATTTCAGCGTGGGTCGATCGGGCGAGCTCGAATCCCAGGTGCGGCGTGTTACCGAAGACCACGACGTCACCGACAGCGTGCCGATCGAGAACATTTGGGCCGGGGCAAAACACGCGGCCCTCTTTATCGTTTCGTACACCGGGCTGGCAGGCCAGCCGGCGCAAGATGGCCGTTGAGCTGAAGAGTTCGCCCTAGTTCACTCACTGGCCGCATTCCGGATAGGGCCCTTTTCCCAATCCGACGATCATCGGTTGGCGGATAACGGACGCAGACGCTCTGAGTCAGCGGACTAGAGGGAGCCTAGGCGGTACAACGCCGAGTTGGCCCCCAGCGCAACGGAAGATGACGGCATATATGAAGTGCGGCGGTATACCAGTTGTCATAAAGAAACCTCGTGCGATGGCGTCGGTGAGCGGGTAAGCTCGTGGGCATTCTCTTGTTTCTGCTCGGTCTGCTGGCCGCCGCATCTGGCGCCTTGAAGCTGCGCTCGCGCGTACGGTTGCTGCTTGGAACCTCGCCACTCGCGGTTGCGGAGGCTGTAGTCGGTGCTCTCACGGTCCTCGGCTCGGGTGTGGGGCTCGCGCGTATGAGGCCGTTGGCATGGGTTATCGTGGCGGTGACGTCTGTGATGATCGTCGTGTCATCCGTATCGCACGTGCGCGAACTACGGTGGCGTCGCAAAAGAGCCGAAGCGTCGGAAGCGGCGCGGCTGGCGAGCCATGTCCAGGGAGTGGGCAGTAAGAATTGAGAAGGTAGAGAGCGAGTGATTTGAGACTGCAGATCGGCGATTGGCGATTGACGATCTGGTGCAGGCCCTCCGTCTCAATCGCAAATCTGCGATCTGCAATCTGCAATCTGAAATCAAGATGTCTCTGCCCGCACTCCCATCCACAAAAGCCCGGCCACCACTGCCAGTGCCGCCGCAATATGCAGCGCATTCTCCCACCCGATTGATGCTGCGAGCACCGGTGTGAGCGCAGGCGAAATCAGACCCCCCACGTTGGATCCCGTGTTCATGATCCCACCAGCCGTGCCGCTGCGCTCGCGCCCGATCGATATCATCGTCGCCCAAAACGGTCCCTCCACACTGAGAACCGCCGCGGTCGAGCCCGCCAGGTACACTGCCGCCAGATAGGGGTTCAACGTCGCAGCCCCAAAGGCCAGCAGCACTCCGTCGCAGCCCCAAAGGCCAGCAGCACTCCCGCCGTGATAAGGCCCACGAGCGGTACGATCCGGCGACCCCACACGAGACCCGCTCGCCCGGCGACGAGTCGATCGGACAACCAGCCGCCCAAAGGAATCGACACGATCGACAGGATCCACGGCAGGCTGCTCAGGAACGCGCCCTCCAGAAGCGTGAAACCCCGCTCCTGAACGAGATAGAGATAGAACCAGAACACGAAGATGTAGCCAACGTATCCCTGCAACGTGTAGCTCGTGGTTAGCAGCACGAAGCTCCGCGACCGGAGCCGCGACGCCGGTGACACGGGCACGGATGACTGGGCAGGCTCGGGTCTGTTCACTGCCTCCGGCTCCCGCATGCCCACCCAGATCAGCGTTGCCGCCGCTGCCGGGATGACGGAGACGAGCAGTGCGGCACGCCAGCCCCAATGTATCATCGTGAACGTGAGGAGCGGCGGCGCCAGGGCTGAGCCGAGCCCGATGGCGGCGAGCACGATCCCGTTGGCGCTCCCCTGTAAGGAGGGCGGAACCCAGCGCGAGACGCCGCGTGCTGCCGCCGGGAACATCGGCGCTTCGCCCACGCCAAGAGCGAAGCGGAGCACCAAGAGAGTCGGAATCAACCCGATTGCTGCAAACGGCCCCCAGCCGGCTGCAGCCATTCCCGCTGTCGCAACCACCCACGACGCGGATGAGACGACGAGTATGCGTCGCGTGCCCCAGCGATCGGCGAGCCAGCCTCCCGGAATCTGGCACAGCGCGTAGCCAAGCAGGAA
>JBDHFY010000464.1:0-2959 GCA_039590195.1 Gemmatimonadota bacterium | reverse complement strand
GATCAGCGGCGGTACGGGGACGCAGAGCCGCTGTACCGACGAGCGCTCAGCATTCGGGAAGCGGCGCTGAAGCCCGGTGATCGGGCTACCGTGGAGACGTTGACGGATTACGCGACGATGTTACGGAATGCCGGTCGACGTGCCGAAGCAGCGGAGCTGGAAGACAGGGTTGAACGGATTCAGTCGGAAGGCGAGAGAAGCCCCGAGTGAGCACCTTCGAGGTTCCAATCAAGTCCCTGACTTCACGTCATTCGCAGATATAGCACACACCGGTCCCGTCCATCGCCTGCGGCACATCCCGCTCGGCGTTCACGATGCAGAGGAATCCGAAGGGCTCAGACGAGTCCTCTGGATTGCGGAACTGATGTGGATCGTTGGGCGCCACGTAGACCACGTCGCCGAACCCTACCTTGTAGATGTAACATCCAAACTGTGCCTCACCTCGTCCCCGGATCGGGATCACCACGTGCTCATGCTCGTGTTTCTCGAGTGTACTGTAACCGCCCGGTGCAATCTCGAAATACCGCACGTGAAAGCGCTGTGACTCGCCGCGCTTGCCGGACAATTCCCGCCGAGTGATCCCCTTCCACGTTTCCGTCGTCGCTTTGTAGGGCTCCAGCAGAATATCCTGCCATTCGAAATTGTCTCGATGGCGGATGACCTTGCTGTGGTTTCCCTCGAGCGGCGGATGAGGTGGCTTCTGGCTGCTCGACGCCGTCATGGTTCTGCTCCTGTCGATAGCCCGCAGGTCGTAAGTTAACAGCGCAGGGATTCTTGATGCGGAAATCAGTACTGCTCAAATGCTGCGTACCCCCCCGCGCCTCGCCGTTGCCCTGGACGCTCCTCGGTTCTCCTCCTATCGTTAGCACTGTCTCTTTGTCGTGTGACGGACCTGTTCGGTTCCATCGACGCCGGACTTGCTCGCCGACCACCGCGCGAGCCCGGGCCGAAAGCTGCGATCTTCTCGCCACGTCAGCGCTCACCGCAACAAGCGCCGGACCCCAATCGATAGGAGTGCACCTCGCGATGCTACGACTGTTTCCGTTCCTGGTGCTCGTGACGACTGCCCTCGCCTGTTCATCGACGGACAGAGAAGCCGACCAGCCGATGGACACGTCCATTCCCGCTGCGATCCTCGGTGAGGGTCCACCACCACAGGGCGCGACCGTCACGTACGTGGAGGGAGATACCCTCACTCGGGGCTATCTCGCGGTTCCGGATGGTGATGGTCCATTCCCGGCGTTGATTCTCATTCACGAATGGAACGGCTTAGTCGACCGGGTTCGCCAGGTGGCCGATGCCTTCGCCGACGAGGGCTACGTTGCGCTCGCGGCCGACCTGTATCGTGGCCGTACCGGCGCCAATCGCGGCGAGAACATGGCGCTGGTACGAGAGACCCGGGCAGACATGGACGCCGTCATTGCGAACCTCGACGCCGCGCAGCGTTTTCTCCGACAGCGCCCCGATGTGACCGGCAAGATTGGTGTCATGGGGTGGTGTTTCGGTGGTGGGATCGCGCTCAGCTACGGGTTGGGCGGAGAAAGCCACGACGCCACTGCGATCTTTTACGGTTCCCTCATCGAGGATCCCGTTGAGCTCGCGCGGCTTGATCATCCGGTCTACGGTACGTTTGCGGAAATGGACCAAGGCATTCCGCCCGACCAAGTCCGCCGTTTCGCGGCTGCGCTCGACTCCATTGGCATCGACAACGACATCCACATTTACGACGCGGTGCACCATGGCTTTTGGCTGCGCGTCGACGAAGATCGCGAGGTGCGAGAAGCCCCGGCACGCGACGCGTGGGCACGGCTCAAGGATTTCCTGGGTCGGGTGCTGGACTAACGGTTGCTGGTTCGACGAAAGCTCGAAGGAAGCAAGAGAGCTCTCCAATCACTGATCAGCAGGTGTTGGGCTCGCTACCCTTCGGGCTGATTCCTATCTTACGCCGACATGTCTGACCAAGTCCGCCGTCTCACTGCCGCCCTCGCCGACCGCTATGCCATCGAGCGCGAGCTCGGCGCGGGTGGCATGGCAACGGTCTTCCTGGCAGAGGATCTCAAGCACCATCGCAAGGTGGCGGTGAAGGTCCTGAAGCCGGAGCTCACGGCCGCCGTGGGTGCCGAGCGCTTCCTACGGGAGATCGAGATCGCAGCGCGACTGCACCATCCGCACATCTTGTCCCTGTACGACTCGGGTGAGGCGTCGGGCTTCCTCTACTTTGTCATGCCCTACGTGGGGGGTGAGTCTCTTCGTGCCCGCCTCAACCGTGAGAAGCAGCTCCCCCTGAAGGATGCACTGCGGATTGCCAGAGAGGTCGCTGACGCGCTGGGCTATGCCCACGCCCAGGGAGTCATTCACCGGGATATCAAGCCCGAGAACATCATGCTGGAGTCGAACCATGCATTGGTGGCTGACTTCGGCATCGCGCGCGCTGTCAGCGCGGCTGGAGGTGAGCGCCTGACGGAGACGGGCATGGCGGTCGGGACGCCCCCGTACATGAGCCCCGAACAGGCGGCAGGAGAAGCCGAGCTCGATGGCCGGAGCGACCTGTACAGCCTGGGGTGCGTGCTGTACGAAATGCTGGCCGGTCAGCCCCCGTTTACCGGCCCCACCGCCGAGAGCATCGTACGCCAGCACATGGTGGTCCAGCCGCCGGACGTAACCAACATCCGTGCTCGGGTGCCGGCGGGCGTGGTGTCGGCGCTTCGCATTGCCCTGGGGAAGTCGCGAGCAGACCGACAGGGGTCAATGGCGGAATTCGCCGAACAGCTCAGCGTCGAGCCGACGCCAGCGCTGCCCGCGGCAACCGTTGAGGTTGCCATTGGTTCTCGGAGGCGGCGGCAACTTGGCGTCATCGGCGTGGTGGCTCTGCTCGCTGTGGCTGTAGGAATCGTTGCGACGGTCATGCGTGGCAGTGGGCCGGTGGAGTCTGGGCTGCTCAGGCTCACGGTGCTTCCAT
>JBDHFY010000463.1:0-2959 GCA_039590195.1 Gemmatimonadota bacterium | reverse complement strand
CATCACCAGGTGGGCTTCGGCGGTTTCGGTGAGCAGAATCCGGCCCGGCTTCTGAATCCGGACCCGTTGCTCTCGTTCTCGCGACGGGGGTCGGTCAGTCTGTCGCTGCAAACTCGGACTGTCCTTGGGAGCCGGGCGATCATCGAGGGATCCATCGCGCGCACGGAGCAAACGCAAGAGAATCGCGGTGATACGGAACGTGCGATGTCGGAGCCCCGGTTTCAAGATAGACGAACCAACACTTGGTCGGGTGGAGTTGCAGCGCAGGGGAGTAGTGATATCACACGAACATCAGCCAGAACCGCGGCGACGATGTTCTTTGGAACTCACACCGTGAAGGCGGGAGTCGAGTACGAAGAAAACGCGGCGAACCAAATGTCGGCGACGAACGGCCCGGGAATCATCGAGCAACTTGGTGATGCGGCATTTTTTGTCAACCGCATAGATTCCGATGTTGAGGTGCGCAATCGCGTCCCCACGATCTACGTTCAGGACTCCTGGCAGGCCACGAGGCGCCTGACCCTCAACGGCGGCATCCGGTGGGACGGGCAATATCTGATCGGCGTCGGAGACTCCGTTGCGCAGTCGATCACCAATCAGTTCCAACCCCGCCTGGGACTCACCTTCCAGCCAGGCGAGCTGGGATCGCAGAAGGTATTTGCTTCGTATGGACGCTTCTACGAGCAACTCCCGTTGTTTCTCTCCAGCCTCGAGCACGGGGGGGCAGAACAGTGCTTCTTCTCCTATACTACGGATCCACGAACCGCCGATCCTGCGGAGGGCACCCAGCTTACGTGCGTGAACGAGGCCGGGGTGGCCCGGTCTCCCAAGGTGGAGGGTCTGGATGGTCAGCATTTCGACGAGTTCACGCTCGGGTATGAGAGGGCCCTTGGCAGCTCCCTCAAGGTTGCGCTACGAGGCGTCTACCGGACATTGAGGGCGGTGATCGGTGTCGGGATCACGCCGGAGCTCGAGACGGCCGCTGGAAACACTGGTCGCGGGGCCCTGGATTTCCTGCCAGAGCCCGAACGCGATTATACGGCATTGGAACTCAATGCGACCAAGTTTGGCGACAGCCGGCTGAACTTCCAGCTTTCGTATACCCTTTCACGCACGCATGGCAACTACACTGGTCTGTTTGCATCCGATGTGCGCGCCAATCTGCCGAATTGGAACGCGGGGCTGCAGCTGGCCGAGCAGGGCCGCAACAGCACCGGCCTGCTGCCCAATGATCGGACGCACGTTTTCAAGGCGGTCGGCTCGTATCGCGTGACGGACCGCTTCACGGCCGGGACGTTCTTCACCTGGCAGAGCGGCACGCCGCTCAGCCAGTACGGGGTGTCAACCGTGAATCCCTTCTTCCCGGTGTTCGTCGTCGAACGGGGTTCGGCCGGGCGAACCCCCGGGATCTGGGATCTGAACCTCCGCCTGGCATACGACCTCAACCGCCCTCCGGTCCTGGCGCGAGGCCGGATCGTGCTCGACCTTCTGCACCTCGGCAACCCGAGAGCCGTTGTCGTGACCGATCAATTTCGTTTCCTCGGGCGTGGGATGTACGCAAGTCACATCGATCCCAACCCCAACTTCGGTGGGGCCCTCGCGCATCAACCCCCCATGACGCTCCGCCTTGGCTTCGAAATGGGATTCGGGCGCTGAGGCTCACTGCAAGGGGACGTTCCGTCGTGCACGATGTCTGACGTCATCGATCGGCTAAGCGAGACGCTCCAGGACCGTTACCAGCTCGACGCGGAGTTGGGCAGCGGAGGGATGGCCACCGTCTACCTCGCCCGCGACCTCAAACACGGGCGGCAGGTGGCGCTCAAGGTACTCAAACCGGAGCTTGCGGCCACGCTGGGGCCGGAACGGTTCGTCCGGGAAATCGAGATCGCCACGCGGTTGACACATCCACACATCCTCCCCGTGCACGACTCCGGCGAAGCGGGCGGCTTCCTGTATTACGTCATGCCCTATGTGGACGGAGAGTCGCTGCGAGAACGGCTCAACCGTGAACGCCAACTCCCCATCGATGACGCTCTCCAGATCTCGCGAGAAGTCGCCGCGGCGCTCGCCTACGCGCACAGTTACGAGATCGTGCACCGCGACATTAAACCGGAGAACATCCTGCTGTCCGGCGGCGTCGCCGTGGTGGCGGACTTCGGCATCGCCCGAGCGGTATCCGCCGCGGCCGGGGAACAGCTCACCGCCACCGGGCTCGCCGTCGGCACGCCGGCGTACATGAGTCCCGAGCAGGCATCGGGAGAGCGGAACATCGACGGCCGCAGTGACATTTACTCGTTGGGCTGCGTGCTGTACGAGATGTTGGCTGGCCAGCCGCCTTTTACGGGCTCGACGGTGCAGGCGATCACCGCGGCGAAGCTGACCGCGCCGGTACCAGACATTCTGACGATTCGCGAGACCGTTCCGCCCGCGGTTTCACACGTCGTCCAGACGGCGCTGGCCAGGCTGCCGGCCGACCGATTCCAAACGGCAGAGAAGTTGGCGGAGCGGCTCCGCGTGTCGGCCGAGGAAGCGCCGAGCGTTATCACCAAACGGAGCCACGCTCCGCTGCGTCTCGGGATCATGCCATGGGCGGTGGCCGCCCTCATGACGCTCGTCGCGGGTTGGCTCGCGGTCACGGGGCGCACTGCCCAACCCGCGAGCGAGCCACTCACGTACCGCTACGCCATCCCGGTTTCCGGCGACCACCACCTGCCGCGCGGCGCGCGCGTGGGCGCCGTGGAGCCGGTTCCCATCACCCTCTCCTCGGACGGTGCCTGGCTCGTGTACGTGGGGGAGGAAGACAACGGAACCCAGCTCTACGTGCGGACCATGGACGAGTTCGCAAGCCGGCCGATTCCGGGGACCGAAGGAGCATTGAACCCGTTCTTCTCCCCGGACGGCAGATGGGTGGGATTCGCCGCAGACGGGATGCTGAAGCGGGTGTCTGTCGAGGGTGGCC
>JBDHFY010000462.1:0-5905 GCA_039590195.1 Gemmatimonadota bacterium | reverse complement strand
GACGTCCGACAGATCCTCAACGTAGGTGTTGCTGACCGGCCGGGACCGAAGAACGGACATAAGGGGACGCCGTCGCGACGTGATGTTGATGACGTCGCTGAGGACCAGTTCGCGGATTGTGCCGTCTTGGGGCTTTCCGCCGCTGGAAAATTCGTCCCACGTGGTAAGAGTTGCCATGTGGTTTACCTCAGATCAAGCCGGACTTCTTCATCTTCAGCGAAAGGTAATCACCGAGGTCGTCATTGTCCCAGCCGTCGGATTTCCCGAGGTCTACCAGGGCGTCAACGGCTCCGTCAATGTCCTTCTCGCTGTCGACAGTGTCCAACCTGCGCGGGTTGCGTGGAATGTCAGCGGCGGCTGCCATTTTCTTGACCTGTTCGGTCTGACCTGTTCGGTCGTGCGCGCTTCTGAGAGTAGCCCTCGAGCAGCTTCAACGAGGATCTCCGGGGCGCCATCGACGCGCTGGAGGTCCGGTCGGTTGTCCCAGAGTTGGGAAAAGACCTGGAAGAGCTTGGAGTCGGGACTCCGAAGATCCGGGTGGGCCTTCGCCGCCCTCTCGAACGACTGTCGTTGAGTCGCGGCCAACTGCGTGTCGGCCTTGCTTTGAGAGAACTCGTCGAGGATCGGCTTGACAGCGCCAAGCACCTCCTCTTTGATCTGCTTGGCCAGTGTATCGAAATTGCCCGACTGATCTGAGGCCGAAATGTCGCCCGGAATGGGAGACGCGGCGCTCGCCGGACGCGCTACACTTAGCTGCTGGATCTGAGATTCGAGCCGAGTCATTTGCGTTCGCAGCTCAGAGTTCTCGGCGATGGTCTGGGCTGCGGCCCGCTCGGCGTCGGACGCTCTGCGGGTGAGTTGGTTGAGTCGGTCTTGGAACGACCCTTTGGGGTCGTCAGAGGTCGTAGTCGTCTTCTTCGGGTCCGGATTCGGGTTTTGGTTCTGGTCCATGCCAGGCCGGACTGGGTCGGTCAGAGACATCGAAGGGATCTCCACATTGGGGTGGGGTTACGGATCGGAACATGTTCCGCAGTTCTTCGATGTGCGCCAACTTGACTGCGGCGGCTCGAGCAGATTCGCTCAAGGGGTCAGCCTTCAGGGTGCCGATCTGGTTATTTTCAGAATCGACCAAAAGCTGAACTAAGAGAGGCCAGCCTTCGGAGCCCACAAGATTGAGCACCTGGGCAGCCAGCCTACCGGAAACGGGGCCGGATTGGGGCTCGTGCATATTTCCCCCGACATAGGGATGGTGTTGAAATGGACGTTTTGTCCGGAATATGGACAGTTACAGGGCTCCAAACTCCTGGCCGTCAGAGGCGATCGACGCAGCCTGTTGAATGGCCTGGACTTGCTTGATCTCCTCTGGAGGCCGGATCGCCTGGGCCGCGAGGACCGGGTCGATCAGCTTGAGCCAGCTCTGGAGGATCAGCGGCAGGTTGAGGATGCCAGAGCCGTCCTGGAGGGCGAGCTGGAGCACGCTCTGGTAGTTCTGGAGCATGATGTTCTTCGCCGTGTTGGCGGGGGTGCCGGCGGCGCGGATGTCGTAGTTCCGCGTGATCTCGGACTTCTTGGCCACGCGCGGCTTCTCCTCCCCCTGGACCCGGAAGAAGATCTCCTCGTCGCCCCACTCCTCGTAGAGGTTCCAGATCTTCTGGAAGCTGTCGGACAGGGCCTCGGTGAAGAGCTTGGCGTCCAGGCCGAAGACCGACGCAGCCACGTTCTGGACCGCGTTGACCTCCGTGGCCGTCCGGCGCTCGGGCGCGTTCTGGTCCTGGAGCCGGCCGATCGTGGCGTCGAAGGTGCCGACGTAGTCCTCGCCCATCGCCTGGCCGACCTGCTGCTCCTGGAGCAGAGCCGACAGCAGCCGTAGGTCGTGGACGATCGGCTGGAGGTCGTCGGCGTGCGTGACGGGGATCATCCCGCCGGGGCGCCAGTTGACGCTCTTCTGGTAGTTGCCGGCGGTCACACGGACCTTGAAGGCCGGCGCCAGGAGGATGGACGAGGCGTCGATCCGGGCGTTGTACATGGCGCTGGCGATCTTCTGGAACGAGAGCACCATCTCCGGGATGCCCCGGTTGTCGATCAGGCGCTCGGAGTCCACGTTGAACTCGAACGGGGTGATCGGCCAGCGGTCGAAAGGCATCGGGTACTCGAACATCTGGAGGATGGTGTCGGTCGCCGGGGCGTACCAGATCACCACGCGCTCGTCGACGAAGTCCTGGTTGATGTCAATGTGCGCGAAGAGCTCCCAGATCACCGAGTCGCCGACCTTCGTGTTCTTGCCGGTGTCGGACTCGATGTTGGCCTGGCGGTCGCGGATCCGGCGGATTGTCTCGCGGATGTCGTCGGCCGGGGTGTCCTCCGGGCGCATCTTGATGTTGCGGCCCTCCTGGAGACCCTTGATAAGCGAGGCCGTGGCCTCGGCCTGGAAGAAGCCGTCGGCGGCCCGGCGCTTGATCTCCTGGAGGCCCATGCGGTGGACGATGCAGAAGAAGTCGGACTGCTGGGGGTCCTGGTCCACGAGCGTGATGGCGTTGATGGAGTCGAGGGACTTCCAGGCGGGCCGGTCGTCGACGAGGTCGAGGCCCACGAGGCGCCCGTAGTCCTGCCCCTGGAGCATCGCGGTGGCGACCTGGAAGACGGACTGGCGGCCGACGTCGGTTTGGAGGTTGACGGTGTACTGGTCCGCGATCCGGGCCATGAGCATCTCGAGCGGGGTGGTGCCTGCCTGATTGGCAGCTATCACCAGGTTCTCAATCCCCTCGGGGATGATGTGCGCCGTGGGGACCACGCGCGAGGTGCGCTGCGTTCGGTACTCCCAGCCTTCGCGGGCGTAGGTGTGGCCGCGCTGGGCGAGGGTGTCGACGAGGTGGACGGTGTCCCGCTTGGTCCTCATGGCTTCGCGAAACATCCACGTAAAGAAGGGCTCCACAGAGCGCTGGCGATCGGGGGCCGGTATCTCCGGATCGTCTTGTCGATGATCGGGACCGTGATGTTACTCGCACCTTTCCACGGGATGCTCCTCTGCTTACGGACGCCAAACCGGAGCTTGGTCAGCTTGGCCTGCTTCTCGAGCCAGCCGCGGTTTGCGTCGTCCGCGTCGTTGACGAGCGTGACGAGCTTCGCGATCTCTTCCTTGAACGGCGTGGGGTCGATGACCCCTACCGCGCCGCCTCCAACTGGGTTCGCTCTCTTGACTGCCATTGGTATTCCTTCAGGTCGGGCTCACGAATGAGCGCGAGGGTGTGTGCGTCGATCTTCCCGGCCCGCTTGTATCGGACCCAGTAGTCGGCGCGGACGTCGGCGTCCATGTAGCCGAAGTTGATGGCGGGCTCCTGTAGGCGGATGACTCTCTCGCTCCGCGCGCAGGCTTCTGGGCAGTGGGCCACGAAATGTGTCGCCCAGCGGTCGCCCCGATAGACGCGAAAGAGGTTGCCGCTCCAATGCACTGGGAAGCGAGCGTTGTAGTGATCGAGGTCGTCCCACGTGAAGAGGGACTGGTACTCGTACCGATCCTCGGTGAAGAATTGTAGGTGCCCCGAGATCTCTTGGATGCCGTCGTCGGTGAAGACCTGGTCGTCGTCCAGGTTCAGGATGGCATCCGGCCGCTCCTGCACGAGGCGGTCGTGGAGAAACTGTAGGGACGCGGCCCAGTTCTGCGAGGTCCCGACGACCTGCACGGGGCTGGGCTCGATGATGACGTTGTACTTGGCGGTCCATTGTTCCTTCTCGAGGGCCGCCGTCACTTCTGCTGACGGGCGGTCCGCGAGGACGACGATGCTGACTTTACTCGCGCTGCGGCCCAATCGACGTACTTGTCGAAAGATTGCCGGAAGCCACCGCGCAACTCGATGGACTCGGAGCATGACCCCAAGATGTCGGACCCGAATCGCGCGACGAGAAGCTCCTGAAAGTCCTCCGGTTGTTCTCGAATCCACTGAGAGATCCTCCAGTCTACTTTGGTCTGGATATCCCCCAGCTTGAATCCCGAGACGCGCGTGCGCGGATCGTCGTGGTAGTGGCGGCTCCAGAACAGGTGCGTGCCGTAGGGGTACTCGACCCCGTAGTGGTGTGGAAATCCGTCCTTCCCGGGGACCAGCGAGATCACCTTGCTGTAGGCCTCGAGGCAGCCGCGGAGCTGGTTGGCGGGATCTGGATCCCCCTCGAAGCTGATCTCCTGCGGCTTGGGGAAGTGTTCCTTGTCGATGCATATGAACCACCCGCCGGCTAACTCAGCCTTCTGGAAGAGTTTGCGGGACTTCGGCGAGCGAGTGCAGTACGACGTGGCCGCGGCGGCTTGGTTCGTGTGATGGAACGAGGTGATGCCGGTCCAGTCGTCGAGGTCCAGCGCGAGGTCGGGCAGGAAGTCCTCCTCGGTGAAGAGGACGCCCCAGTTGTCAAATTCCTGCTCCTCACGCCAC
Organism: Gemmatimonadota bacterium; assembly: GCA_039590195.1. Taxonomy (GTDB): domain Bacteria; phylum Gemmatimonadota; class Gemmatimonadetes; order Gemmatimonadales; family GWC2-71-9; genus JBDHDY01. The sequence goes on along the minus strand of JBDHFY010000462.1, from coordinate 1,484 downwards.
ATGATGTCGAAGCACTGAGCGTGGCGCAGGCCCTTCGTGTTGGCGTACCAGCGGACGGCGACGTCCTGCTGAATGTACTCCGCGATGGCGGTCCAGATGTCGCGAAGGCGACGATGGCGGGGGCCGTCGAATGCTCGGATCAGTCGGATGGCGAAGTTGGGCATTTCTTCTCCGCAATGAGGATGCCGCAGGTGGTATCCAGACGTCTGATGGTGTAGCCCTTGAGGCGATTGTGGCAGGCAGCGAGCACGTCGGTGCCGGCCTGGCCGGCGGTGTCCCGGCAGGGGTCGTCCTCGCGGGCGTCATGGAACACGAGGCGGGTAATGCCCAGGGCCTCACAGTGGGCGATATCTGAGACCACGCCAACGTAGCTGTGGTCCCCGTCGATGAATGCCCAAGCGCAGGGCTCCGGGGGAGTTACCTGGATGCTCTTATACGGGTAGAAAACCTGCCCTTTCGGGCGATAATACCTCACGTCCTGGATGTCGCAGCTGTAGATCCGGCTGCCGTCCGAGAGCCCGTCGGCGATGTATTGGGTGGAGTTCCCGTACTCGACACCGATCTCGAAGACCGGACCGCCCCACAGGGCGGCGAGGGTGGTCAGAACCGCGCCCTCTTCAGGTTGGATTCCGCCCGAGTGCATTCCAGTTATCCAATATCCAGAGGGTAAGGTCATAAGCCATTTCACCCATACGCCCATAAACCATGAGCTCCGAGGGCACGAACGCGAAGCGGTGGCAGGACTGGGCCAGGATCTCCCCGGCGTCGTACTGCTCCGCGAGACGGTGGCAGGTGAGGAAGTAGGTTTTCTTGCGGTCCTCTATCTGCCGCTGGATCGGGCGGCGGCCCCGGTACGAGTGCAGCAGGGTGTTGCACCCGTGGAAGTTCACGGCGAGTGGGAACCGGCTGAAGTACGACTCCGGGATCTTGTGCCGCCAGTTCGCCGAGATCAGGATGTCCCCGGCGGGGTACTCGTCCCACGGGGGTTTGCCTTTCTGTATGATGACGGCAGTGTTGATGCCGCGCTCGCGCCAGTCACGAACAAGATTCGGGGCCGGGACCAGGGTCTCCGTTTTGCCGTAGCCTACCGCGAGAACCAGCTTGGCCCCCGGCACCCGAGAGATAGCTCTGAAAACGCCGTTACCGACGTGGCTGTGAGCGAGAAGAACGATGTTCACTTTCGTCCTTGTCCTCCTCTTCGTCCTCCTCACGCTTCGAGAACGCAGCCTCCCAGTCCTCGTCGGAGACGTGGCTGGGCATGGCTACGGCGAAGCTCTTCTGGAGGTACTTCACTTCTGACGTCCCTGGAACAGGAACTTGTGGTCCACGAGGCCGGTGAGGCCGTCGCGGATGATGATTCGAATGATGTCGCCCGCGGCCATGCGTAGGGGCAGGCCGGCTTTCGTGAAGGTCCAGCGAGCCTGGAAGTAGTTGTTGCCGGCGCCGAACGTCCGGGGCTCGCCGTCGTAGCAGTAGGCCGCCCA
>JBDHFY010000461.1:0-2970 GCA_039590195.1 Gemmatimonadota bacterium | reverse complement strand
CGCGCGCCCATTCGATGTTCGCACCGTCCTCTTCCGGGCGCTCCCATGAACCCGCCACGTTGAACACGTAACGCGTCTGGCGGTTGCCGACGGGTGAGTGATCCTCGTCGAGCCCATTGAGGGCACCTCCGAGCTGGAACAGGATCACGGCCGAGTGCGGCGACTGAATTCTTCCAGCGTGCTCGATGACCTTTTCACATAGCACCGGCTCGATTCCCGGCAGGTATTCGCTTTTCCAGTAGTAGCGCCGGCCCTTCGGCTGCGTCGGGTCCAGCATTGATTGCAATTGGGTATAGGGCCGGCGTACGAGCACATCACCGATCGGATTTTCGAACGACTTGATTGGGGCGACAGCCCTCTCGCCGTCCTCCGGGCTCCCCGTGTAGCAGGCCAGCATTGCCACGATCGGCTTACCATGCATGTCCTGCGGTAGCCACGGCGCGGGCGGCGCCGGACGCAAGAGCGTGACCAGCGTGAGCTCGGGCGGTGCCTCCTCGGCGAGCGTCCGGTAGAGTTCCAGAACCTTCGGTGCCTCGCTCGCGGGCCACGCCACCAGGCCGCCAACGATTTCCGGCCCGATCGGGTAGAGCGCATAATCGATGCCGGTTACGACGCCGAAGTTTCCACCGCCGCCGCGCAGTCCCCAGAAGAGATCCGCGTTCTCGTCGCTACTCGCGTGCACTAGTTTCGCATCGGCCGTTACGACATCCATGCCAACCACGTTATCGCTCGTCCAGCCATACCGTTTCGTCAGATAGCCGAACCCGCCACCCAGAGTGAGTCCCGCGCAGCCCGTGAGCGAGACAAAGCCGAGGACGGCGGCAAGCCCATGCAGCTGGGTTTCCCGATCCACGTCGCCGAGCAGGCAGCCGCCCTGGGCTCTGACAATATTCCTTTCTGTGTCGACCCAAGCGCCGCGCATATGCGACAAGTCGAGCATCAGCGCACCGTCGGCCGCCGCGAGACCCGCAATGTTGTGTCCTCCTGCCTTGATGCAGAGCAGGAGGCCGTGTTCGCCCGCAAACCGGACGCACTCAATGACGTCGGCATTGCCGATACAACGCGCAATGAGGGCAGGCTTTCTGTCGATCATGGCGTTCCAGACGGTGCGGGCCTCCTCGTAGTCGTGGTCGTCAGGGACCAGCACGGATCCCCGAAGCCGCATCTTCAAACCGTCAATCATGTCCTGCTTCAGATCGATCTCATTACCATTCAACGCCTTGGCTCTCATAGGCAGGTTTCTCCTGAATTGAAGTTTGAAGCGCGTTCCGCATTCATGTCCCCCGCCTCCCTCGCGAGGGTCGCAGCGCTAAGACGACATTTTCCCACACCGCGCATGTTACCACAAAACCTGAGAGAATGCGGCCAGCTCTCCCGTTATCATGAGCCAGCACTGCCCATATGCTCTGCTTCGCGTCAGGCTCCCAAGGGGAACACCAAGAGCCTCGGGCCGTGGGGCGCCGGTGTTTTTCGCTTCCTCTCGATATTCGGGTAGATTAGTGGCGAATGGCGACAGAATCTATGTGCCGTGGAAAGACGCTGGATGTCCGACTCTGGCTAATTTTCCCCGTACCGGCCCTCTCTCCGGCATGTCCGGAAGGTGGCGGAAACCGGACGTTTAAACCGGTTACGACCGCTTTCCCTCCAACTCCGGACGTAGCTGAGGCCCCCGGTGTACGGGGAAAGATGACCCAAAGCCGAAGTCGATGAAATCGAACTGGGATGGGCGGTAGGTTTAGGCGCTGAAATTGACGGCGGTGTCGTTGAAGGGCCTGCGCGTGCTTCCCCCCTCACAAGGCATTAAGGGGAATCTTGAGGTAGGACACGCCGTTGTCCTCGGGCGGCGGCAAGGCGCCGCCCCGGATGTTGACTTGCACCGAGGGGAGGATGAGATTGGGGAGGTCCAGCTCCGCGTCGCGCGCCTCGCGCATGCGCACGAACTCCTGCTCGCTGATCCCGTCACGCAAATGCATGTTCGTCGCTCGCTGGTCCCCCACCGTGCTCTCCCAGGCATAGGGCCTCCCCCCGGGTCCGTAGTCGTGCCCGACGAAGACCTGGGTCTCGGGCGGAAGTGCCAGGATCCGCTGGGTCGAGGCGTAGAGCTGAGCCGCGCTGCCGCCCGGAAAGTCGCACCGGCCGGTGCCCATATCGGGCATGAAGATGGTGTCGCCCGTGAACACCGCGTCGCCGATGCGGTAACAGACGCAGGCTGGCGTGTGACCCGGCGTGTGCAGCGCCTCGATTGCGAGCTCGCCAAGCGATTCGACGTCGCCGTCCTCGAACAGGCGGTCCCACTGTGAGCCATCTCTGGGAAATTCGGGTCCGATATTGAAGATCTCGGCGAAGGTCTGTTGGACGCGCGGAACCGCGGCGCCGATGCCGGTCCTGGCTCCCAGGTTCTCGCTCAGGTACCGGGCCGCAGTGAGGTGGTCGGCGTGGGCGTGGGTCTCGATAATCCATTCAGGTTTGAGCTCGTTGTCCTGGACGAAGGCAAGCACCTTGTCGGCGCTGGCGGTCGAGGTCCGGCCGCTCTTTGGGTTGTAATCGAGGACGGAATCGACGACGGCGCAGGCCCTGTTCCTTGGATCCGCAACGACGTAGGTCACGGTGAAGGTGCGTTCGTCGAAAAATGGCGTGACATCCGCTTTCATATCCCCGTCTCCATGACGCAAAAGCTGCGTTCATACCTTGGGCTGCTCCTCGCGTAATTGATCCAGCTCAAACAAAAAATTCCCGGATGAGGCCTTCCGGATGCCAAAATAGGGCACTGTCATGTATGGACGCCCCGGGTGTTGCAAGGGGAAAACTGATTTGAACCGGCGGTAGAGCTTGCAGTCATGTATCCGGCCGTTTCGCTGCGGTACACTGAACGCTGGCCCTGATGGAATCCGAGAGATCGGCGCCCAGTCAGACAAACGAGCTTGATGCTCGGACAACGCCTCGGGTTTGGCCGATCTCGGGTGTGACCCT
>JBDHFY010000460.1:0-2985 GCA_039590195.1 Gemmatimonadota bacterium | reverse complement strand
CCGGACGGCAGCGAGATCGTGTTCTACTCGATCCGCCACGGCACCCGCGATGTGTTTCTCATCTCCGCGGATGGGAGAGACGAAGTCCGGTTGACTGACGGCCCCAGCCAGGACTTCCACCCGTCATTCTCGCCCGACGGGCTACGGATCGCGTTCAGTAGAGGGAGTAGCGCCCAGGGGTACGCATACGTGATGAGCCGTGACTCGCTGGGTGGGGAGTGGACCGCACCGCAGTTGCTCACCAGTAACGCAGGCCCGTACTCTACTCGCTGGTCGCCGGACGGCAGCCAGATCGTGTGCGAGAACGCTAACGAAATATGGATCGTCTCGCTCCAGGGCGAGGAGCGGCTCCTATTCGACGGGGACGCGGTCGGCTTCCGAGGGGTCGAGTATGCTGACTGGTCCGCGGACGGCCGCTTAATCTACTTCGAGGCTAGCGACTCCACGGGGGCCAGGATGCTATACGCGATCCCGGTGGGGGGCGGCGCGCTACGGGAGGTCGTCCGCTTCGACGACCCGACGAAGAACGTATCGCCGGTGCCGTACACGCTAGGCGACGGCAAGGCGTACTTCACGGTGAAGGAGATCGAGAGCGATATCTACGTGATGGATCTGGAGATGAGGTAGTAGGGGGGGATGTAATGTCAGAGAGATCTATGCTAAGGCCATCGATAGTCATTGCGGCCATCGCCACGTGTGCAGTGGCCTGTCAGCCGGCCTCGACTGAGCTGACCGAGGGACAGCGGGCAGCGATTAAGGACACGATCGAGCAAGTGATGAGCGAGATTGCGGACGCTGCTCGAGCGCTGGACGCCGATCGCATTCGTGCCGTCTATGCGGAGAGCCCTGTCTCAGTCATAAACGGCGTGATCATCGAGGACTTCGATGCTCGGTTCGAGCTGACGAGGCAGTTTCTCAGGTCGCTCCGTTCGCTGGAGGGCAGCTTCAGGAACGTCCATCTCGAAGTGCTCGCTTCGGACGCCGTGGTCGTCACTAGGAACGACGACCTCTCCTGGATCGACACGACTGGGACAGCGGGGGAGCTCCACACTGCTTGGACGGGGGTCTTCCGGCGCATCGACGGCGAGTGGAGGGTGATCTTCTCACACGAGTCGTGGCCAGCGCCCGAGTAGATGTGAGTCTGAATGGGAGGTCACGACCATCCGCTCCTGAAGCTGGTCCGGCCGAAGGGGGGAGATCCCGGACATGCCCGAACCGACGTGTACGCCTCGACCTCCCGCGCGATCTTGCCCTTATCCCGGGCACGCCCCTCTGCAGCAAACCCCCCATTATGCGACGGCCACGTTATGCGGCACGTGGGGCGGCATAATACCGGATGTAGGAGCGCGTTAGATGGCGACCAGGTGCCGGGATGCGGCCAAGGGTACTCAGCATACTAGGAGTTAGGCAGCAAGAGCCGCCATGCCACGCCAACCCACTCTAGTAGCCAAGGACCTTCTTCCCACAGTGCAAGCCGAGTTTGGCGAGGCGGCCCGACTTGACAGGGTCAACGGCGCATTCGCTGCCTTCCAAGTGCCTGGTCCGGCTCCCAACGAACCGCTTGAGCTACGCGTCGGGTGGGCCGAAGATCCGGACCTTCGCTCCCTCTTCCTTGCGGAAGTCGGGATCTTGCGTCAGCTCCGACACGCAAACGTCATCAGGCTCACTCGCGAGGGGGTTCTGGGAGAGTACCCATACTACCTGACTTCTCGACCCGCTCCTCCACTTTCTGATCGATTGTGGAGCGACCGTCGCTTGCCTGTGGTTGAGCTAGTAAGCCTCATCGGCGACATCGCAGGGGCGCTCGGGTATTGCCACCAGAATGGTGTGGTGCATGCGGACGTGAACCCTAGGCAAATCGCCTGTGGTCGCGATGGCGCCGTGCTGGATGGCTTTGGGCGCGCAGCATCCTTCAGACTGTTTGGCTATCTGGCAGAGGGCATGGCTCTGGGGAATCCGACTTACTTCAGTCCCGAACTTTGTGCTGGGGAACCCCTCGACGGACGGAGTGACATATACAGCCTTGGCATCATAGCCTACCAGTGCCTGACCGGCGCGCCGCCATTCCTCGATGCGCGCGATTTGGTGCGCGTCCGCCTTGAGGAAGACCCTCCGACACCGATCTTCACGTCCATGCGCGAGAAGCGGCTGTACGGTATCGTGAGGAAGATGCTCGCCAGAGACCGGGAGACACGCTACGAATCGGCTGAAGCTTGCTTGAGCGCATTGGAGGATCTACCAGAGTAGCTGCAACCATCTTGCTGCCTAACAAGCGCATGAAGCTGTCGAGCGCGACACGATTGAAAGGAAGATTGCGATTGTGCGCCTGGCGTTGATACGAGCACGTTCACCGAGACGCGCGGCTGACGAGCAGACGCTCGCAGCTTCTGCGCAGGTCCGTTAGGCTGCGACCGGCGTAGGATGGCGCACCACGGCACGGGCACGCCCCGGAGATCCCTACAGCGGTGTCTGGGACCAGTTGGGCGTGCTAGAGGCGCGTGAGAATGCCCGGTGCTGGAGTGGGCGTTCTAGTCGGGTGTGTTAGGGTTCTCTGAGTGTCTCAAACTCTTGGCTGGGGCGCCTGCGATGGGATGTAGGCTCCCGAACTACTTGGATCCGCTCTGGCTACTGATCGGGGGAAACTCCGGCCACGCCCGACCGGGGGTGTCCACGGACCGGGCCGATGTGTTGACGCCGCGTTGGACCCGCCGGCCAGATTCTCCCCCATGACCGGCAACGCCAGCCTCAGCGACTTCTTCGCGCCGATGTACCCGCCGAATCCCGAGTGGATTTACCCTTGTTTCCCCCCTGGCCATGGGGACAACGTTCGTCCCAAATCGTCGAACCGCCGATGGCCTCGACGGCCCCGCGTGCCGCTGTGACGCCCCTAGGACGCCCTCCGACCACGAGACCGCCAGAGCCACCGATGGTACCTTCGCCCTGATTGCGGAGCCCGAACCATGCGGACGCTCAAGAATCCGTTCG
>JBDHFY010000459.1:0-3004 GCA_039590195.1 Gemmatimonadota bacterium | reverse complement strand
GACATGCTGGCCGCGGGCGTTCCTGTCGGCGCCGGGACCGACGCCACCCGCGTGGCGAGCTTCAATCCGTGGGTTTCCTTGTATTGGCTGGTGACGGGCAAAACGCTGGGCGGCCTTCGACTGTACCCAGAGAAACGCCGGCTCGACCGAACGCAAGCGTTGTCGCTCTGGACCAAAGGCAGTGCGTGGTTTTCCGGCGAGCAGGACGTCAAAGGCGCGATCACGCTGGGCCAGTACGCGGATCTCGCGGTGCTTTCCGCCGACTACTTTTCGGTGCCTGACGAGGAGATTAAAAACCTCACATCGGTGCTGACCATCGTCGGTGGTGAAATCGTGCATGGCGACCGTAACTTCAGTGACTTGGCACCACCGCTGCCGCCCGCCAGTCCGGATTGGTCACCCGTCCGGTCGTATGGCGGGCATTACCGGGCAGCCGCGACTACGCCCGCAGCGGCCGGTCACGCGTGTCTGGAACACGCGCATCATCATCAACCTGCGATCGCGCGTGCACCGAAAAACCCATTCTGGGGAACGCTCGGTTGTGCTTGTTATGTGGCTTAGCCCTCCGGTGATGCATGGCGCAAGGGAGAGCCCTGAATGAGCCGGTAAGCGCGGCGAGTACCTCCGCTTGGTCGCCGCTCAAGATACCGCTGTTTCGCATGCTGTGGGTTGCGACGCTGGCGTCGAACATCGGCACCTGGATGCACGACATTGGCGCGGGCTGGTTGATGACGTCATTGTCCTCGAGCCCCGTGATGGTGGCCTTGGTGCAAACAGCTACCTCGCTGCCGATCTTTCTCCTTGCCATCCCCGCAGGCGCCTTGGCGGACATCGTTGATCGCCGCCGCTACCTCATTGCTGTGCAGCTGTGGTTGGCGCTCGTCGCAGCGCTCTTAGGGATCCTGACGCTGGGCGACGTTACCACGAGCTGGACACTGATCGCCCTGGCATTTGGGATGGGAATCGGTGCTGCCATGATGATGCCCGCCTGGGCGGCGGTGACGCCGGAGGTCGTGCCGAGACAGGAGCTGCAACCCGCGATCGCGCTCAACGGCTTGGGCATCAACGTTGCGCGTGCGATTGGACCAGCACTCGCGGGGTTGATTGTGTCGGTCGCCGGGACAGGAGTGGTTTTTACCTTGAACGCACTCTCGTACCTTGCCGTCATCGTGGTGTTAGCGCGATGGCGCCGCGAGGTACCAGCAAGTGCGTTGCCGAGCGAACGAATCTTCGGTGCCATGCGTTCAGGTCTACGTTTCGCCCGCCACGCGTCCGAACTTCAGGCCGCGATCGTTCGTGGCTTTGGGTTTTTCCTGTTTGCCAGCGCGCCGTGGGCCCTTTTGCCCCTCGTCGCCAAGAACCTCGTGAATGGCGGACCCCAAGCCTTTGGGCTGTTGGTGGCGTCAATCGGTGTGGGTGCGGTGGCAGGTGCATTCGCCTTACCCGGAGTCCGCAAGAAACTCCCCAGTGACGCCCTGGTGGCGGCCGCGACGCTGCTGTATGCCGCAGCCATCGTCGCGGTCGCAACGTTTAGTCGACTCTTGCCGCTCTGTTTCGCCATGGTGCTCAGTGGTGTCGCCTGGATAGCGGTGTTGTCATCCCTTCAGGTCGCGGCGCAAATGGCGCTCCCGAGTTGGGTTCGGTCGCGCGGACTTGCCGTCTTTATGGCGACCTACATGGGCTCCATGGCGCTTGGCAGTATGCTGTGGGGGAAAGTTGCCGACATTTACAGCATCTCCGGATCACTGATCATCGCTGCAGCAGGCCTTGCCATTGCGGTGCTCTTTACTTGGCGCTGGAAGATCAGTGGCATCGAGGACGTCGACCTCACACCGTCGATGCACTGGCCCACGCCGATTGTTGATGCGTCCGTGACGCCTGATCGCGGACCCATACTCGTCACGATCGAATACGAGGTGCGCAAGGAAGCGACCCACGACTTCCTAGAGGCGATTCGAACACTCGGGCAACACCGTCGACGCGATGGCGCATTCGCATGGAGCGTGTTCGAGCACGCCGAAAAGCCTGGCCACTTCATCGAGTCGTTCAGTATCGAATCTTGGTTGGATCATTTGCGTCAGCACGAACGCGTAACCGATGCGGATCGGGTACTGCAAGCAAACATACGTACCTTACTGGTCGAAGGTCACGAACCCACGGTGACGCATTACGTAGCTACGATCGACGCAGTGGCAGCGGCACGATGAATGCATGCCTGGGCACGTGTGTGCTAACTGCCCGCTGCGACTGAAGGCGTCACCTCCAACCTACTAACACGGAAGGAGCAACACAATGACTGACAAAAAACTTGAACTGCTAACGCCGCAGAACTCGGCGTTGCTTTTCATCGATCATCAACCGCAGATGGCTTTCGGTGTCGTCAGCATCGATCGACAAACGTTGAAGAACAACACGGTGGCCTTGGCCAAGTCCGCGAAGGTCTTCGGCATCCCCACCATTATCACCACGGTCGAGACGGAGAGCTTTAGCGGTCCGACATATCCCGAACTGCTGGATGTCTACCCTGAGCACGACTTACTAGAGCGGACCAGCATGAACTCCTGGGATGACCAGAAAGTGCGGGATGCCGTGGCGGATACTGGGCGAAAGAAGATCCTTCTTTCCGGTCTGTGGATTGAGGTCTGCATAAACTCAGCGGCCTTCTCGATGATGCAGGACGGTTATGAGATCTACGTTGTCGAAGATGCCTGCGGCGGCACGAGTGATGTCGCACATCGCGCGTCGATGGACCGCATGCTCCAGGCGGGCGTTGTTCCGATGACCTGGCAGCAAGTCCTGCTGGAATGGCAACGCGATTGGGCACGCAAAGACACCTACGATCAGACGATCGCAATTGTGCAAGAACATAGCGGGGCCTACGGTATGGGTGTCGACTACGCCTATACCATGGTGCACAAGGCGAAGCAGCGCACCCAGTTTCATGGCAAGACACTAGCACCGAAGGCAGCCTAGAGCGATTGCGTGGAGTAGGCGTGAACGTCGT
>JBDHFY010000458.1:0-3007 GCA_039590195.1 Gemmatimonadota bacterium | reverse complement strand
CTCGCGGAGGTGATCGGCCCACTTGGTGCAGCATCCACAAGTCGGGGTCTTGTAAACGACGACCTGCGCTGCGTCGCTCTTCGAGGCGGAGAACCAGAGGACGCCGGCCGCAGCAATAGCCACGGCAACGCCTCCGATCAGCGACTTTCGCCCTACCCGTGTTGCCATTTGAACCTCCAACCCAGGGGGTACCTAATCAACCCTGTGGCCTCGAGCTTAGCGTGAAGTACCGGGGGCCGCCGCTAGTCCGCCTCGGCATCCTCCATCGGGTCGTAGCCTTCCGGGACGGGGTGGGCGATGAGCTTCACGGCCTCGTCCAAGTCGAAGCCGACCTTGCTTCCATCCGCGCGCGTGTAGCGCTCGGGATCCCAGGCGGGGCTATCGTCATTGTGGCAAGCGGTGCAGACCTCCTCGCTCTTGATGATGAGTCCCTTCTCGATCGCGAGATCCCGGTCGATCATGATCTTCTTCTTGCGGTAGTCCTTGCCCGCGCCGTGGCAGGCCTCGCACTGCACACCCAAGGTTCGATCGAATTTCTTGGAGACCATCTCGTCCGGTACGCCGTGGGCGGTCACGTGGCACTTGAGGCAGTCCTCTGCAGTCTGCGGATCTCCGACGCCCCTCTCCTGCGCCCACTCCTTGGCCTTGTCGGTCGCTAGGGTCTCTCGGGCCTTGGCGTGCTTGGAGTCGAGCCACCACGCGTACTGGTCGCCGATCTTCTCTTTTCCGTGACAGGTCTTGCACTTCTTGGCACCGACGAATTTGTGTTCGCCATCGTCGCTGGCGAGCCCTGACGCGGCGACGAGAAGGCTCCCCGCGATCAGGAGCACGCCGCTCAGCAACCGGCACGTCGTCCGAGCCCACATCACGAGTCGCGCTTTATCCATACTGCCGATCTCCCCACCGCTCTTGTTGGGATCGAACTCGAACTTCTCACTCGATTGCGATGCTAGCATCCTCGATGAGAAGCTCGTAACTATATCCGAAACCGAAGTCCCGGTTGACGCTGATCTCGCCGCGAACGAGGAGGGTACTGCCGATGTCCGCCTCGCCCGTGGTGGTAATGACGAGATCCTCCGCTCCGGCGGGGTCAATCGTGCCGTCGCGCAGGTGGATCCAGTTCTTGCCCAGGACCTTCTCCGTGTACTTTGCGACCTTGCCTCGCACCATCACCTCTTGGCCGGCGAGAAGATCCTTGTCGCGCAGAATCTCACGGATTGTCTTGCCCCCCTCCGCCTTCGCGATGCCCGAAACGTCGATCTGCGCGGGCGCCTTGGCTTGAGGCACCGGTGAATGCGGCGGACGGGCTCCTTCTTGATCTGCGCCGGGCGTCTGCAATCGCGTGACGAAGTAGACCACGTCGAACGTGCGCTCGAGCGTCTTGCTCTCGTAGTTCGGCATGGGCATCGAGGTAGAGAAGCTGACGACATCACCCGCCTGCAGTTCGGTGTGAGGGCCGGCCACCCATACCTTCTCTCCTTCCGCATCCACATGGACGTAGGTATAGCTTCCTACATCGATCCTCTCGATCACCGTACCAGTGAGCTCTGGGGGTGGCGAGTTCCATCCGTCTTGGGAGTCCGCTGCAGGCGCTACACCGACGAGTACCACGGCAGCCAGAGTTGAGAGCAGTGCGATGAATCGGGGCATCATGATGTCTTCTCCGAAATCAGGGGGAGGTTATATCGCTATTCCTGGGATGTCCGACGTCACCCGGATCACCCGTGTAAGGTGTGTGCCTTGCTATCCGTTTAGAGGTCGTGGCAGCTGAGGCAGAGCTGCGAGCCGACGTTCGGCATGACGAGGAGGTTGTCCTGCGTCGAGAAACGACTGTGACAGGACTCGCAGCGGACCCGACCTTCCGGCAGCCGGAAGCGCGGGTCGAGAACTCCGATCGGAACCAGGCTGCGCGCACTCCGGCTGCCGACGGTGCGGTAGGGCACGTCGACGGGATGCCCCTTGGTCGAGCGGCCCCCGGTCCGCGAGGTCGTTCCAACGTCGGTGGCAATGACTCCGTCATGGCAGCTCAGGCACAAGCGCGTGCCACCCTGGACCTCGCCTGCCGTCGGCCCCAGTCGGACGGAAGCTCGGTTGGGCCAGCGCAAGTGCGCTCGCCAGGACGGTTCCATGTGCATGTCCCCGAGGGTCGGCTTTCTGCCCGAGTGGCACTGGACGCAGAGCTGGCGACCGGTTGACGCCGAGCTCTGGGATCCGCGACCGCTCCCCTCGTCGAATATCGAGATGTCGCGCAGATGGGCTGGGGTGTGACAGGTGACGCAGGTGACGCGACCGTACTTCAGTGGCAGCTCGGGGGGAACGGGCATGGATGGCTCCATGCCGACGGGGTGGGAGAAGTCCGGCGAGATCTCGTGACACGCCGTGCACTCGTCTTCCGTCCATGACGCGCGCGAGTTGGGGTTGAGGGGATCGGGCTTCGCGAGGGCAGGGGTAAGCCACCAGATGAACAGCCACGCCGTCACCCAGGTTGCCCCACTCCCCGCAACCCGGGATCGTGGCCGCATTCGCCGGCTCTCCTACACTTCGTAGGCTCGTCGGGGCGGCCCCGGACCATCTTGAGGGAATTTCCCCCCATCGTGAGGCCACCCTACCGGGATTTCGAACGCCGTATTCAGCGGCTGGCGGTCGCATCTGTCGCCTCGCGGTCGTAGGTCTGCCGCTTGTGGCACCCCGGGTGGCACGATGCGCCCGTCTCGGTCTTCTCATAGTTGATGGGCATCATCCACTTCCCGTACTTCACCTTGTCCCGAATGTGGAGGGGATGGGGGCTTGCGTGTACCTCGTGGCAGGCGCGACAGGTTCGGCCGCGCTTTTCCTTGTTGACGTGCAGGAAGTGCAGGTTCCGATCCCCGTCCCGGAACCCCGTCAGTCGTCGGGTCCTCTCGACGGTCACCATCCTCGATTCGTGGCACTCGAAGCAGAGTCCGTAGTTGCTCACCTTGAATGGGCTGTAGAAGGTCTCGGGGAATGGCTCCTTCAGCAGGCGGAA
>JBDHFY010000457.1:0-4546 GCA_039590195.1 Gemmatimonadota bacterium | reverse complement strand
AGTGACGGCAGACGGATTTTGATGACGGAGTGCGTCCAGACGAAGGCTACAGCGGGTTCGCGGGGTCGCACAGCTGCTGAACCATGGCGGTCGGTGGCATCAGCGAGGCCCTCAGTACGATCACCCCGTCCGCGCTCGAGCAACCGATGCTGCCGCCCACGTCGCAGAGGTCGGGCGTGTTCATGACCGCGGTCGGCGGAACGGACAGTGTGCGGAGGATGATTATGCCGTCTTCGGAACTCACCGCTCCATCGCCGTTCGCGTCACCGCACTGGCACTCGTCGCCGATCCCGTCGGGAGCCGATCCGACACCGAGCCCTGCGGTATCTTCCTGGCCGGGATTCGGCGCGAAGGGGCAATTGTCATCGCAACCTTCGAACTGTCCCGTCGCGCAGGGTACGTCTCCCGAGGCGCCGTCATCGGGAATCCCGTCGCAATCGCTGTCGATTCCTTCATCGCAGACCGGGCCGCTCGCACCGATGCGGTAGATGTCGCCGTTGAGGTGGAGGACGTAGAGGTCCCCGTCGCCGCCCTCACCGAAGCTGACGAGCTGGGAGGGCTTGCCGGCTGCTTCGCCCAGCGCCTGGGTCCAGTTGGTTCCGTCGCCAGTGAGCGCGTCGAGGCTCCAGACCCCGCCCGAACAGAAGTCGGCGAAGAAGTACTCGCCCACCAGGTCCTGCGCCCCGCCCCGGTAGACGTAGCCGCCGGTAATCGCGCAGTTGCCGTTGGTGTGTGGGTAGTCGTGGAGCGGCGGAACGAGGGAGATGTCACCGCAGGGCGGCGTGGGCGCGGGATCATCATCGTTGCAGATGGCTCCCTCCATCACGTCCCAGCCGTAGTTGTTCCCGCGGGCGTCGCCCCAGGGCTCGAAGTTCACTTCCTCGCGCGCGTCCTGCCCCTCGTCCGCCAGCCACAGGTCCCAGAGCTCCCGGTCGAAGCTGAAGCGGTACGGGTTTCGCAGGCCGAGGGCCCAGATCTCGTCGCGCACTCCCGGATCGCCGACGAAGGGATTGTCTGCAGGGATGGCATAGGCGCCATTGGGGATCGAATCCGGCGCCGGCGGCACGCCGACATCGAGCCGCAGCAGCTTGCCCAGCAGTGAATCGCCATCCTGGGCTCGGTTGCCCGGATCACCCGTCGATCCGCCGTCCCCCAGTCCCACGTAGAGGAAGCCGTCGTCGGGGCCGAAGGCGATCGCGCCGCCGTTCTGGCCGTCGAAGGGTTGGGGGAGCTGGAGGAGCACCTGCTCGCTGCCGGCGTCCGCGACGTCGGGATCGCTGCTGACCGAGAAGCGCGAAAGGACCGAGTCGCCGCTGAAGGCCGTCCGATGGACGTAGAAGAACCCGTTCTGATCGTAGTCGGGGTCGAACGCCAGACCGAGGAGTCCGCCATCGGGCGCGCCGGAGACGTCGGATGAGAGGTCGAGGAAGGGAGCTGCCAGGACGTTGCCGTTCTCGACAATGAAGATCCTGCCCCCGGCCTCGAGGACGAAGAGGCGCGAGGTCAGGTAGACGGGCGCATCGAAACCCATTGCCACCAGTTCGACCTCCACGGTTGCGCTGGCGGGAACGAAGGATTCATTGCCACTCGAATTGCCTTCGAGGAGGAGTTCGAAGCCCATGTCCAAATTCAATTCCGGATAATTGTGGACCTCCACCGCCAGGGTGTTCGTCCCGACGACGAGAGCGGCCGGATCCAGCGCGATGGAAAGATAGGCGCTCTCATCCGGGCCATCGATGGTGGAATCCGCAAATGTATTTGCGTCGATGGGATCGCTGATGTTGTCGCGCGCGACTTCGACGCCGTTCAGGTAGAGAACAAAGGCGTCATCGCGCAAGACGTATGCCGCCAGATCATTCGGACGATCCACCACGTCGAACGTGGTGCGGAACAGGTTCGTGACGTTGGGGTGGCCGAGGAGCGTGTCCGGAGAGAGCCCGTTCAGGTCTCCGTACGCGAACAAGCCACGGCTCGTCCGCCACTCCGAGTCGTCGAAGTCCGCCTCGTTCCACGCGTCGCCCTGCGCGTCGGGCAAGGGGTATTCGGTGGATGGGTAGCTGATCGCATCGAAGTACCGCCAGACCGTACTGCCGCCGATGTAGGAGGGGACGCGGCCGTCCGGCGGCGGCCCGGTGGCCGCCTCGACGACGATCCTCACACTGGCCGGGGTCGGATCGGTCGCCCCCGTGCTGTCCGTCACGGCAAAGAGCACGTCGAAGATTCCCGCCTGGGAGAAGACGACGGAACCCGGGTCCTTTGCCGACGACGGTGCAATTGTGGGGTCGCCGAAGTCCCAGCTGTAGGTGAGCGGCAGATCACCGTCCGGGTCCGTGCCGCTACCGGAGAAGAGAACGGACTCGCCTGCGGTGATCGTCAGCGATCCCGTCGGCGCGTCGATACTGCTCTCTGGCGGCTCGTTGGCTACCGGGCTCCTCACAATCTCATTCGAGAAGCCACTCTCCAGATTCGCGGCGTCATACGCCGTCACCGCGACGTACACGACGGCAGCGTCGTCCACCAGCGTGCTGGCGTGATAGACGCCGTTTACCGGCGTCAGCCCCTGGACGTCGAGAACGGTCGTGTAGTTGCCGGAGCTCGAGCCCAGGTAGATGCGAAAGCCGTCCACCGGCGACGGTGCTGGATTTGTGTCCCTCCAGCGGAAGATCTCCATCCGGGCTTGCGCCGTTCCCGCAATGGCAAGGATCAGGAGCGCGAGGAAGATGCTCTGGACGCTACGACTCGCCTGGCATTGGAATCCGTTTCCCATACGAAAGGACCTCGAGGAGGAACGCCGGAAGCGCGTTCGAGAGCCATCGTCGACTGGAAAACGTTTCGGCGGCCTGCGGAGCGGTGAATGTGTTGCCGATCACATTCCGCGGGAAAATCCCCACGGCAACTCCCGGCTGCCCCAGTTCAGGGGTGACCGGGCCCGCAAGCGCAAATGAGGCGCCGAGTCAGAGGAGAACCGAGACGGAGCGGACCCGTGTAGTCGAGGCGCGATCGAGCGGTGTTCTCCCGGTGGCATTCCGTCACTTCTGGCATTGGCGCTCGTACGCGTTGTTTTGACCCCGCATTGATCCAGCGAATCCGTGCAGAGTCAAGCTCTGCGGAGGTCGTGCCGACAAGACGCCTGATTCGCTGTCTTGTGAAACGGGGTCCGTTGTATGGCGAAGAAGGCCCGCCTGGCCCGAACCGGCAAAAGGATTACTCGCCTCCGGTCACTTTCGACACAGCTATTGGAGGATCGAGTGCAGCGTCTTCTCCCGATCGCGTCCGCGGTCTTCGTGATCCTGGTCGCTTCCGCGTCCTCCGGGGATCCGATCCTCACGCCGTCCACCAACGAAATCGCACTCTCTCCGACGACGACCGTGATCTCCTTCGAGGTGGATCCCAATGGCACCCCTCTGTCCGCACTGGTGCTGAACTTCTCGTCTCTGGCGTCGGGTCTCGCGATGCTCGCTGTTGCGCCGGCTGACGCCGAGATCACTGGCTCGGGTCCGACGCTGAGCGGAGGCGACTGGCTCGGCGGCTTCGTCGGCGCCTTTGCAGTCGACCGTACGTTGCCGTTCGTGGTCGGCACGCTGACCCTGGAGGGCTTTGTGCCCGGGACGCCGTTGGTGCTCACGGGCAACTACACGGACGGGTTCTTTGTCGACATCCCAATCAGTTCGATGAACGTCGCCGTTGTGAATCCCGAGCCCGATTCGCTGGTCCTGCTCGGACTGGGCCTGGTCGGATTGGCCGCCCGCAGGCGCAGCCAGGCGAGGTAGCTCTCGAACCCGCAGTTGCCGCCGGCCGCCGTTTCGCTCCGGCCACTCCGCGACCGCAGGGGATCTTCTCCGAGACGGCCCTCTATGACCGTTCTACAATGCGTGGAGCACTGACCCGCCCCCAGTGGTAGTCGTGTGCCGGTCAGTAAGGCGCCGTCAATCAGGCGCCAGCGACGGTGAGGCCGTAGCTATAGCGGGTTGGCGGGTTCACACAGCTACTGAACCGTGGCGGTCGGCGGCATCAGCGAGGCCCTCAGTACGATCACCCCGTCCGCTCTCGAGCAACCGATGCTGTCGCCCACGTCGCAGAGGTCTGGCCTGTTCATGACCGCGGTCGGCGGAACGAGCAGGGCGCCGAGGATGATTGCGCCGTCTTCGAAGCTCACCGCTCCATCGCCGTTCACGTTACCTCACTGGCACGCGTCGCCGATCCCGTCGGGAGCCGATCCGACACCGAGTCCTGCGTTATCTTCCTGGCCGGGATTCGGCGCGAAGGGGCAATTGTCATCGCAACCTTCGAACTGTCCCGTTGCGCAGGGTACGTCTTCTCCTGGGGCGCCGTCATCCGGAATCCCATCGCAATCGGTGTCGGTTTCTTCGTCGCAGCCTTCGAGGAAGAGTTCGAAGCCCATGTCCCAATTAAAATCCGGAAAATTGTGGAGCTCCACCGCCAGGGTGTTCGTCCCGACGACGAGAGCGGCCGGATCCAGCGCGATGGAAAGATAGGCGCTCTCATCCGGGCCATCGACGGCGGAATCCGCAAATGTATATGCGTC
>JBDHFY010000456.1:0-3048 GCA_039590195.1 Gemmatimonadota bacterium | reverse complement strand
TCCGCCTCAGTCCTTCATCAAACAAGTACGACACCCAGGAATCGAGAGTGGCTTTTTATCGCGATCTGCTGGAGCAGATCAACAGCCTGCCCGGAGTCACGTCTGCGGGCGCGGTTTCATCCCTGCCGCTGGTCGGCGGCACGAACAACTGGTCGATCATCATCGAGGGCCAACCTGCTGCCACGGTTGGCGATGCACCGGCGGAGCGAGTGCAACGGGCAACCCCCGAGTACTTCGACGTGCTCGGCTTCACACTGCTCCGGGGTCGCTTGTTCACTCACGACGATGATGCCAACTCGAGCGGTGTGGTCGTCGTCAACGAGTCGATGGCGCGCGCGCATTGGCCGGGGGAAGATCCGCTTGGCAAGCGTATGAGAGTGTTTGCCGGAAACCGGCCGTGGATGGAAGTGATTGGGGTCGTGAAGGACGTGCGCTACCGTGCCGTCAACCGCGCTCCCGAGCCGAGGTGGTATGTGCCTCATGAGCAGGCCTTTGTCACGGCGTATACGTCTCCCATTTCCATGACGGTGGTCGTACACACGGACAACGACCCCGGGGCGCTGCTGGGTCCGGTCAGAAGCCTGATGGCGACGTTTGACGGCAGCGTTCCCATCTCGCGCGTGCAAACCATGGAAGAGGTGTTCGCCGGCGCGGTGGAAGCCGAGCGCTTCGTGACAATCCTGCTGTCGGTATTTGGTCTCCTTGCGCTGTTTCTGGCCGCTGTGGGGGTCTACGGAGTGATCTCCTACGCCGTTTCGCAGCGAACCCATGAGATCGGCCTGCGCATGGCACTCGGGGCGCCGGGGAGCGGCGTGCTCATCCAGGTCGTTCGCGAGGGCCTGGTGCTCGCGCTCATCGGCGTGGGTGTGGGACTCCTCGGAAGTGTGGCGTTGTCCCGTGGCCTGGAGACGATGGTCTTCGGCATCACGGCAACTGACCCCGTCACGTACGTCGGCGTGATTCTGGTCCTCACCGCCGCGGCTGCCGGAGCGTCGTGGATTCCGGCACGACGGGCGAGCCGGGTGAACCCAATGGTGGCGCTGAGGGTGGAGAATTGATGCCCCGCTGCCCGTCCCTGCCGCCCTTCCCACCGGGCGGGCAGGCGGACCGGCGGGCTGGCGGGCTGGCGGGCCACCGCCCCTCCGGTCGGGGACCTAGCGCGTAGGGTGCAAAGGGCAGAAGGGGCAGAAGAGGCAGGAGGGGCAGTGGAAACGGAATGGATGATGTCGACTACCCCATCTGCCCCCCCTGCCCCTTCTGCCTTGTTTTCCCTTCTCACCTCTCACTTCTTACTGCTTATCTGCCTCGACTCTCCAGCGGAATCATGATGTGCGCATACGGTGTGTTGGGCCACATAATCCACGGACCGCCGTTCAGGTGATCGGTGGAGATGTTCTCCAACGCGGCCTTGTCGGGAACCAGCATCATCAAGTGCGGCCCGAGATGCGTGACCCAATCCTCCGGACCGGTCGGTTCCGTCGCGTAGGGATCGCTGTTGCTCACCGGGGTGTCGCCCTGAAGCATATACGCAAAACCGATCTCGCTGTACGAGGGCTCCGTCTTGCTCACGTACGCCTGGAGGAGATTCAGCCAGGCGCCAGTCACACACCAGGGATCGGTGCCAGGAGTATCGGGTCGGTCGGGTAGGCACGTCCAGTCATTCGATCCTTCACGGAGCACGTTGCCGCTCCAGTCCTGGATCTTTGCCTCGGCCGAAATGGACGCCGGTGCTGCGCTCATGGCACTGTGCATGGCGTCCTGCGCCATGAGCGATCCTGGGAGCAACAAGCTTGTGGTCAGTATAGCCATCGTCTTGCGCATGGTTCCCTTCTCCTCTGTGTAACGGTGAAGTGATCACTGATCCAGTCCCGATCCCGCCAACCCGGAACAGGGAGCGGTCGGTGCTTCTATCGACGGCGAGTCGACTCGCACTATGTGCGTGAAGTCACGGGCAAATGCCCGATAGGACTGGACTTACGTCGTGGTTTGTCTGTATGATCGGACGAGCCTTCTGGGACCGGCCCGCCGTGGTGCCTTGAGGGGCTTGTGGTGCCGCTGGCTCGCTGCGAAAGCCTGAGCCCTCGCCGTGAGCAGCCAACTAATCTAGCGACCCAAGTGCCTGTTGGGTAGGGTGAGCGTTGAGAGGTGAGAAGGGGCAGTGGCAGAAGAGGCAGAGGGGGCAGAGGGGCAGAAGTCTAACGTGGTTGATGATCTGCGGTTTCCCGCTGCTCGGTGTACCACGGCTCGGTCAGCGCGATGGCGCTGTTGACGAAGCTCGTGATGTCGGGTGGTGGTCCGGCCGAATCCGAGCCGTAGTGAAACTGGAGCGTCCAAGGGCCGCTCGCGGGGCCGAGGAACACGATGGACAGCTCACACGGCTCGCCCCGCCCTAGGCCTATGATGTGCGGGCCGGGCGCGTTCAACCACCAAGGCTCAATCGAGCCCTTGAGACGCTGGAAGAGGGGCTCCGTGGTCGACCCCATGTAGACCTCTTGCTCAGCCTCGTTGACGGTGCCGCTCCCCCCTCTCGTCACCGTGCCGTCTTCAGCGAGCGCCAGGAACAGGGCAGGGTATCGGCCGATGGTGAGCTGTATCATCAGGCCGCGAATCGGCTCAAGGGAATCCAATGCCTAACCTCCTATGCTGTAGTAGCAGGAGGGAGGGGTCACCGAGCCGTTGGACGGTCCTCCTCCCTCCTCCCTCCTCCCTCACGTCTCTACGCCCCGGCCAAAAACCAGGCTCCAGAGAGCAAAGAACACGAGGAGCCCTCCCAGGATGTGGTAGAACGCCATGATGCCCCAGAACGTGACGGGATGCGCACTCTTTTCGACGTACCTGCGCTTCCCCCGGATACGGCCTTTCACTATGGCGTCTTGTGCAAGGGCGATCATGGCCATGCCCAGCAGCGCGCCAAACAAACGGGCGAGCGAGAACTTGAAGCCCTCGTCCGCGGCGAACATGAACCATACGCCCAGGAAGATCGCCGTGACGAAGAACCCGTAGAACAGCCAACTCCAGATCTTGCTCAAGAACACACCCGCTGCGGTT
>JBDHFY010000455.1:0-3051 GCA_039590195.1 Gemmatimonadota bacterium | reverse complement strand
TACCTGGCGCACGATCCCAAACACGATCGCAAGGTCGCCATCAAGGTGCTCCATTCCGAGCTTGCGGTGTCGCTTGGCGCGGAACGGTTTCTGCGCGAGATCACCATCGCCGCGAATCTGTCGCATCCCAACATTCTGCCGCTGCTCGACTCGGGGTCGGCCGAGGAAACGCTGTTTTATGTGATGCCCCTGGTCGAGGGCGAATCGCTGCGCGACCGCATCCATCGCGAGAAACAGTTGCCCCTCGAGGACGCGCTCAAGATCACCGAACAAGTCGCGGCGGCACTGGCCTACGCCCACTCCCGCGGCGTCGTGCACCGGGACATCAAGCCCGACAACATCATGCTCTCGAGCGGCCAGGCGGTCGTGGCGGATTTCGGCATCGCCCGCGCCGTCGACGCGGCTGGAGGCGAACAACTCACGCAAACGGGCACGGCAATCGGGACGCCGGCCTACATGAGCCCCGAACAGTCGGCGGGGGAGTCGGACGTGGATGCACGCAGCGACATCTACGCTTTGGGGTGCGTGTTGTTCGAGATGTTGGCGGGCGAAACGCCATACACCGGAACGACGCCGGGCGCGATCATCGCAAAACGGTTGAGCACTCCCGTCCCGGACGTGCGGGTCCTGCGCGAGACCGTGCCCGACCACATCGAAGCAGCGCTGCGCAGTGCGTTGGCAAAAGCCCCGGCCGACCGATTCACGTCGGCCACCCAGTTTGCGGAGGCCCTCCGGGCCAAAGGGGTATCGCTGGGGCCGGCGACGGGGGAGACGCAACCGATCCGGATCACTCGGCGCCATGCGTCGGTGGTGCGCCGCGCGGTGTTTGGTGGCGTGGGCGTGCTCGCGGTGTTGGGCTTCGGGTGGTGGGCCACGTGGGGCGACGGGATTAATGGCGATCTGGATCCCGATGCCATTGCCGTCATGCCGTTTCGGGTGGGGGGTGATCCAGCCTACGGGTACTTGCGGGAGTCGATGCTGGATCTGTTGAGCGCCCGATTGACCGGCGGAACGGGTCCACGCGTCCTCGAATCCCGCACGACCCTGAACGCGTGGCGTCGGGCGGCGAACGACGACGAAGACGATCTCTCAGAAGACGACTCGCGTCGGGTCGCGGCTCAACTGGGCGCGGGTCAGTTGCTGTTGGGCAACGTGGTGGCGACGCCGACCGAGTTGGCGTTGAGTGCCTCGCTCCTGCAGGTGTCCGATGGCACCCTCATCGCGAGCGGTTCGGCGGCAGGGCCGCCGGACAGCGTGGCGGTGCTGGTGAATCGGCTGACGGCCCAGCTGCTGAGTCTGGAGGCCGGTGAGGCGCGCGACCGGGTGGAAGGCTTGGCGACCACCTCGCTCCCGGCGTTGCAGGAATACCTGGCGGGCCGGAACGCGTACCGGAGTGGTGATTACATCGAGGCGTTGCGCTTGTATGGACGCGCGTTTGCCCTGGACTCGAGCTTTGTGCAGGCTGGTTTCGGTCTCGTGTCGATCAACTACTGGTTGGGCGACGCGATTACCATGGCCGGTCGGTTCGCAGGTCCCGCGGTGTGGAGGCTGCGGGAGCAATTGAGCGAAGGCGATCGCGCCTTCCTTTTGGCAACCCCCTGGGTTGGTCCTAACTACCCCCTTCCTTCATCATTCGCTGAGCTGATCACCCAGGCCGAGGCGGGTGTGACCGGCTCACCAAAGAGTCCGGAACATTGGTTGCTGCTGGGTCAATTGCTCACAATCCAGGGCTCGTACAGCGGCGTTCCTGATTGGGCGGATCGCGCCGCTCAGGCGCTGGACCGGGCGATTGCCCTGGATTCGAGCTTTGCCATGGCCATGCAGATGCGCCTGTTCGTTGCACTGCTTCAAGACGATCCCGAGGAGACTCGGCGAATCGCTGCGGCATACGAACGGCTTGGAGCAACGGAGTTCAGCGGGGATCTGGCGCTTTGGGGGGCAGCGGTCAAGCTGGGTGACAGCATCAAGACCATCGCATGGCGCGATCGCTTTGACGAGTTTTCCCAGCAGAATCTCTATCTAATGCCGATGTTTAGCATCCGTGTCGGTCTCCCGTTGAGCGACGCCCACCGGGCACACGCGGTGCTGCGGGACCTTGCGGCGACGCAGGGAGAGGTCGGCCGCGGCTCTCTGGGTGAAGTCGCCCTGGCGTTTGCCGAGGGCCGTGTCCAGGACGCGGTCGAGGGCATCGAAGCAAACACCGCATGGCTCCCGGTACTGAAAAACTCGCATGCTATCTCAATGGCGCTGTTCGAAGCGCCGTACCGCGAGGCGGCCATGAACGTCGCAGCACGGGTGGCGGCCGTGTATCCCAATGTCGGCCCCTTGCCGCCGCCAACGGGCATAACCGAGTATCAATGGCCCGTGCTGCACGATTGTCACGGTGAGCTCCTTCGGGTAGTCCAGGGTGACACCAGCCGCACGCGGCAGGCCATTCGAAGGCTGCAGAACATGACGGAGGAAGACCAGCTTCCTGCAACGCTCGAGGTGCCGTCTACAACATTGGAGCACGGAGAGGTCGTGACGCTGGACCCGCGCTCCCTCGCCGAGCTATTCATCAACTCGACCTTGGCGTCGGCTCGCATCTTTCCTGTGTGCCCACTGTTGTTGGAAGTGATGTTGGACGGGCCTGCGCGCCTCGATGAACTCGATTCACTCATGCAAACCGGCCCGCAAGCAGCGGACAACATGCTTGTCCCAGCCGCGTTTGCCAACCTGGTCATCGCGCGGATGCGCGAGGCCCAGGGCGATATCGACGGCGCATTGGCAGCAGTCCGACGACGATCAAATGAGCTCAACCCCGGTTTCCTCTGGCCCCTCCCCGTGTTGTTGCGTCAAGAAGGCCGGCTCGCCGCCATGGCCGGCGATACGATGGGAGCGATTCGCGCGTACGAGCATTACCTGACGCTGAGGACAAATCCGGACCCACCGTTCTTGCCGCAGCGGGATTCGGTGGTTGCGGAGTTGGCGGCGTTGGTTGGGAGATGAAGCAATTGGAAATCGGACAGTGGAGAAGGAACGCGATGATCACACGCTTACGCTCACCGTCGT
>JBDHFY010000454.1:0-3069 GCA_039590195.1 Gemmatimonadota bacterium | reverse complement strand
CGTAATCGTCACCGTTGGTCCGGTCTCGGTAAGGCCGTAGGCCACCTGGACGTCGTTCCAGCTCCTCGTCCGTTGCACCAGCTCGGGAGATACCGGGCTCCCCGCGACAATACCGGTCCGGACACTGGTAAGGTTCCTGCTCTCGAATGATGGATCCCTCATCAAGAGCTGAAACATAGTGGGCACGCCATGGCAGATGGTAATCCCCCGTTCCTCGATCAAATCGAGCGCCTGGGATGCCTTGAACCGCTCCTGAAGCACGAGCGTTGCGCCCTTGATCAGCGCCGTGATCGTTACGTGCGTCCCAAACACGGTGGCCAATGGGACTGCGCCAAAAACCACCTCCGCGTCACCCATCTGCAGGGCGTCTGCCGTCAGGGCCGCCGTGAGAACGAGATTCTCGTGCGTGAGCACGACCCCCTTCGGCTTGCCCATCGTCCCCGACGTGTAGAGGATCGCCAGCGGCACCGTTTCCGGATCGATCTCCGCGATCGGCGGTCCGTCCCGGTGGCTCCCCACGATATCCCGGAAGCGGAAGGCCCGGTCGTCGTACCACAGGTCTTCCCCACCTACCGTGACGAGATATTGCAGATCCGGCAGCTCCGTCATGAGATCATCGAACAGCTCGAGCGACTCCACATCGCCCACCGATTCAGCGACCACCATCATGCTCGATTCCGCATGGCGGAGTTGATACTTCAACTCGTGGTAGCTGACAGAGGGATCAATCGGCACGAGAATAGCGCCGAGGCGCGCCGCGGCAAGAAGGGTGATGACCCACTCAGGAGAATTCAGCAACTCGACAGCGACGCGGTCCCCACACTCGATCCCGAACTCCTGGAAAGCCGCCGCAAGGGATGCCGCCTGGTTTTCCACTTGACAATACGTCAGCCGCCGAGAGCCCAGCACCAGGCAATCTCGGTCCGGATGCTCTCGTACCCGCTCGGCAAACAGCTTCGCCAGGTGGTACGTTGCCAACGGTCCTCACTTACGCGACGGTAACCGTTCAAACTAACAGACCCACAAGAGCCCAACAACCACGCTACTCCCCCATCACTTTCAGGATCACTCGCTTACGGCGCCGCCCGTCCCACTCCCCGTAGAAGACTCGCTGCCACGGCCCCAGATCCAGGGCTCCGTCCGTCACCGGGACGATGACCTCGTGGCCCACTGTCAGGCTCCGAAGATGAGCCGCGGCGTTATCCTCCCCGGTGAGGTTGTGGCGATACCGCTCAGGCTCCCACGGGGCAACAGTGCCCTCCAGCCACGTCAGGATGTCGTGCCACAACCCCGACTCGTGGTCATTCACGAACACCGACGCGGTAATGTGCATCGCCGAGACAAGTACGAACCCCTCGCGGATACCGCTGGCCGTAACCTGCTCGGCCACGTCATCCGTGATGTCGATGATTTCCTGAGGCTTCTTGGTGTTGAACCAGAGGTAATGCGTATGGGCTTTCATCGGCGTGACCCGGCAGGCGAGCGCCGGAGGCCTCTCTCACAGCGAGCGCAACTCCGCCAGCGTCTTCTCGCCGTAGAACAGGCGGATGTATTTCGTTTGGATGGGCGTCAGCCGCCGCACCGCCCAAGTCAGATAGACGAAGTGAGGCTCATGGGGAAGCTTGAGCAGCTTCATGCCACACTCTTCTGGCAGGCGGTTACCCTTGCGCGTGTTGCATGTCGAGCACGCGGTGATAACGTTCGTCCACTCGTTAGTTCCGCCCCGAGAAAGAGGAGTAAGATGGTCGCGGGTGAGACATACCCGAGGTTTGAGTTCCGCGACAGAGCGACCGCAGAACTGACAACGGTACCCATCGCGGGCAAAAAGGAAGGTGTTCGTGACCTGTCGCCTGAACTTGCGTGGAACATGAACGAACCGAACCAGGCGAATGACCGCCGGCCGGGGCACCGTCAGCCGCTCACTGCGGACGAACCGTCCCTGGTCCGCTTCGACGATCTCAGCCTTGCCGTCGATAACGAGACGGAGCGCCCGTCGAACCGGAACCAGGGTCAGCGGTTCGAAGGACGTGTTGAGTGCCAGGCAGCGCGCATGTAACCCCATCAGCATACCCCCGTTCCGTCTCGGTCGGCGGACAAGCGCGCACAAATCCGTTCCATTAGGATTCTAACCCGGCGTTGTAAGCGCTTGCAAGAGCTTACCTTGACGAACTGAATCCGATTGTCGAGGACCATGGTCACTCGTGAAGACCTGAGAGAGCAGATCCAGGCACATCTCGACGGATTGGTCCGCCTGGAAGACCTCTCCGCCTGGGCCGAAGAGGTCTTCCGAACCGAGGAGTTCGAGGAGCCCCACGACGACCAGATCTCCGACGTGCTCGCTTTCCTACGAGATGCCACCGACCCACACAGGTTCCGATGGGAGGAGCCCGACTTGGAGAAATTGGTGGAGGAACTGGAGGAGGAATAGCCCGACCGGTGAGAAGACCGCCGCGGGAGAGGGGTCAGCCCGCCCCTGGGTCCAGGTCAGCAGACCTGGCAAACTCGCATTCCAATGCACCCAGCTGTTCGAGCACCGACTCCCGTGACGTCCCACCCGCCGATATCCGTCGTTCCACGGAATCCTCGAACGACCCAAGGCCCTCGAGCACCGCCGGCAGCTCGCTGTGAATCTCCCCGGCCGCTGAGGCCGGGACTTCCCTCAGATCCATCCCGCGCTCCTCCGCGCTGGAGACCAGACGCCCTGCGATGCCGTGAGCTTCTCGAAACGGGATGCCCCGGGCTACGAGGCTATCCGCCACATCGGTGGCAAACAGACTCTCGTGGAGGGCGCCCCGCATTCGCTTCGGCACCGGCTGCAGGGTCTCCACCGCGCCTCGCACGGCCGGGAGCGTGATCAAGAGCGTGTCGACGGCGTCAAAAAGATGGGCCTTGTCTTCCTGCAAATCCTTGCTGTAGCCGGCCGGCAGCCCTCTGACCGCGCCCAAAAAGCCGACGAGATCCCCCAGGACCCGAGCTGCCTTGGTCCGGGCGAGCTCGAAGACATCCGGATTCCGTTTCTGAGGCAGCAAGCTCGATCCCGTGGAATACTCGTCGGCCAGACGAACGAAT
>JBDHFY010000453.1:0-3071 GCA_039590195.1 Gemmatimonadota bacterium | reverse complement strand
CCCGGAGTTCGCCGGTGACGAAATGGTCGACATCCAGGCCTACATCCGCGAGCGCGGGCTCCGAGCGATCGGGGACCGGACAGATCTTCTCTCCCTCCCGGACCCGGCGCGCGGCCAGGAAGTTTTCCGGAACAAGGGTTGTTCGGGGTGCCATGCCACGGGCCGGTCGGGGGCGCCGGATCTGGGTGAGGCCGCCCTGCGGATGTCCGTGGGGCAGATCGGCGGTGTGCTCTGGAACCACAGCTACGCCATGCGCGACCGCATGCAAAGCGCAGGCATACCGTTCCCCCGATTCGAGGACCAGGAGCTGTCCGACGTGGTCAGCTATCTGCACTTCATCGGCTACCGCGGACGCGAGGGAGATGCGACGCGGGGAGCGGAGGTGTTCCGCGACAAGGGCTGCGCGGTCTGCCACGAGCACCAGCAGATCCGAGCTCCGGACCTGGTCGACCTGCACTCGGGCGACGATGCGATCGGGCTATCCGCGGCGATGTGGAACCACGCGCCCGAGATGCACGAGCAGATGGCGGAGTACGGAGTGCCGTGGCCCAAGTTCGAGGAAGGGGAAATGGAGGACCTCGTGGCCTACCTGAGGGAGCCGCACAGCGAAATGCCATGACCGCACGTCAGGAGATGCTCGCATTCGGTTGCCGCGCGGATGACCTCGCGCTGCTGACCGAGACCGTCGATCCGCTGGAGCCGGCGCTCCGGGTCACGGACGACCCGGGCGAGTTCGCCCGGCGGGCCGTCTCGGACCGGCCCCTGGCGGTGGTGCTGGGCGTCGGCCGCGGCACGCTCGCCAACCTCGACATGATCCCCGTGATCCGCGCCGTCAGGAGAGAGCTGCCGGTCATCCTCATCGCGGAAGACGCGTCGCTGGAGCTGGAGCGCCAGGCGCGTCAGCACAAGATCTTCTACTACCTGGTACATCCCTTCGAGCGGTCGGAAGTCGAGGCCGTGCTGAAGGACCTACTGCGCTCGAGAAAGTGAGTCAATCAAGGAGGACGGAAATGAAACGATGCCTGGCCGCGCTCACCGTCGCCCTGGCCGTGATCGGTGCGGCGCACCTGACCACCGTTGCCGACGATCACGCCTACATCGGCAGCAAGAAATGCAAGATGTGTCACCTCAAGGAGTACAAGTCCTGGGAGGAGACAAAGATGGCCAAGGCCTTCGACGTGCTCAAGCCCGGCGAGCGGAGTGAGGCGAAGAGCGAGGCTGGGCTCGATCCGGCAAAGGACTACACGACCGACGCGACCTGTGTGAAATGCCACGTCACGGGCTACGGAAAGGCCGACGGCTTCACGGACGCCGAGAGCACGCCCAATCTCGTTGGGGTCGGTTGCGAGATGTGCCACGGGCCCGGTGGGACCTACACCAAACCCGAACACAGGAGCCTCAAGAACAAGGAGTACAAGAAGGCCGATCTCGTCGCCGTGGGCATGGTCGGCGAGATCACCGAGGAACAGTGTCGCAGCTGCCACAATGAGGAGAGCCCGTTCGTCGGCGCGGACTATGTCTTCGACTTCGAGGCCAACAAGGAGGTAGGCACACACGAGAAGTTCGCGCTCAAGTACGAGCACTAACCACGGGGGAATCCGAATGGAGGACAAGCCGAGGCCGAAGATTCCCGAGGGAGCCTGGCCCATCACGATCGTCCTGACTCTGGCGATCATGATCGCCACTTACTTCTGGGCCAAGCCCGGCTACAGGCACGGCACCGAAACCGGCTTCGTGGGTCCGCAGACCTGCACCGAAGAATGTCATCAGAAGCAGGGAAAGTCCTGGGCCGAGACGCGGATGGCGAAGAGCTTCGATGCTCTGCAACCCGGCGTTTTCGCTGAGGAGAAGGAGATGGTCGGCCTGGATCCCGAGGCGGACTACACCGAGGTCGTGGACTGTCTCTACTGCCACACGACCGGCTACGGTCTGGTCGGGGGCTTCGTGTCCATCGAGGAGACCCCGGAGATGGCGGGTGTGACGTGCGAGGCCTGTCATGGGCCGGGCGGTATGTACGTCAAGACGGTGATGGACGCCGACGATCCGACGTTCAAAACGGGGGAGGCTCGAGAGGCGGGGCTGGTCTATCCCCCCACCGCGCGTGTCTGCCGCAAGTGTCACAACGAGGACAGCCCGTTCATCGACGTCGGCTACGAGTTCAACTACGCCGAGCGGGTGGCGAGAGGCACGCACGAGCACTATCGGTTGAAGTACGACCACGGGAACTAGCTAGTCCGGCCGATCGTCGTTCCTGCGTGGCAGACCGGGGTCGGAGGAGCAGAGGCTCTCGGTACGGGCGAATCCGGGGACTCGGGCGGAGCTAACGGCCAAGTGCGCTCGAACACCGGGTTGCCTAACTCACCCGCCGGCGGTAACTTATCGCAAATCGTTGAGGTGTGAGGTAACTGGCAACCTGCCGGACTGTTAATCCGGTCATGGTGGTTCGAATCCACCCGCCTCAGCCAACTTGCAAGTCTTTCTCTTTCTTCAAGTCCCGGAATGGCCATCGACGATTGCGGGAAGCGCCGGATCCGGTCAATGAAAGGGACAGGATCAAGCGGCCCGGGCCCGGAGATGCAGGCCACGTGCGTCGCGCTGGCCGGCACTGTTTGACTCAGAAACGGCTTCCGGGGAGAATAGGATTGGATTGTCGAGTCGGTTGGTCGCCGGAGCGCCGGTCACGAGCGGGGGCTTCGGTTTCGTGACCGCGAATCCGAGGGGTTCAAAATGAGGAGATCTGGATCCATGGCGAAGCGACTCATCCAAACGTTTGTGTTGCTTGTCGCGCCGTTCGTCCTGTTCGCGGGGCTCGCCGCGACGGCGGCGGACGATCACGCCTACGTCGGCAGCAAGAAGTGCAAGTTGTGCCATCTGAAGGAGTACAAATCCTGGGCGGAGACCAAGATGGCCAACTCGTTCGACACGCTCAAGCCCGGAGAGCGGACCGAGGCGAAGAAGAAGGCCGGCCTGGACCCCGACAAGGACTACACCACGGACGCCACCTGCATCCCCTGCCACGTCACCGGTCACGGCAAGGAGGGCGGCTTCAAGGACGTGGCCAGCACCCCCGA
>JBDHFY010000452.1:0-5063 GCA_039590195.1 Gemmatimonadota bacterium | reverse complement strand
CGCCACCCACGACCCGGGCCCAACTACCGGAGCCCGAAGTCGCGATCAGGTGCGGAGGTCTCCCAAGGCAAGGCATTCGATCATCGAAGCCCGTACTGCGCCAGCCAGCGCCACAGCGTCGTGCGACCGACGCCCAGCACCTCAGCCGCCCTGCCCCGGTGCCCACCCGTTTCTTCCAGCGCCTGGATGATTGCCGTCCTCTTCTTCAAATCACCACCCGAGAGCATCTTCTCTCTCCAGGCGACTCGAACCCGCTCCGGGAGGTCCGTCGCCGCGAGCCGGTCGCCTCCCGCGCTGATCCGCGCCCGCTCCAGCACGGCCAGGAGCTCCCGGACGTTCCCGGGCCAGTCGTAGCTCTCCAGCGTTCGCAGGGCCAGGTCAGTACAGCGGCTTGCCCGCCCATCCTGCGGGCCCGCGGCCGTCAACCCATTCTCCACCAGGAGCGAGATGTCCTCGGGCCGCTCGCGGAGGGGTGGAATCTTGATGGTGTATACGGTCAGCCGATAGTAGAGATCCGCACGCAACCGACCGGATTTTACCGCCTCCTCCAGGTTCCACTGTGTCGCCGCGATGATGCGGACATCGACCTTGCTCGGTTCCACGGTCCCCAGGCGGCGCACCTCCCGCTCCTGGATTGCCCGGAGGAGCCGAACCTGTACTGCGGGTTGTATTTCACCGACCTCGTCGAGGAAGATCGTCCCCCCGTCGGCGGCCTCGAAAAGACCGGGCTTGTCCCTGACGGCCCCAGTGAACGCGCCCTTTGTGTGGCCGAAAAGCTCGGACTCCAGGAGGGTCTCGGAGAGCGCTATGGTGTCCACCACGACATAGGGCCGGTTCCTACGACGGGAGCACTCGTAGATGGCCGCCGCCACGAGCTCCTTTCCCGTGCCCGTCTCGCCGGTGATGAGGATCGTCGACTCCGTGGGCGCCACCTCCTGGATCTGCTCGATCACTCGTCTGATGCCCGGTGACGTGCCGACGATCCGGTGAAACGGGAGCCCGGGCTCCTCGGGCAAGGACAGGGCGTCGGGCCGGCCGGCGACCTGGCTGCGGAGTTCCTCCGCCGCACACGGCTTCTGGAGGAAGCCATCCGCCTCCGGATAGAGGACCCGGGCCGCGGCGTCCATGAGGGGACACCCCGTCACCACCACCATGCGGGCCCCGGTCCGGGTCCGGATCACCGACGCCACCCCGTCGAGGAGCCCCTGGTGGGGAACACACACGTCCAGGAGGACCGCGTCGACCCGCCCCCCCTCGAGCGCCGAGATCACTTCGGGAGGGCTCTCCCCCCAGAGGACCCGATAGCCCCCCGGAGCGAGGGCCTGCCGTGCGAAGGACTGGAAGGTTCCGACCCGGTCCAGTACCAGGACTGTGGGGGCGACCCGGTCCGGGCGTCGCCGGATCTCCATATCATTTCCTCTTGGAAGAAGCTCCGGTACGATACCCCGGAGTGAACGCTCACCGCTGTGCAATTGGCAGGTGTTAGAGGATTCTCACGATCCTCTAATCGTCTCGAGGGCCCTTGATGAGAGCGCCACCCGGTCCGGTTGCGTGCCGGTCGCGACGCAGCGATCGCACGACACCGATCATTCCTTCGATGCACGGCCCGCGTGGATCGACAACTGTGGCTTATCGAGCGGCTGGGATGGCAGTGGTGAAGTCGGGTTACTCGCCGGAGCGGTGCTGTCCGCGACATGCGCGCAGGATCGGCGGCGCCTGCAGGAACTGCTGAGCTGTGTCGATCTTCTGGCCCCTACAGCGTCGTGCCCGCATAATGAATGAGAAGTTTCTTGGGGGATCGCGCGGTGCCCGACCAAGCTGAGCAACTCGATCGCCTGAAGACCGCCCTCGCCGACCGCTACCGCATCGAGCGGGAGCTGGGCGCCGGCGGCATGGCCACCGTCCATCTCGCTGAAGATCTCAAGCACAGGCGGAACGTGGCGCTCAAGGTGCTGAAGCCCGAACTCGCGGCCGTGCTCGGGGCCGAACGCTTCGTACACGAGATCACGACCACGGCGAGCCTGCAGCACCCGCACATCCTGCCCCTGTTCGATTCGGGCGAGGCGGGTGGCTTTCTCTATTACGTCATGCCCTACATCGAGGGGGAAACCCTTCGCGACAAGTTGGACCGCGAGAAGCAGCTCGGCATCGAGGAAGCGGTCAAAATCACGACAGAGGTGGCCGACGCCCTCGACTACGCGCATCGGAACGACGTCATCCACCGCGACATCAAGCCCGAGAACATCCTGCTGGATGACAGCCACCCGATGGTCGCGGATTTCGGCATTGCGCTGGCGGTGAGTGCGGCAGCGGGCGGGGGGATGACGGAGACGGACTTGTCACTCGGCACACCGCATTACATGTCGCCGGAGCAAGCAACAGCGGAGAAGGACCTGACGAACCGGTCTGACGTGTACTCCTTGGGGGCAGTGCTCTATGAGATGCTGACGGGGGATCCACCGCACATCGGCGGAACGGCGCAACAGATCATTGCGAAGATCGTCACCGAAGAAGCGCAGCCGGTTACGAAGATGCGGAAGGCAGTGCCGCCGAATGTGGCGGCGGCGGTAGCCGTAGCGCTGGAGAAGTTGCCGGCGGATCGGTTCGAGAGGGCCCATGACTTCGCGGCGGCGTTAGCCAATAGTCGGTTCGGCCTTCGCGAACCTCACCTCGTTTCGCCGGGCGAGCGTCGTGCAAACCGGGTGCTGATAGGTTCGTTGGTATTCGTCGGCATTTTTGCGGCTTGGGGCTGGCTCCGACCGGCGGACGAGCCTCAGCCGACTCTTCACCTTCCGCTGACCATCGATCCGCCGCGTTCCCTGCACCCGTGGGGCGCGTCGATCTACCTCTCACCTGACGGGGAGCGGATGGCCTACTTCGGACCTGGTGGGATCTTCTGGGTCCGAGACTTCCGAGACACAGCGGCCGTGGCGCTCGATGCACTCGGATACGGCCAACATCTCTCTTTTTCGCCAGCCGGACACAGAGGAGGCGGGGGGAGCGGCAGGTATTCACTGGGGGACCGACGGATTCATCTACTACAATCATCCGGGGCGGGGCCTGGCGCGCGTCCCTTCTGCTGGGGGTTCGGCGGAGATCCTCACAACTCCCGATTCCCTCGAGAGCGGAGTCGCCCATATGTCGCCCAAACTGCTTCCTAACGGCGAGGCGCTCCTCTTCGTGATTCGACCCCGAAGGCTCGACGACCTTGAGGGCAGCGAGGTGGCTCTGCTCGATCTGGGAACCGGGGGCATCAAGCCTCTCGGGGTTCGTGGCCTTTCGCCCCACTACACGTCTTCGGGACACCTCATGTTCGCGCGCGCTGACGGTGTCTTGATGGCCGGCCGGTTCGACCAAAACGCACAGCGGTTCACGTCGTCCCCTGTTGCCGTTTTGGAGGGCATACGCGTCCGCGGTGGCCTTTCATCTCTAGCCGAGTTCGCGATCTCTAGTGAAGGTGACCTTCTCTACGCGGTCGGTGCGCCGTATCGCTCAGATGGCGTAGTATGGGTATCGCGCAGCGGGGAGGAGAGCCCCGCCGGTGAGCCGCGAGTCGGTTGGTGGACCTCTCATGCGCTGTCGCCTGACGGAATGCGCCTAGCCGTGACGATCCATCGGCCGCGGATCCCGCCAAACGTGTACGCGCGAGCCATGCCAGACGGGCCGCTTACTAGACTCACCTTTGGAGAGGTGCTCGACGAGTACCCGGTATTCCTGAATGACAGCGTCGTGTTGTTCTCGTCGCCTCGCGGGGGGAATTGGGATTTGTTCGCGAAACGCTGGGACGGCAGCGCAGCGGCCCGTATGATCTTGAACCGGCCTGGAGAGATCTTCCGCAAGTCTGTCTCGAGGGACGGTGAGGTCGTTGTTTTCTGCGAGCTCTTCAGCCTTCAGGGAGAGGGTGACATCTACGCGTTTTGGCCGGCCGCCGATTCGGTCTCCCCAGTGGTCGTTACCCCGTTTTACGAGTGTCAACCTAGTGTGTCACCGGACGGCCGTTGGGTGGCATATCACGGTGACGAGTCTGGTAGGATGGAGGTGTGGGTGGCTGCCTTGTCTGGAACCGGGAATCGTTTCCAAGTCTCCTACGGAGGTGGTTCCGTACCCGAATGGAGCCGCGATGGTCGAGAGCTCTATTACGTTGATAGCGACAATGATCTGGTAGCCGTGCGCGTGTCGCTAGGTTCGAGGTTCGGCCATTCGGATCCTGAACACTTGTTTTCGATGGATCCGTACGACAACTGGGATTATCGCGTCGGTCCCGACGGTCGTTTTCTCATGATTCGCCGCCACGAGACTGAAGACATCGGCCACGTCGTACTCGTCACGAATTGGACGGCAGAGCTCCGTCGTCGCGTTGAGGACTGAGAACATTGCGATGATGACCACGATTCCCGACGGCCGGTCGACGGCCCTCGCGCACCGCTACGCGATCGAGCGCGGGCTCGGCGCGGGCGGCATGGCGACCGTGTACTTGGCGCATGACGTCAAGCACAACCGCAAGGTCGTCCTCAAGGTAGGAGCCGGAGCCTGTCGGGAACGCGCGGAGGCGCAATCAACGCCTGCGGTGCGATCGTGATCTGGACCCGGTAGGGAAGGGGCAAGGAACAGGGAGCATTACGCGGAAGCGACTGCGCGCCGCTCATTGCTCCCTGCTGCCTACGAAGGGCCCGCGTCGGCCTTTGCCGCGAGCTTGAGGCGAAACAACCTCTAGCATCCTCCCTCCCCAGTCCATTCCGCGTACGCTGCCCGCAGCGTTTCGACGTCGCGCATCACGCCAGATCGAAACCACGCATCGTATTTGGCAAACGCGTCGCGCGAGCGGCCAGGTGAACCGCAGGCGATCGCAGCGGCCCGACCGGCCATCAGTCCACTCAACAGCGCCCGCAACACTCCATGCGATGACGCTGGGTCGAGGGTTGCGGCGGCATCCCCGACCAGCAACCACCCTGGGCCTGCAACCTGCTCCGCCATTCGCCACGTCATCTCGGCGCCGTGTGACGGCCCCATCGGCGCCAAGCTGGCGATCTCGGGGGGCGTCCACGATCGTGGCATGCGGCGCC
>JBDHFY010000451.1:0-3306 GCA_039590195.1 Gemmatimonadota bacterium | reverse complement strand
CGATGACGGACCTGCCTGGTCCCCCGATGGAACCAGGATCGCCTTCGTCAGCACGCGCTCAGGCAACTTCGACATATGGACGGTGGCGGTCGATGTCGAACAGGTTCGCAGCGAGCTGGCGAATGGCGAGCGTTGAGACCTTCCCGGCTGGGTGTTCCCGTTCGCGCTGCTCCTCCTGCTGATCGGTCTTCCCATCATCGTCGCGACGGCCGTCGTACAGGGGCGGCACGCATCCCGCTTCGAGGCAGCTGCCGCCGCGCCGGGCGACAGCAAGCAGCCCGCCGGTTCGTCGATTTGTGGGCTGAGGCTGACCCCGAGCTGCAACCTTGAGTCGAGGCCGCCCGGGCACGCCTCCAGGACATCGTGAGGCGACGCGGCTGAAGAAGTCTTCCTGAGTCCCTCTACGTACCGACAGTCAGGGTACAAACTGGGGTACAGTGGCCGGGCCCCAATCTGAGGAAGAAGGCGTGCCGGCCACATCCGTGACCGGCACGCCAAGGATCCATCGGGGAGGTCAGTCTGCCGTCCTTACTGGTCGCCCTGCGCCTCGAGCACCTTTCGGTTCTTCGTCCGGACACGCCATTCCGCTCCCATGCTCTCCTTGAGACTCTCGGGAAGCGCGTCGAGCGGCACTACCAGGTCTCCCTCGACCGGCCAGTGCTCGAGCAACTCCGGCATGTAACCTGGCGGATAGTACTCCGCGGGATCGATCTGCTGGTCACGGACGAACGGTTCCTGGATCTCCTCGCGGCTCGTCGGCGGATGAGGAACAACCAGCTGACCGTTGGTGAAGTCGAACTGGGGCGCTCGGCTGTTCGGGTAATCCGGGAGGATTCCCTCTCGCACCCAGATCTGCTCCTTCGTCACGTTCACGACGACTCCGTCGGGGGCGCCGAAATGGAATGGTCCGTTCCAGTGCTCCCTGATTTCGGCGACGGACTCCTCGTTGACATACGGATCGAACGGCATGTGGGTGGTCATGAACAGACGTGGCTGTACCTGATTGGCAACGTAGCCTGCCGCGTAGCCCGGCGTGTGGTGCGTGTCGATCGTGTAACGGGCCAGGAAGGGCGGTACGCCCTGAACGCCCGAGCTGATTTCGACCAGTTCAGGCTGCATTTCAGTGACGTAGACATCACAGCCCTCGGCGTACTTGGCGTCCAGCTTGCTGGGACGACCGTCTCCGGTCCACACAAAACACAGCCCGTTCCAGTCCAGGCGATAGCCCGATGCGCCGTCCTTGGCATGCGATCGCTGCCAGTGGATGACACGCACGCCATCGTTCTCGTAGACCACGCCTCCGTTGTCGCGAAAGTCGAACTCGTTGACCTGGATGTCCCAGCCATCGCCGACCGGGAACACGCTGAACGCGTCACGATGCCATCCCAGCATCATCTTCATGCCCTCGACCATGGTCGCGGTACCGTACTCAGACGTGCGGCCCGACGGACCGTGCACGGTCAGGGGCTGGTGCCAGCCGCCCGCCCACGTTCCGAACATCCACAGGTAGGGCAAGCCGCCGAAATGATCGACGTGCAGGTGAGTAATGAAGACGTGCTTGAGCTCATTCAAAGCGAAGCCAGCGGCGATGTAGTTGGCCGGGGACCCTTCGCCGATGTCGAAAATGAAGTTGTCGCCGTTCCCTAGCTGTACAAAAATCGACGTGTTCATCTGGCCTGGACGAAGGAACGGCGCACTGCCCATGTAAATGATGCGCATTTCGTTGGGCTGGATCTCCTCGGTCCGCGGGAACCAGTTCGACGCACTCTTCATCCACGGCGACGGCCGGATGCCTTCGAACAGCAGCCCCTCCTTCCAGCGATCTCCCGGTACGCCGCCGAACAGTGCGGCCCGTATGTCATCCTCCGACGATGGCTCCTGAACCGGAACCTGGGCATACGCATCAGACGCGGTCAACATGATCCCGACTGCTAAGGCCAGAACGAAGGCCCGCGTTCCTCTCGCAATCGACATTCCTGCTCCTTGTTGCTGATCCACTGGCGCTTCTCTGTCAGGCGAGGCCCATGTTAGTCAAATAGTCCGAGAATGGAAGCGTTGGCGGGGAGCGGAGGGGCAGGGATTCGTTGAGGAGAGGGTGCGGACGTGTAAGCGACCCACGTCGGGACAGGCTGACACACACTCACCGGTCGCCTTTGAACATGGCTCCAACGCGTGACCTCCAGATACCTGCTCGCGAAGCGTTCTAGGCGTCTCCGGGCACCCCACTCGGGCCACCCGCCAACAACTGGACGAGCAACGTCTTCCAAGACTCCGGACTGGAGCCGAGCTGAGGGATCAGCCCCCGCCTCCGAGCATCTCCCGCGCCTCACCTTCGGTAAGCCCCTCCTCGGCCACGTCCGCACCGGCGTCGAGCGATTCTCGGTCCTCCGCCAGTCTGGCTAGGGCCAGGGAACCTGCAGCGGAGGCCGCACTCGACAATGCGAACACGGGGCCCAACACCAGAATGACGTCGCCTCCAACGTCCGCGGCCACGACAAAGATCCCGGACAGCAGAAGACCCCCAACGGCCCCCCACACTGCAAAGCGCGGAAGCGACATCTGATCAAGCCTGCGACGGCCCTCAACAATCGCGAGGACCCCAGAGAACGTGGCGCCGGCAAGAAAGCCGAACAGAGCAAACCCGATGGGAAACGGGACGTCGGCGGCGTCAGCACCGACTACCAGCAGGAGGATGACGCCCGCGCCGAACCATGCTATTGCCCAGGTCAGGCCCATCCCGATTGCGCCGCGGAGGCGTCTCAGCCACCTCTTCATTACTACCTCCCGGTGCGCTTGGGCCTTGTACCGCCGATGCTGCTTACCAATTCAGCCACATATGAACTTTGCGTCGCAAAGTACACGGCTGGGGAGCGGGGGCCAAGAGGGCGGCTCTGCCATGGACGAGCTTCCACTGCTCCCCTTGTCTCCGGCAGCTGCAGCGTCCGAATCGGGAAAGGTATGTTGATCCCTTCGTCTCGATAGCGGGCGTGCAGCCGTTTCACGAACTCGTGACGCACTCTGAACTGCCCCGAAAACTCTTCTACCGGTATGCGCATTGTGAAGTCCACGCTCGAGTCGCCGAACGTGTGGAAGCGGAGGGCAGGCTCCAGGTCTCTCACGCTTCCGCTGAACTGGCGGACAACGTCATGCGCGACATGGAGGGAGACGGCCTCCACCTTCTCCAGGTCGCTTTCATATCCGACGCCCACGTCGCACCGCAGCCACAGCACTTTTCGGGGCAGGTAGTAGTTGGTGACTATGGCATCGGCGAGCTTGCTGTTCGGCACGACGATCTCATGGTCGTCG
>JBDHFY010000450.1:0-3087 GCA_039590195.1 Gemmatimonadota bacterium | reverse complement strand
GCGAGTGCGCTGCTTAGCATTGAATGCCTCATTCGAGCCGCTCACGATGGTTCCCGTGCGCCGTGCTCTCCGACTCGTGATCGACGGCAAGGCCGAGATCGTCGAACCCGAGGGATCCGACGTGTTCCGAAGCGAGCGGATCACGCTCCCGCGCCCGGCCATCATCCGTCTCATCAAGTTCATTCATGTCCCCCGGCGGTTCCGCCGGCAGGTGACCAACACCTTCCTTTTTGCTCGGGACGACTATCGTTGTCAGTATTGTCACCGGCCAACGGCACAGCTTCGGCCACGTGAGTGTCTGACCCGAGATCATATCGTTCCGCTTTCGCGTGGTGGCACGAACGAGTGGACGAACGTTGTGACGGCTTGCAGCAGGTGCAATACTCGGAAGGGAAACAGGCTGCCGCAGGAATGCCACATGTTTCCTATGGTGCCGCCCTCCGAACCGCATTTCGTGCACCTCTCCTGGGCGGTTCGCAGGCTCACCGGGACTCAGGCCAAGTACATTCGCATGTTCTATGGAGAGGATGCGCTGCAGGCCCTCGCCGGCTAGGCGTCGTTCCCAGCGTCGTCGTCGTATCTACATCAGCCTGCGGTCTCTCATTCCCCGAAACGCCGGGACCTTCCTTCCAGCCTGATACTGGGGAGCCCTGCCATGCGGAGTAGGAGACGCGTCACTTCACGTCCGATGATGCCGCCGAGCGTTTCGTCCTTGCCTTCGTCGTCATCGCCCCGCATGAAACGTTCTAATTCTTCGATGTCCGAGTCGGATAGTGTCGAGACCGAGAGGCTCGTCACGTAGTAGTGGGTCCCCCCCTGGACCGACGGTTGGATGGCGATGCGATACGTGGAACCGAGGGCTGACGCGAGGGCTTCCGTCGTCGCGTAGCGTCGCTCTCGCGTGCCGGAGCTGGTGATGGTCCGCACGGAGAACTCGAAGAGCACCGGTTCCCACCGTATGACGACGTCCCATTCCACGTGCCGCACCAGGTTATCGAACCACGCGCTCTTCGATTGCCAGAGTTCGAGCCGATATCTCAGCCGAACCGGGAGCCCTTCTCGAAGCAGGGAGATCCACGGACTCCCGGTCAAGAGATCGTGGGTTCGCACCAGAGGGAACACGGACTGAGGATCGAGCGAATCCTCAGACAGAGAGATGTCGAGGCGTGGGGTCGGCGTGGGTACTTCCTGCGCGGCTATTCCGCGTCCCAGTCCCATCGCGGCACAGACGAGCCACAACGCCCGCCGCATCAAACGCGCCCAACACCTCACTTGGGGCACCGTTCGCTCCGCACCAATGGCCGGTCGGCCTAGAACCGATGCTCGAGCCGTGCAGTCAGGCGAACGGGTTCCCCGTCCGTAAGAGCCTTGGCCAGGTAGAGACCGAGCCCCCCGAGGTCAACACCGATCCCGACATCGGCCTTCCAGAGATCGAGGGACGGAAGACGATCGTTCGGGACGCGTCCGGGTCCATCGCCGGAAAGCCATGTCATTCCCACGTCGGTAAAGAACACGAGGTCCGCCTCGTCGAGGCCGATGAAGCGGTCGAGGTTCAGGCTGGCGCGGTCGAGGAAGCGAGAGACCAGACCCAGCCGGAGCCGGGTGCGAAACTCACCTTGGACCACCGTCACGCGATCGCAGAACGCGGTCCTCCCGGCATTCTGAAACCCGGACGGCGTGCAGGTGAGGGACCGAAAGCTGTAGCCCGGAAGAAGCCCTGGTCCTCCGAGCGAATACCGCCGCTGGATCGGGAGGGGGTCACCGGCAAGCCACCCCTTAGCCAGCACGCGCAGGCGTACGCGGCTGCCGGGAGAAACGCGCAAGTACCGCCGCGCATCGAGATACAGCCGACTGAATGAGTACGACCCGTCGATGGGAATGGGATTCCGAATGGCGGTTGGCAATACAACGGGGGCAACATCGTCACTCTCTCCGTACTCGTAGACCGCACGAACCCACCAGCCGGACGCCGCGAAGTCACGACTGGGTCTGGTGTCGAGACTCAGCCCGACATTGGCCGTGAGGAAGTGGCCGTCATCGATGAGTGGGTTGGCTCGCCAGCGATCGCTATTGCGAAAGAGCGACCATGGGTCGCTGTCACGGGCCGACCGTTCGTTGTCTCGGC
The DNA here is from genome assembly GCA_039590195.1 of Gemmatimonadota bacterium. Taxonomy (GTDB): domain Bacteria; phylum Gemmatimonadota; class Gemmatimonadetes; order Gemmatimonadales; family GWC2-71-9; genus JBDHDY01. The sequence goes on along the minus strand of JBDHFY010000450.1, from coordinate 962 downwards.
GAAACCCGACGTCAATACGGAACGAGCGCCCCGGCTGCAGGTAGGCATGACCTCCAAATCCTTGACCCTCGAACAGGTCACGATAATCCCGTTGCAGCAGGAAGGCCGACCATCCGGATTCAATGCTCGAGAGAGGTTGATCCTCGATTGTGCGCATCTCGCTGTGCGCTGTGATACCAACACCGGCGAGCGGTAGGGTCGTGCGGCGCCAGGTGAGGCGTGTGATGTAGCCCAGGTCGCGCCGCAGGTCCGATTCATCGGGTGCGGTCCGGAGGATTCCTCGGAGGTCGAGGTCGACCGATCCCGCTGAAGAGGGCCGCCACTCGAACAGTGGGCCGAAGTGCACGGGCACCCCTTCCACTCGGTTATACGTGTGCCCGGTGCTAAGCCGAAGCGTGGTGCGCAACGCACCAGATTGAAAGGACTTCGATGCTCTTGGAATCTCGCCGAGGGCCCTGTGGCGTTCCCGGATTCTCAGTAGACCGGACTCTTCCCTGCGCACGGGGGCGGATTCAACGAAAGTCCTCGCGCGCCCGATCTGGAGTCCCGTCGCCCTCACGCGCAGTTGCCCCCCGACGATGAGGACGTCACCCCGGACCTGGCCGCCAGCTTCGATGATGAGATCCCCATCTAACAAGGTGACCGGTCCGTCGAGAGCACCATGCACGCGCAGGGTTCCCCGAAACAGGGCGAAGCGACCGGTGAGGGTTGTTCCTTTGGGGATGACGACGTCGCCGGCAAACCGGACGGTCCCGGAGTCGTTGTATGCGCGGATGGCATCCCGCACGATGTCTGCTGGGGGGCCTGGCTCCTGGCCCTGGTCATCGAACGGCACCGTGGGATCAATAACGATGACGCTATCCTGGGCGGGCAGTGACGCGGGCGCCAAGAGGATGGCGAGCGTGAACATCAAGGGCTTCATCCTCGACTCCGATGTAGGCAGGCAAGACGCATGGCGCGAA
>JBDHFY010000449.1:0-3109 GCA_039590195.1 Gemmatimonadota bacterium | reverse complement strand
GACATGCCGCCCGACTGTATGGACCACAGCTCCCAGTGATAGCCCAGACCCTGGAGTTGCCCGTGGGAACCCACTCCCACCCGGCCGCCCTCCTCGACGATGTCCTTGAGCACTCTTGCATGGCGCTGGAACACGTGTTCGTCGTCGCGGAACCAACCGGCATTGCGCCGCCTGGTCTTCTGGTCGATCTCGCTGTGCGGCGTGAAGCGCCTGAGCTTGGGATCGTCGTGAGGGTTTTCGCGCGAGTAGTAGTAATTCTCCGCCCACGGCCCGCCGTATGCCACCAACAGCGTCGGGGTGTAGGTGATCCCAGACTGCGCGGCCAGCGTGACCACGTCCTTGAACAACGGGGAGACCGGAAGCGAGTGTTCCTGACCGGGATAGCCATCGATCATCATCGTGAGATCGTACATGAACCGCAGCCCGCCCTCGGTCGTGGGCATCATTCCTTGTTCCCGCGCCGCCATGATCACCCACTGGCGCTGCTGGCGGTTACCCGCCATGTACATCTTGATCGTCTTCGTGTCGTAATACTCGCTATACCGTTTGAGGATATCGCGCGCGTGGTCGAGGTCGCGGATGGGATCCTCGATGTAATCGCCGAACACGCCCGGTCCCGTGGAATAGACGCGCGGGCCGAGCATCTTACCCGACTCGACTAGGTCACCGTACGTGACGACATCGGTACTCGACGTCTGAGGGTCGCGCGTGGTGGTGACCCCGTAGGCGAGGTTCGCCAGGTACGGCCACACCTGCGTCTTGTGAATATCCCACGCGGGCCCCATGTGCGCGTGCGTGTCAACGAAACCGGGCATGATCGTCAGCCCGGTCACATCGATGACGTGCGCATCGGCGGGAACATCTACTTGCCCCCGGCGGCCTACACCGGCAAAGCGATTGTTGCGCACCAGCACGTCGGCGTTTTCAATCACCTCGTCGGCACGCATCGTGACGACACGGGCACCGCGCAACACAACCGTGCCCTGCGGGATGTCTCGAGAAACGGCGATCTCGATGCGGAACTCGAGGGGCTCGTAACCCTTCTCCTCCTCACCCTCCTCTTCACGCTCCCCCTCAGCCTCTTGCTCGCTCTCATCCTGCTCGGCCCTCTTCGCCGCCTCGATACTGTCCTCCACCGCCTTGGCCTCGTCCAAATCGTACACGACGTGAGCATTGCCCATGGACCAGTGAACCTTGCCGCCGTCTCTACTCCAAGCGGGGAACTGCCCGCCAATGTCGGTGAGCTTGCGGGCCGGGAAGGCCGCCTTCTCGGGGTTCGCAACGGAGATCGTTGGTGTATCCCCTCCGACGTACGGGACCGTCACCACGTAGAGATCGCTATTCACCTGGGCAAGAGCACGGTCTCCCACCGGCGCCATCAATATCAGCGATGCTCGGTTCGGCTGTTCTGCGCCGGGGCGTTTGTTGCCGACGACCTTCACGTGCTGCTTCTCGTCGGTGCCGTCCCAACGGATGGACACCAGGCCGTGCTCGTTGTGGTGCAGGTAGATCCGATCCGAGTCGCGGCTGAAGTGGGGGCGGGACCGTCCTTCCGCGGGAGCCACGACGTTCACGTCGCCGCCGTCCGCGAGCACCCACACCAAATCGTCCACCGCGCCCGGTGCGCGGCGCCCGGTGGCTTCCTGGTAGGCCCGCGTCGGTCCCCGGACCGCGACAATTCGCTCGCCGTCGTTCGACCACGCGAGCTGCTGATAAGTGGCGGAAAGAGACGTCAGCTGCACGGGACTGCCGCGACCGTTCGACCGGACCTTGTAAATGTGACCTCCGTCCGGTGACCAGGTCACGTATGCAATCCAAGAACCGTCCGGTGACCACACGGGATGCGCCTCCGTCACTTCCGAATCCGTCAGCCGGCGCGGCTCGCCGTCCGGATGCTCCATCACGTACAATCGGTCGAGGGCCGCAAAGGCGAGGGTCGTAACGTCGGGCGAAGGCACCGCGTCACGAACCTGATGGACCATGAACTCCGCGGAGTCGTCGATGTCGTAATCGAACGAAAGCTCCGGACCGACCTCGAGCTCGACGTCGACCTGAAAAGGGATCTGAACCGGCTCACCGCCGTCTATTGGGACACGCCAGATCTTCCCGCCATACGACGCCACGAGTTCTCGGGAATCCGGTGTAAATGCCATGCCCGGCAGCACGTCCCGGTCGGCGATGGACTCCTGGTCGTCTCGCTGCACCGGGTAGACGAGCCATCGCTCGTCGCCGGTTGCGAGATCTCGCAGGCGTAATCCCGTCTGGTCCTCGTGGCGGGTGCCGTACACCAACCATTTCCCGTCCGGGGAGAGCGTCGGGCGGAACGCCGAGCCGTAGCGAGAGGACCGTGCGTAGGTGCGCCCCGTTTCCCGATCGTAGACCGCCAACTGGTACTGGGGGAGCTGTGCATTGTATTGCCAACTCCTGTTACGCCGGGCGTACCACATATGCCGCCCATCGGGCGTCACCGCGGCGCCCATGGTCTTGCGGTCCTTGGGCTCCTTGATGAGCTGCACCCCGGACCCTCCGTCCACGTGCCCCATCCACAACTTGGACACACCCAATCTCGTCTCCTGCTGAGACGCAACAACGTACGCGCCGTCGGGCGTCCACGTGGGCGATTGATAGCCGCGACTATTACCCTCTGTGATCTGCGTCGTGTCGCCGGTCTCGAGGTCGATGGTCCAGAGGTTCTCCCCACCGCTCCGGTCGGATACGAAGAGAATTGTCTTGCCGTCCGGACTGAAGCGGGGCTGGCCGTCGAACGCCAATCCGCTCGTTGCCCGGGTGGCCTCGCCGCCCTCCAAGGGTACGGTGTACAGGTCGCCCAGGAGATCGAACACGATGGACTGGCCGTCCGGGCTCACATCCAGCGACAGCCACGACCCCTCGTCAGTCGAGAGGTTGATGGTGCGCCCGGGTTGCAGCGGAAGGCCCTTCTCTTCCTTCTTGTCTGCGGAATCAGCTTGCGCCGTTTGTCGGTGCCAGACCGGGGTGGTCCCCGCAAGGGGCTGGGGTGCCGTGGCCGCAACGAACAGTACGGCACTCGGCGAGACAAGAAGACGAACAAGGTTTCGAGGCTTCATATCCCGATCCCTCCGGCATTGGG
>JBDHFY010000448.1:0-4041 GCA_039590195.1 Gemmatimonadota bacterium | reverse complement strand
GGAGGCGCGCCGCGCGCGCAGGCAGTACCCCAGCGTGCTGCCTCTCCTCCTCCTCGAGGCCCGGGCGCTGGCCGCCTTGGGACGCCCGGACGACGTCATGGCATTGATCGACGAAGGCCAAGCGTTGTGGCGGAGGGACGAAGGAACCATGACTCCTGGCGACATCATGCGAGAGGCGGGACTCGCGCTCGAGGTTCACGATCAACGAGAGGCTGCCGCGGAAGCGCTGAATGGTGCGGTCGAGTGGCAACGGGAGCGAGGGGACCAGAGCGGGCTGTTCATAGCGTTGTATTCCGCGGGCCGGCATGAAGAGGCACAGAGTAACATGGATACCCTGCGGTTCGGGCCACGCCTCGAGAAGTTACGGGAGGCGGGCGTGTCGGTGTTGGGGAGACTTGCCGCGTGGCGTGGCGACCGAGACGAGGCCCGGCGTTTGAGCGATGAGCTAGCACAGGCCGATGTACCCCCCTGGGATCGCTCCACCGTCGCCGTGTGGCGCGCCGAGATCGCAGCGATCCTGGGCGAGCGGGACGACGCAGTGGCCCTGCTCCATGAAGCGTCCAAGCACGGCTACAATCTCCGTTTTCATGCAAGTCCCGATTTCGCCTCGCTGCGCGACTACCCGCCGTATCAGGAGTTCATGCGGCCAAAGAAGTAGGAGCGGTCGACCGTTCCTAGGCGTCCCGATCCAAGCAGCCGGTGAACTCGGGGTTGTTCGCTTCGACTTGTGACACGGGGAGATTCACGTCCGGCCCAAAGGGGCCTACGGAGCTCACTCCCGTAGGAAACACCGACTGCGGATCGCGACCGTACTGCCGTATCAGCCGCCGCAGGTCGCCCAGCCGGTGGCCCGTCGTGAACAGCCAGAAGCCCCGTTCCTGAAACAGGAGATCCACGTTGCCGTCCACCGAGCCCTGGTCGGCGATGAGATCGATCTGCGAGAAATCCAAGCCCAGACTGTTACTGCCATAATCCCGCAGCGCCTGGAGGATCGCCACCATCTCGCCAGCGTCACCCGCGGCCAAGGCCGCTTCCGCCTCGATCAGCCGGGCCTCGATACCCGTCGCCAGCGGCACGGGGACATCGGCGGAGGGGTAGGTGAGCAGCTGAAAGTAAGTGACCCCGGGGGAACTGGGATTCGGCGCCTCGATCCATGGGACGCGGGGATCGGTCGCAGAGAGGAAGAACAAACCGTTGGCACCCTGGTTATCGGCCAACGACCAGGCTCCAAATGCCACATGTTGATCGAAGATGCCGTTTCTGGTGACCTCCAACTGCCGTTCCGTGTACTCGGTGTATCTCACGAAGTCGGTCGGCACCAACGCGACGGTACCTCGAGCCCCTTCCGAGTCAGCCAGGTTGAGCAGCGCGCGCCCCAGACCGACCCGAGCAAGATTCCCGTGTTGCTCGTCGATGGCGCTGGGCAGGGCGCGCTCGAAACCGGCCACCCCACGCTCGAACACCTGCGCCGTCGTCTCGGGCGCGCCGAAGGCCGGAGGTTCTCCGACAGCGAAGGTGCTGAACGGTATGCCCGAGCAGAAGGTCTCCCCGAGGAAGACATAGGTGTAACCGGCAAAGGCGAGCATCTGGCCGATTCCGGGGTCAGTTGGATCGGCATCGGCCAGCAGTTGTGCGGTCTCTTCCAATGCAGCGCGTGCACGCTGCAGCTGCAGGAAAAGGTCCTCCGAGATGCCGTTACCTTCACCGAGGGCCCGCAGATCCACCGCCGACACGGCGGGAATCAAACGAGTGGACTCCCACTCATCCGCCATTCCACCACCTGCCATCACGACGGGCCTCGCGCCGGCGTGGGTGCGGTAGAAGTCCCCCAGCGCGCCCAAGCGGCGCGCCTCGAGTCCGGCCGGGGTCTCGAGATCCCCGGGCGCGATGACATCGGGGTCGCTCACGTCCAACAGGTCGCACCCCGTCGAGACCATCAATGCCGCGGCGAGCGCCACGAACAACCGTTCCCCGCCACTCGAACCGGGCTGGAACGCCGCGCGACGCTGATGCTTGGTCACGGGGATGCCCTCAGAAGCCCAGGTTCACGCGAAATGTCCACGTCGTCACCGGCGGCTGCGACCCGTTGTCGACCACCACGATCGCGTCCTGCGGAAATGCGTTGACTTCCGGGTCGATACCGGAGTAGTCCGCAATGGTGAAGAGATTGCGGCTGGCCACGGTGAAGCTCAGGTGATGGAGTCGCAGCGCCGCGGCCCACCGGTCCGGAGCCATGAAGGTCACCGAGACTTCTCGCAGCTTCACGAACCACCCCGGTTCCAGGAATTCGCCTTCCGTGCTCGCAAATCCAAGGGCCTGCGCTGCAAACGCGACGCTGCGAGCCTGCTCCTCGAGAGGAGCCTCCGGGTCATTCAGCCCCCGACACGGGGGCGGGCCAAGCAAGAAAGCACAGCGTAGCAGTTCCGTTTCGTTGAATGTCAGGTGGCCGCCCCGGTAGTCCAGCAGCGCGTAGAATCGAACGCGACCGAACAAGTCGAACGTGTTGGCCATTGAGGCTTCATAGCGCGGCTGCGAGTGGCCCCGAAAAATCGCGCTGTCCCCCACCACGAGCTCGTCGAAACCGATGATCCCATCACCGTTCGCGTCCTCGAAGCTCTCGAGGGGAGGAGCCCAGAACCCACCCAACGGATACCCTTCGACGTGCCGGGGGAGGAAGCGCAGATTAATGGGGGGCGTGTCCCCCAGGTCCACGACCTCGTTGTCGAACGCGGAACCGGAGACTCGGAGATCCCATGAGAAGACGGGCGAGCGTAAGGGCGTCACCTTCACTGCCCCTTCGATCCCGTACGTACGCACTTCTCCGAGATTCTCGAAGCGGCTGCCCGTCTGGCCCAACGACGGTGCCAGGGGACGCGCCACGAGGGCATCCGAGGTGGTCCGCTGGAAGTAGGTCACCTCCACTCCGGCCTTTGCGCCGAACAGATTCGCATCCAGCCCGATCTCGATCTCCCAGGACCGCTCGGGCTTGAGGTTGGGATTCCCCGCGCTCGCCAAGGTTACGCCCAGCGCCTCTTGACCCTGCTCGACGACCACGATGCCGTCGAAGCTTCGAACTTCGGTAGCGGTGGGGGCAAAGAAGTTTAGCGCGTTGACGAACGCCGGCTGCAGGCCCGATTGACCCCACGCCACCCGCAGTCGGAGATCGTCCAGCAGGCTGCCTGACGGGAACCAGGGCTCCTCGGAGATCACGTACGCCGCGGAGAGCTTACCGTACAGCACCACGTCGAAATCGCCACCGAAAGTGCTGTTGTCGTCCGCCCGCAGCGCGCCGGAAAGAAACAGGCGATCGTTCAGCCCCAAGGTGTGCTCCACAAACCCGCCCAACGTGATCGCCTCCTCGCGGGCCTCGCCGACCGATTCGTCCACGGCGGCACGGTTCGTTTGCACACCCGGCGTGAGTCCCAGGCCGGTGTTCGAGAGGAACCAGCCCACCGTGCGGAAGTACTGCAGACCGACAGAACTGCTCGACGTGATACGCTCCGACAGACGGAACTGGGCGGTGGCGTTGAGGTCGACGGTGTACGTCTGCACCTGCGTCGACGTCGAGGTGCGGCCCCCCGCCTGACCGAAAATGTCCGGCGGAAAAGCGAATGCAGGTCCGGTACCGGCCGCCTGGAAATTGACGTCGGACTGGCTGGTGAAGTCCAAGCCGAACGCTCCCCTGGCCGTCAACCAACGCAAAGGCCGCCAGTTGCCCGTTACGCTCGTGGTGAACCGATCGATGTTCTCGCGGCGCTCGATGAAAAAGATCTCCTCCGGACGAAAGAGACCCCAGTTGCCGTTCGTGCTGTCTGCCCGCCCGAGAATAAGCCCGTTGGTCAACACCCCCGCCAGGCTCACGCCGTTGCTGGGAAGCCTGATCTCACCCGACAGGAGCCCCAGCGAGAGGTTGAGGTTGGCGGTACCCTTCACCGGCACCCCGATGTTGCTACGGAAGCTCCACCGTTCTTTCGAGTTGGGCCGGCGCACGTACGAGGGGAGCTCTCCGAAGACCTCGGTCAGTGAATCCTCACTAGCTGA
>JBDHFY010000447.1:0-3123 GCA_039590195.1 Gemmatimonadota bacterium | reverse complement strand
ACGGCCTCGTTCATGACCTCGTTGCAGACAAGCGTGACCGGTGGGCTGCCGGGCGGAAACCGCAACCCGGTGCCGGCCGAAGCCGTGACCATGGCCGAGCACATGCACCGGGCCGGCTACCAGACCGCGGTGTTTACCGGGAACCCCAACGCTGGGATGTTGAGCGATCTCCAGCGCGGGGTCGATGTGTTTCGTGAGGATTGGGCGGACTTCTCGTACTTCGGTCGAAACAACCATAAGGAATCCTCGAAATACCTCCACCAGGGATTCTGGACCTGGCGGGAAAGCTTCTCCAGGCAACCGTTCTGGGCGCACTTCCAGACCACTGACACGCACGGTGACTTCCCTGCGCCGTCGCCGTTTGGCGGTCTCTTTGTCGGACCGGCCGAGTGGGAGACCTTCGGCGGGTGGCGCGAGCGCCTCCGCGAGTTCGGTGGTTGGGGCATCTACTCCTCGGCCTGGGATTCGACGGGGATCAGCCGGACGGCGTTCTACTCGGTCACTCAGGGCTTGTACGACGAGGCAATGGCCCACAACGACTATCGCCTCGGTCAGCTCATCGACCGATTGAAGGCGGAAGGCGAGTGGGAGAACACCCTGTTGATCATCGGGGGCGATCACAGCATCCAGGCGGCCCTTGGGGCCGTGGGCGTCGCGCTCAGCGACTCGCTGCCACCGAGGTGGAGCCGGCCGATCCTCCGACCCACTGTCTCCAGAGTGCCCCTCATGTTCGTGTGGCCAGGCCACATCGAGGGGGGACAGCGGATTAGCCCCCCCGTGTCGATGATCGACGTGTTGCCCACCTTGCTCGACCTGCTGGAGCTTCCGCCGGCCGAGATCGCACAGGGGCAGTCGCTGGCTCCTCTGATGATGGGTCGAGAGGGATGGGAGCCGCGCCCGGCAATCATCGACGAGTTCTACGCAGATACCCAGACCGGGGAACTGTCGGGCGTCATCGAGGTGGTGGACGGCCGTTGGGGTGCGTCGCTGGAGATCAACCCAGAGCCACCCGAGGAAGACGAGGACGAAGACGCGGCGCTGTGGAGGCGCCCCGTGCCTCTGTTGCTCTACGACCTATGGAACGATCCACAGGCTCTGTGGAGCTTACACGAGGAAAGGCCGGAGCTGGTAGAGGAATACACCGCCTTTCTGGAGCATCAGTTTGAGGCTCACATGGCCCTGTCTCAGTACTTCACACGATCCGGCGATGTCGCGTTGACGCCGGAACAGCTGCAGACGTTGCGTACGCTGGGGTACATCCAGTAGTGATCCTGACATGACGCGAATACTCTGCATCGCAACCCTGGTAGTCCTCCTGCTGCTGGGGACACCTTCGCCCGCCGCCGCCTACATCGGCCCGGGCGCGGGTATCGCCTTCTTGTCGTCCTTCCTGGTGATGTTCACGACCGTCGTGCTGGCATTCTTTTCGTTGCTCATGTGGCCGTTTCGCGTTGCGTGGCGTTTCATTCGTCACGCGCGCAAACCCAAGGCGAAGATCAAACGGTTGATCGTCGTGGGGCTCGATGGGCAGGATCCCACTCTCACCGATCGTTTCCTGAAGGAAGGGAAGCTCCCCAACTTTCAACGGTTGGCGGAGCAGGGCTGTTACCATCGGCTGGCTACGACATTCCCCTCGGTCTCGCCCGTGGCGTGGTCGTCGTTCAGTACGGGCACGCACCCGGCACGCCACAACATTTTTGACTTTCTCGACCGCGACCGACGTACATACCTGCCGCTGTTATCGTCAACGCACATAGGAAAGGTCGAGAAGACACTCAAGCTGGGTCGTTTCCGCATCCCACTGAAACGTCCGGAACTGCGGTTGCTGCGAAAGTCGAAGCCGTTCTGGTCAATCCTCGGCGATTGCAACATCTGGAGCACCGTCCTGCGGGTGCCTATCACGTTTCCACCGGACCGGTTCTACGGCGCGCAACTCAGCGCCATGTCGGTGCCCGACCTCCTCGGCACGCAGGGAACGTTCTCGCTGTTCACCACGCGCCAGTCGAATGACAAGTTCAAGGAGGGGGGAAAACGCGTCGTTCTCGAGCGGAACGGCGACCGCTTCGATACGGCGATCGAAGGACCCGGCAACGAACTCGTGGAGGGCAACCCGCCGCTGAGTGTTCCTCTGCGCATCGACTTGGATCGGGCCAGCGGTTGGGCCGACGTGAGCCTCAACGGCGATCGAGTCCGGTTAACGAAAGGTAGACTGAGCGACTGGGTCGGAATGAAGTTTCGGGTCGCCCCGGGGATCTCGGTGCGGGGCATCTGCCGCATGATGGTCACCGAGATGGACGAACACTTTTCCTTGTATATGACGCCACTCAACATGGATCCGGAAAAGCCGGCGATGCCGATCTCGCATCCGTCCTACTATGCCGTCTACCTCGCGAAGAAGCTGGGCCGGTACTCCACGCTCGGCCTGGCAGAAGACACCTGGGCCCTCAATGAAGGTGTCATCGACGACGGCACGTTCCTCCAGCAGACGTACGACATCGATCGCGAGCGCGAATCCATGTTGTTCGCCGCCATCGAGAAACTCCGTCGCGGCGTGGCGGTGTGCGTGTTCGACGCCACCGATCGGATACAACACATGTTCTGGCGCTATCTCGAAGAAGGCCATCCTGCTGCACCGCACCCAGAGGGAGCGGAGCACCGCGATGCCATCGAACGGCTGTACGTGCACAACGATGGGTTGGTGGGCCGGGTGATGGAGAAAGTAGGGGAAGACGACCTTCTCATGGTGATCTCGGACCACGGCTTCAACTCGTTCCGGCGCGGCGTCAACCTCAACACGTGGTTGCACGCCAACGGCTACCTCACGTTGAAGGAAGGAACCGACGGTAGCAGTGAGTGGCTGCGAGATGTGGACTGGTCGCGCACGAGGGCCTATTGCGTTGGCCTCACCGGCATGTTCTTCAATCTGAAGGGTCGGGAAGGGGAGGGCATTGTGGCGCCCGGTGAAGAGGCAGCCGCGCTGAAAGCGGAAATCGTCCAAAAGCTCACGGGCTTGGTCGACGAGGAGAAAGGAGAAGTGGGTATCCGAGAGGCGTTCGACACTTCGAAACTCTACGGCGGCCCCTATTTGGAGAACGCGCCCGACGTGTTGATCGGGTACAACGC
>JBDHFY010000446.1:0-3132 GCA_039590195.1 Gemmatimonadota bacterium | reverse complement strand
AGAGAGCTCGGCGATCATCGTTACGAGCTGTACACGGACGCACGGAAGTACGGATACGCCACGCTGGCCTTTGGTGCGGTCTTTCAGCTGCGAGCTGCTCTCGACTACCTCCTGGAGGTTGGTGTGCAGAACGTCGAACGCCACACGGTTGCGCTCGCGCAGCGGCTACGCGAAGGGCTCGTTGGACAGGGTTACCCGGTCTGGACGCCGGCTGGAAATAGGTCGGCGATCATCACGTTCGAACACGGGCTCGAGGTCGAGCGGGTCCGTGCGGCGCTGGAAGCGGCCAACATCAAGGTGAGTCTCAAGGCACAAGGAGTCCAGATCCGCGCCGGCGTTGCGCTCTTTAACAACGCCCGAGATATCGAGCGGTTGTTAGAGGTCACCGGAGCCTGGGTGTAGTACGGCCATAGCCCGCTCCCGAGCCTGGGGCCTGTGCCTCATCACCATGTGGCGGTCTCTCGCCAGTGTTGGTGTCGAGCTTCATCTCGCATTCACCTTGCCTTCATGTTCCCGGTGCTACCGACATCCGGCAGTCTGTTTGGCCGGTCCCGTCACCGTGAGTGGTCTGTTGGATCCAGTCGCCGTTGCGATCTGGAACCACCATGCCGTGGGCGCGAGTGGGGCGGGGGCGGGGGGCGGCTCACTGGGTGAGGCAGTAGTCGGTGCGATCGCCTTGCCTCACCCGATGCGTAATATCCGGAAGAAGGGGCGGAGAATGGCTGGTACGCGCGGTGGTGCACTTTTCGGGTTCATCCTCATGATCCCAGCCGTCAGCACGGCCCAGCAGGGCTCGAGCAACGGAGGAGAAATCGATCCGCCGATGGCGTCGGCGGCGCGGACCGCGCAAGAGATCGATCTCGATGGCCGGCTCGATGAAACGACCTGGAGAAGTGCCGTGCCGGTCACGCGATTCACTCCGGTCGACCCCGAGGAGGGTCAGCCCGTGAGCCAGCCGACGGAAGTCCGCATCATATATGACGACGATGCGTTGTACATCGGGATTCGGGCGTGGGACGAGGGCCCCATCACGACGCGGTTGGGTCGGCGCGACATGGATCTGCTGGACTCGGACTGGTTCGGGGTGGTCATCGACAGCTATCACGATCACCAGACCGGCTTCTCGTTTGACGTAAATCCAGGCGGCGTCATGCGGGACGCCGTCAAGTCCATGCAACCGGGAGGCCACGAAACCGACGACCTTTCCTGGGATGCGGTGTGGGAGGTCGCGACCACGGTGGATGACGAGGGCTGGACCGCGGAGTATCGCATTCCCTTCAGCCAGCTCCGGTTCCGCAAGGGCGAGGAACATCACTGGGGCATTCAACTCGAGCGGGTCATCGGACGCAATCGTGAGTATGCGGTATCGTCATTTACGCCGAAGAATGAACGCGGGGGTATCCCGACGTTTGGACATCTCGAAGGCATCCGCGGAGTCGACCAGGGCCAGCCCGTCGAGCTGCTTCCCTACGCCGTCACGCGAAGTGAGCATGTGAACCCCGGCGACAATCCGTTCCGCACGAATTCAGAGCAGGCGGCGTCGGGGGGTCTCGACTTGCTGTTCCGGGCGACATCCAATCTCACGCTCAATGCCACGTTCAATCCGGACTTCGGACAAGTTGAGGTGGATCCGGCCGTCGTGAACTTGGGCGTATACGAAACATTCTTCCAAGAAAAGCGGCCGTTCTTCGTCGAGGGGAGCGAGATCTTCCAGTTCGGCCGCGGCACGAGCGGTGGCCGGTTGTTCTACTCACGGCGTATCGGGCGCCCGCCACAGACGCGGCCCGAGACTACAGAGGCCGACGTACCGACGGAAACGACAATCCTCGGAGCGGCAAAGCTGTCCGGCAAAACAGCCGGTGGCTGGTCCATCGGAACGCTCACCGCCGTCACCGGAGAGGAAACGGCTCGGTACCTGACGGCTGAAGGCGTCGTTGAGAGTATGGTGGCGGAACCGCGCACGGGCTACTTCATCGGGCGAGTCAGAAAAGAAATGCGCGCCGGCCTCTCTTCGATGGGTGGCATGGTGACGACCACCCTGCGAGATCTGACAACCCCTACCTTGCAAGACAAACTCAGATCGGCAGCATATTCCGGCGGCATCGATTTCAACCACGAATTTGCCGGCCGAACCTGGGTGATACGGGGTAACCTGCTTGGGAGCCGAGTGGAGGGCAGCCCGGCGGCGATGGTGCGGGTGCAGCAAGCCTCGAATCACTACCTTCAGCGGCCGGACGCCGACTATCTCGAGGTCGATCATCAGGCGACGTCGCTGTCAGGGTATTCGGCGTCGATCGCGTTGGACAAGCAGGCAGGGCGCCACTGGCTCGGCGGAATCGCCGGGGCGATTACCTCTCCGGGTTACGAGATCAACGACCTCGGCTTCGCCATGCGAACGGACAGGAGGGATTTGCAGGGAACATTTACCTACCGGGAGACCCAGCCGGGCTCCTTCTTCCGAGATTGGTCGGTGTCGGGGCGACTCCGCAACGAGATGAACTTCGACGCCCAGACGATCCTACGGATGGCCGGCCTCAGCTATCAGTTTCGGCATCTCAGTTTCTGGGGAGCGAACCTGAACGTCAGGCGGATGTTTCGGTCGAACGACGACCGGGCCACGCGCGGGGGACCCATGATTGTCCGGCCGGCAAACACTTCGGTAGGTGCGGATGTGTTCACGGACGGGCGCAAAGCGGTCGCTCTCCAGGGTGGCGGAGACGTCGAGTGGGACGAGTTCGACGGCTACCGGTACGGCGCCGGCGTGGATGTGACCTTGAGATTGTCCTCCCGCTGGAACCTCACGGTTGCGCCAGGCTTTTTCCGCACGCGCATCCCCGCTCAGTACCTCACGACGGTTGACGACCCCCAGTACACCGCCACCTATGGAAAAGGGTACATCTTCGCCGAGCTGAATCAGACGGAGATCGGGGTCGAGACTCGTTTCAACTTCACGTTCCGTCCGGGCCTCACCCTCGAGACATACATCCAACCGCTCGTATCAGCGGGGGACTACGGCGAGCCGCAGTACCTCGAAGCTCCGGGAACGTTCGACTTCGCGCCGTACTCGGGCCTCGGCTACGACCCGGATTTCAACATCCGGAGCTTGCGGGGCAACGCGGTACTGAGATGGGA
>JBDHFY010000445.1:0-3581 GCA_039590195.1 Gemmatimonadota bacterium | reverse complement strand
GGCGGACAGGCGGACAGGCGGGCAGGCGGGCCGTCTCCCCGCCCTGCCCGTCCCGGGGTAGCCCGGCGACCCCGCTCCCACATCCATGGCAGCCCCACCGGTCGGCGACACCCAACGACGGGAGCCCCTCACCACCTGCCGGAATGGTAGCCTCTCCCAGGCCTCCCCACCCCACGGCAGGGTAGGGTAGGGGACTGACCGCCGGTCCGCCGGTCCGCCAGCCCGCCGGCGGGGAAGGGTAGGGCGGACGTGCCCCTTTGCGAAACCCCTTTGCGAAACTCACTGCGGTTGATGAAGTTTTGTATCTCGGCGCCGTAGCCAAGTGGTAAGGCGGAGGTCTGCAAAACCTCTATTCGGCAGTTCGAATCTGCCCGGCGCCTTTTGCCCCGCTCCCCCCTACCACCCCGGGCGGTCCCCCACCACACCCTTCACCACCCGGGCGGACAGGCGGACCGGCGGGCAGTCCACCCAGCCCACCCATGCGAGGAGGGGGCAACCCACCCTCTGGACTCCCAGGACTCTCGAGCCGTGCTCGGCAGGTGCATGCGCTTGGTAGGCGTCACCTTTCCGTGCGAGGCTGCAACTCCTCGGGATCAAACACCCATCCGCCCTTGATGACCCGCCAGATGGCTTCCGTGTTCTTGATGTTGTCCAGCGGATTGGCGTCGAGTAGCACGATGTCGGCTAGTTTGCCGACTTCCAGCGAGCCTAGGTCACGTTCGACTCCCAACGCCACGGCGGCTCCCTGAGTAGACAGCTCCAGGACCTCGAGCGGCGTGAATCCAGCGCGCACGAAGGACTCCAATTCTATGTGCATGGCATACCCGGGGTAGTCAGTCCGATCAGTTCCGAGTAAGACTCTAACGCCGTGTGCGCGGGCCTCTCGTACGTCGCCGACTATGTTAGCGAATAGCATTCGATACCACGCGGCTCCAGCACTGTCGGGTTGAGGTGTGTCACCCTCGACGTCGTGGCGGCAGCTCCCCGCGAAGAAGGCACAGAACTTGTCGTTCGCCAAACGCTCCGGTTCCTCAATGGCAAGAGCACCCGTCGCACCAAAGATAGCAAGCGTTGGCGTCCAGTAGGTGTCGCTCATGCCCAGAAGCTGGTGAACATCACCATAGAATCGACTGAAGGACTCCAGATGCTCGAGAAACGCATATCCATGCGTCACTCCTCGCACTACTTCCTGCACAATCATACTGTGGGCCGCGACTGGAAGCCCGGACTGGCGAGCGTCCTCGCTGGCGACGAGCTGTAGCGGCCACGGAACCGTGTGGTAGACCTTGATGAAGCTGGCGCCGCGGTCCTTGTGGCGCTGAATCCCTGATCGGACTTGATCCTCGCCGCGGACCAGAATGGTGCTCTCCCCGTATGTAGCCGGTGGGCCCGAGAGCATGTCGCCGGGATACAAGTAGCGCGGGACCGGGCTTGACGTGAGGGAGGATCGCTCCGCGAGGGCGGCAACCCATTCAAGCGGCTCCCCCATGTCTCGAACCGTCGTCACACCGTAGGCGATGTGCGCCGCTTGATTCGCGTCCTCCAAGTAATATGGACCCTCGGCGTGGTTGTGGGCGTCGATCAAACCTGGAATGGCGAAATGCCCCTCTGCATCCAGCACTCGGGTTTCGGAAGGGACAGAACGGTCGCCCTGTGGATCGATCCAGCCAATGCGGCCGCCATCGACGAACATAGACACTTCCGAGCCAAAAGTGCCCGATGAAAAGTCGAGCACACGGACGTTCCTGAGCAGGAGGGGCGGTGCCGCTTCTCGGTCCACCACGAGTTGGACAGGCACCTTGCGCCGCGGGTCGTCTGCCAGCGAGCGGATCCACACCTTGGCTTCAGCGGCATAGATCAATGCTTGTCCATCCGGTGTGAACGCGAAGCTGGCTCCACCGATCTGACTGAGTTGGCGGCCTCGCCCTTCAGAGATTGTGCTGACGGCGTTCTCATCGAGAGGTGCGATCCAGAGTTCCGTGTTGCGGCGGAACGCCAACCATCGTCCGTCCGGCGACACCAACGCACCGGCGAGGTGGCTGGGAATCTTGGCCACGGGATCAGACTCTGCACCTTCCCAGACAGAAGCGCGCCGGATCGTCGCGGTATCGACAGCGTCAAAGCGGTAGTAGAGCCACTGCCCATCGTGTGAGAAATGGGGACGCGGGGAAAAGAACCCGCCACCCGTTCTTGTGATGCGTGGTCGGGCAACAGAATCAGCCACGTTCAGGACGGCGGTGGAAAACCCTTCCCAGTCCCGCGTAGCAAACGCGAGGATTTCACCACCAGGATGCCAGGCAAGATCCCAGAAATAAGAACCCCTGTGAATCGTCCGGTCAGCGCCCGACTCGAGATCCAAAATGCGGATTTCCTGCTGGCCGTTCACGCCGCGCACATACGCGAGGCGCCGACCGTCAGGCGATATCGCCGGACCCCGTTCAAGGAAATCGCCCTCAGTCAGTCTTTCCGCATTACCTCCAGCCAGGCTCTGCTTCCAGAGAAACCCAAGCGCGCTGAAGACGACTGTACGACCGTCGGGAGTGAGACGGGGTGAGGAAATGGTTGGTGTGTCATGGGCGCGCGGAAGCGCGAGGTTGGGTACCGGCGGGGGCTCGGTTATCTCCAGGCGCACTGCGGCCTGGAACGGAACCTGTTCGCGTGTTCTGTCCACCGTGGACACACGCCACAAACTCCCTCCATCTCCGATGAAAATGCTCTGTCCGTCAGGAGCGACCGCGAACCGTGGAAGACGGAACCGGCAGTATCGACGGCTCACGTCGGTGACCGTTGTTTTTGCGCCGTCCTCCGACGCGTAGAGGATGTCGGCTCTTGTGGCGGTCCAAGTCCGCTCACGTCGGGCGTAGAAGCCGTTTCCGGTGGGATTCGTTAGGACTCGATCAGCCACACCGTCGATGGCGGCGACCTCCGTAGGGGAGCGGTCATCACTCAGCAGCTCGATCCGCGATGTGACCTCGTGTTCACCAGCTACGTCAATCACCGCCCAACCCACCTGGCCTTCGATCGTGTAGAACACCGAGCGCACGGTTTCTGCGCTCGCGTCGAGAACACGCACCGCGTTGCTCTCCAGGTCCAGCTCGAGCACCCTAGCTGCTCCTTGACAGTGGCGCGAACCGTCTGCGTAGCTCAGATACGCCAACGACTGGCCGTCCGGAGACCAGGCCGGTCGACCTGCCCACCGCTCGTGCGTGAGCTGGGTCATTACGCGAGTCTCCCAGGCGGTTGCCATCAGGCGCGAAACTCGGGTCTTCGTGATAGAACTGGCCAAACGTCAGCTGTACCGCGTTGCCACCGGCAGTCGGTACGGTGAAAAGCTGTCCCAGGATTGAAAACACTAAGACGGATCCATCTGGCGATACGGCCACGTCGGGAGATGTAACCTCGTCCGTCTGGAGTTCGATGGTTCGAGTCGTGCGATCAGGAGAACATGTTGTCACTACTAGCGCGAGGCACATGGCCAGCGGGCATGGTGAGCGTGAGAGTGAAAAGGTCATGCGGCTCTCCTCAACAGCGACTTGCCGATGCTGCCGTCACGAACGATGGTGAGCGTGTGACGCCCAACT
>JBDHFY010000444.1:0-3135 GCA_039590195.1 Gemmatimonadota bacterium | reverse complement strand
ACTCGCAGCGGCAAGAGCACGCGGCAGAAGAGGTGGACGCACGCCGCTCCAGGCAGATGATCCACGGGTGAGGATGGCGTACACGATGCATGCGGATCAGAGTTTCACCGTGTCGGACATCTGCCGAACCTTACGTATCTCGCAGGCCACATTCTACCGCTATGTGGCTTTAGCAAGACATCTCTTGGAAGAGAAGTAGCCTAAGTATAGGACGCATCGGCCGGCGTGACTTGCATGGATCACGCTAGCACCAAGCGTTTCCCTGTTCCGCCAGGAGGAAGCCTCTACAGATAGTTCCCCCCGACTCCTGGCAAGCCTCCTATCTGTATCCAAGTAGCATGATAGGAAATCAGACCAATTTACTCCCTGAAGTTTAGAATATATGTGGATAGTGTGGTACTCTTTTCTACCATCTCACCGAAACCAGGAGGGCTGACATGATCTTAGGGAAGCGCATTCACACACTGCGGAAAAAGCGTCGACTCGGCTTGCGGGCACTGGCGCGCATGGCTGAGGTACCCCATGTCACGCTGTCACAGCTCGAACGCGGTCTACAGGCGGATGTAACCACGGGTACAGCCAAGCGGATTGCCCAGGCACTCGATACGTCGATTGACTACCTCGTTGGGCGCTTTGAGGAGGGCGAGGATGATGACCGAGTCAACACATGAGCACGAACCACACCACCAAGACACAGAGCCAGATGACGCCCTGAAAAGAAAGCTGGCGGCAATCCTCAGTACCGATGTTAAAGGCTATAGCCGCCTCATGGGCGAGGACGAGGTGGCGACGATCCGCACCTTAACCGCATATCGGGAACTCATGGCCACCCTCATCCAGCAGCACCGGGGTCGCGTTGTGGACGCCCCGGGGGATAACCTGCTGGCGGAGTTTGCCAGCGTGGTCGAAGCGGTGCAGTGCGCGGTCGCTATCCAGAACGACCTGCGCCTCAGGAACGCCGAGTTGCCTCCCCACCGCCGCATGGAATTTCGCATCGGCATTAATCTCGGCGATGTAATCGTAGAGGGGGAACGGATCTATGGGGATGGCGTCAACATCGCGGCCCGGCTCGAAGCCTTGGCTGAGCCGGGTGGCGTGCTCGTCTCCCATACGGTCCACGAGCAGGTCCGGGACAAGTTGCCGTTCACGTTCGAGGATCTGGGCGAGCAGCAGGTCAAGAACATCGCTCGTCCGCTGCGCGTCTACCGACTGCGCGCCGCTCGCGATGCCGGCGGCACAGAGATCAGTAGCCCACCGGCGCTGGCGCTGCCCGACAAGCCCTCGCTCGCGGTGCTACCGTTCCAGAACATCAGTGGCGATATCGAACAAGACTATTTCTCCGACGGCATCAGCGAAGACATCATCACCGCCCTGTCGAAGGTGCGGTGGTTCTTCGTCATCGCCCGCAATTCGAGCTTTATATACAAAGGCAAGGCGGTCGATGTGAAGCAGGTCGGCCGCGAGTTAGGCGTGCGCTATGCGCTCGAGGGCAGCGTGCGCAAGGCCGGCAATCGCCTTCGCATCACCGCGCAGCTCATCGATGCCGCGACCGGCAACCACGTTTGGGCCGAGCGCTACGACCGCGAGCTGGCCGACATCTTCGCGGTGCAGGACGAGATCACCGAGCGGGTGGTCGCGGCAATTGAACCGCAGCTCTACGCCGCCGAGCACTTCCGCAGCCAGCGCAAGCCGCCTGAGAGCCTTGACGCCTGGGAGTGTGTGGTGCGAGCGCTGTCCTTTTTCGGCCAGGGCACGCGCGACGGCGACGGGGAAGCGGAGGCGCTATGCCGGCGTGCAATCACGATCGCGCCCGGCTATGGCCAAGCCCACGGTCTACTGGCCTGGATGCTCACGCGCCGTGCGCAGCGGTCTGGTGACTTTAAGGCCATTCTTCAGGACGCAAGCACGGAGGCGCGCACCGCGCTCGGCTTGGACGAGCAGGATCCCTGGGCACATCTGGCGCACGGCATGGTGCTCTTCCGGAGGCGTCGCCACGCCGAAGCCGAGCGGGCGCTCCGCCGGGCATTGGACTGCAACCCGAACTTCGCGTTGGCCCATGCCAGTCTTGGTTGGCTTCTCGCCGTCCGAGGGGCACATGAGGAAGCTATCGAGAGCGCCGAGCACGCGCTGCGGCTGAGCCCGAGGGATCCGCGTGTCGGCGCACAGGCCTCCCATGTGATGGTGTTTGCCCATTTTGCCGCTGGGCGTTATGGGGACAGCGTGGCCTCGGCGCGCGAGATGATCGAGAGATACCCGGAGTACCTTCCGGCGCACTATGTGCTCATCGCGGCAGCGGTGATGCAGGGGGAGAGGGAGGCAGCGAGAAACGCGTTGGCCGCCCTGCTCCGCCTGCAACCGGATTTCTCACTGGCTTGGGTAAGCGAGATCATGCCGTGGACCGGAGAAGTCGGCGAGCGTTTGCTCGAAGGTTGGCGCAAGGCGGGAGTCCCTGAGAGATGACCGAGATCCGCCGGCTGGCGGGTTCATAGAAGCTACGGGAGGGAAGCTGCAACACTACCTCACAGGAGGGCACGTGTCCTCCTGTAGGGCCATTTTTGTGTCGCCTAATCTCTGTCTTCGTTGATTTATCTCCGGATGTCCTGAGTTAAATTGGGGGCTATCTATCCGATTTAATACGTAATCACTTTTTCTTTGTATATCGGGTGTTTGACGTCATTGTTCGCAATGATTGTGGGCCGAGCTAGAGTGCTACAAAGCTAGGTAAGGCGCTTAGCGTAAAAAATTTCTCCGTTTCTCCAGGAAAGCCTATAAGATGATGGGGTTCCACCGACTAACGCCGGATAATGGAACATGTTCCATTATCCGCCACTTGCGGCTGGAGCCCCAATTTCTATACATCATGCTGTGCGCCGTTGTTCGGTGCATCAGTATCCTCTACGTCTCGCAATTTGGTTTGTAGCTCAAGCCGTAGTTTTTTGAGGCGTTCCAGCTCGCATTTTAGGGATGCGATGATCTTCTCGGGGGGCTGCTCCAGCAAGGCCGCGATGTGTTCGATTTCGGTGTTGAGCATATGGAGTCCTCTGGTGAGCTTGCGGAGCTGGGTTTCTGCGTCGATCTTTTTCATTGGGCGCCTCATAAGGGTTGCTGTTACTTCCGCTTCCTGACTCGCGCATC
>JBDHFY010000443.1:0-3142 GCA_039590195.1 Gemmatimonadota bacterium | reverse complement strand
GAGGAACACCGTCAACATGACTCGAGACTGGGAGGGACCGATCAGAAGGCTCAATTATGAGGCTGAGATCCTTCACCGTGGCTTTCAAGTTTCTCGACAACAAGGAAAATCTCGGTGGCATTCCCTTCACGCGGCGCCTGCGGCACAAGTCCACGCTCTGCTAGCTCATCAACCTAAACCTGGTCAGACACTTCGACTGGACGGTCGGCGCCGATCTGGACGACTTCATGTCTGTCATGTGCCCGTCGATCATAGGGCTCACCGAAATGCCTGAATACATGAATGACGGGACGGTTCGGCGCATCGTGTGGACGAAGAGCAGAGCTGACGGAAAGAAGAAGTAGAAAGACTCGATTCCTCGTGTTCCAACGGGCAGGTTCGAGGCGGTGGCGCCACTCGTCTACAACCCATTCGACCCCGGCATCGTCCTCACCTACGCCAATCCGGCGCAGATCATACTTCTGATGAACTCGCTTCGAGTCAATCCCAGTCTTAGTTGAAATTCAGTGACGCCTCCCCAATTGCTCAGGCGGCTTTGCCCTCAGTTCTTTCCATGTGTGCCTGGAGTGCACGTCGCAACCTGGGAAGATGCCGGTGGCCCTTGACGATACGGAGCCGCGGTTCGAGGTCCACCAACGCTGTCGCCAACCACCGCTGCTTCTGATCACTGTTCTTCCAATACGTTATCTTCACCGTGCGGCGGGCCACCTGTGCATTGATGGTTTCGAGGCAGTTCGTGGTCTTGAAGCTGGTCCCGAGCTCCTTGAACAGCCCCAACCGCTGCAACGTAAGCGTTTCCTCGAGCCCTTCGTCGAGACTGGCGACAGCCGACTTGTTCACCCGCGCGAGTTCCTGACGGACCCGCCGGATTGCGGCAAGAGCGTCCGTGTACGTGCGTTGCCCATGGGCTGCATTCAGCTTCATGCGCCATGGATCTTGCTGCCGCCGGGGTAGGTAAGCCAGGACGTTCTCCCGCTTGTGCCACTGACAGCGTTGAATGACCGCGGCCGCACCAAAGACCTCCTTGACCCCTCGCCGTAGGCCCTTCGCCCCGTCGAGCACAACGAGCAGGCCGTCCGCATAATTCAGGCCCCGTTCCACCAACCCCCGCAGAAAGGTCGCGCACACAGAAGCATTTTCGGTGCCCGTTTGCACAAAGCCGAGAATCACCTTCTCCCCACTCATGGTGACGCCGACGGCGATCACCATCGAATCGGTCGCGAAGGTCTTACCATCCAGGAAGAGCGCCACCAGGTCGTAGCCCTCCAACCGCCGCTCGCTGAGCGCCTGCAATTTCCGGGCGCTTGCGCGGATGTACCGCCGCGAGATCGTCGATGCCGAAAGCCCAAACGCCGTCGGTGCCGCTTCCGCACATTTCTCATACTGCCGACAGATCAACCCGGCCAGCAGCCGTCGCACTATTCCCTCGTCGGCATCCCGCGGGACTTGTAACCCACGATAGGTCGCCAGGGGAACTTCTTTCTTCTGCTCCTGGTCTCGTACGCGGGGCACCCGGATGGGCAGCTTCTGATCCCCCAGGTACACCGATCCTCGTTGGCTGCCGTGGCGGACCAAGCCGGGCCGCCCCTGCTGCCGGGAGTAGCGCGGCCCCGTCAGCTCCTCAACTTCCTGCTGCAGGCTGGCGGCCACGTGCATCAACCCAAGGGGAATAAGTGCCTGGATTAGGGCCACCTTCGTATCGATCGTGGCCGCGTCCACCGGTCGCGCATCCAGACTGGCTTTCGTCCCCTTGGTTCCCTCGGTCCCTTTTGCCTCTTGCTGCGCCTGCCGAATCCGTCGTACCTTCCTCATGGGTGGTGCCTCCCTTTCGTGATGCGTTGTTGCTCCGCCAGAGCCTCGCATCCGTATGGGGAGTCGCCACCCGAATTTCAACTAGCTTTAGCACTCACTCGCATTGGAGTGAATACACTAGATAGTGGTCTATGGGGAGACCAGGCAAGTCCCGGCTTCACTGACGCTGGTTGCGGAGCGGGGATGGCTTGCCTACACTCCATGCCTCACTCGGCGCGTGGGAGCGCTTGGTGGCGGTATGGGGCCTGTCGATGGTTCGGGAACCCGGCGCCGGCAACGGTACCAAGATTGCCTGCAGACCGCTGTCGCGGATCCGCAGGCGCATCCTGCGTGCGGCAATCGCCGCGATGCGTCCCCGCGGGCACGGGTTCGATCAACCAATAGACGAAGATGTGCTCCGAGACGTCGAGTGCTCCCTCGGGCATCTCCCGGCGAAGCTCAGAGTTCGTCTGGGGAGGGGGCTCTACCTGATGGAATACGGGCCTCCCGTTTTCGTCCGCCGAATGCGCCGCTTCAGCCGGATGACGCCGGATGAAGCCCGGCTCTACCTCGCCAGCTGGGAGCACATACGTGGCCTTCGTGGAGACCTATTTTACCGCGTCCGTACCCTGGTCTTCATGTCTTTCTACCAGCACCCTGATGTCCTGGCTGCCCTCGAAATAGGGTGGGCGGAGCGCGCAGAGACGCTCGCCCGCCTTCGAGCCGAGCTGCTCTATGACCGGTCCCGAGAAGCTTCCGGTGCAAGCTGAACCCGATACGCTGCGGGCAGCTGAAAGTACTCCGACGATCCCGGAGTGCGGGATTACCTATCCCAACGTCACCGACGGTGCGGCGTTGAGCCGCGATCAGGTGTTCGTCGGCGACGCCGTGGTCGTAGGCACGGGCGCTGGCGGGGCGACCGCGGCAGCACGACTGCGCGAGGCAGGGTTGGACGTGCTGATGCTCGAGGAAGGCGCGCTGCACCGCACCGAATCCTTCAAAACGGACGTGCAGACCATGATCAGGCTACTCTACCGCGAAGCTGGTGCGTCGACGATTCTCGGCCGGCCACCGATGGCGTTTGCCGAGGGTAAGTGCGTCGGAGGCTCGACCGTGATCGGGGGTGGAGTATGCGTGCGCGGCCCCGACCGCGTGCTTGAGCACTGGGAGCGCGTCCTAGGTCTCGAAGGGCTGGGTCCCCAAGGAATGGAACCGTACTTCGTCGAGGCTGAGCACATCTTGCACGTGGAGCCTAACGATGACGATACACTCGGTCGTAACAGCCATCTCTTCGTCGACGGAGCCCGGCGGCTCGGCTGGTCGGTTGAGCCGAGTCGGCGGAACACGGACC
>JBDHFY010000442.1:0-3169 GCA_039590195.1 Gemmatimonadota bacterium | reverse complement strand
CATCGCCGCGGTTCTCATAGAGGGCCGACGGCGCCCACTGCTCGGGCGCCAACGTGAGCGCGCCGCCGGCGCTGACCACGAACAGGTCGTCGTCGCCGTCATTGTCGAAGTCGCCCCACGCTGCACCCGACCCCATGTCCTCCGGAAGCTGAGAGGAGCGCTGCCCGTTGAACGTCACGAACGTGCCGAGACCCGCCTCCGATGTGACATCGGTGAACCGGGGCATCGGCGCCTCGGCGGGCAGGTTCCGCGAGAGCTTCTGGGTGATGTCGTCGAGCGCCTCACCCGGGCGCCGCACCTCGGGGCGGGTGAGTTGATGGATGGTCACCCCGATCAGGATGGCGGCAACGGCGATCGCCAGCAGAAGCACAGAAACGCGGCGCAGGCGGCGCCTGCGCCGCCCTGCCTGCACAGTGGTCGATTGGCGCTTTGGCGCTAGCGCTTGCCCCTGCGAGGGCGATTGGTCAGCGGGAGGGCTCATCCCGCCATATTAGCCGTCTCTGGCCGCCAGAACGGAGCCGTCGGCGTCGTCGGATTCCTGCAGGGTGAGTCCCTGCACACGGATCGTGGCCGTGGCCTGATTCATCTCGATCACGGGCGCGGTCAGCCCTGAGTCCTCACCCAGCAAGAAGTTGATCAGGAACTGATCCACCTTGCGATACATGAGCTTGGCCACGACGCGGTAGTGGTCGACGCCTTCGATGTAGGGGATCTCGAATTCCTGGGTCTCCTGGCCGGACGTGGGGCGCTGCCGCGCCTCTCCGGGCGCGACCGTGCTCGGGCAGTCCACGAGGTACTCGACGGAGTCGGAGTAGCCCGGGAACAGGGCCCGCCGATAGCGGACCCCGACCATCTCCCACAGGTTGTGGCGGTCGATGAGATTGCCGTACTGGTCCACCGCCTCGGCCTTGAACAGGAAGCTGCCCGGCTCGATGAAGTGCTTCTCGTCGCGGGTGCCCGAAGCGAAGATCTCGCGGCCGTCGGAATCGTAGACGTGCAGCTCGACCCAGCTTTGGATGATGTCCAGGGGGCCGGTGGGGAAATCGTGTCCAACCTTGTTGGCGGTCATGACGACGCGCACGGGCATGGTTTCGCCGGGCGCGACCTCGTCGGGTGTCTCGAGGGCCAGCAGGATCACCGGACCGTCGCGCCACTTCTCCTGGATCTCGGGAATCTCGTAGGAGCCTTGCAGCCACTCTTCGGTCTGGCGCACCTGCTCTTGCCAGCCTTCCAGCTCGAGCAGCGCGGGCACCATGCTGTTGGCGCCGATGAAGCGGTGGCTTCGGTGCTTGCCGTCGTTGGCGGTGCGGTTGTAGTCCGTGGTATCGCCGGCGGCGGGATCGTTGGAGGCCACCAGGGGCATGTGGCACTCGCGGCATTCGATGGTCTTTTGCGGGTCACCCTCCGTGAACCAGTGGCTGGCTTTCCAGTTGTCGTACTGGTTCTGGAGCTGCACCCAGCCGACGCGGTTCACCTCCTGGTCGATGAACTGCTTGTGGCAGGCGGCGCAGTACTCCGGGGCCTTGAACATGCGCTTCGACAGCTCGAGATGGTGATCCGGATAGGTGCGGATGAGGAAGTCGCTGAAGAACTTGCCGATGCCGGACTCCTGCCACTGCCACAGGTACGTGGCGGGCTGAGTCATGACGTAGTTGGCGTTGCCCTGCAGATCGGTCTCGCGGACACCGTGACAGACCAGGCAGGAGATGCCCTCCTTGTAGCCATGCAGGCCGGTCAGATCCTCGACGAAGATGTTCTTCGCGCCGGAGAAGAGCGAGATGGGGTCATGGCAGCCGCCGCAGTAGCGCGTGGACTCGGGGCCGTTCTGCTCGGCCATGACGCTCTGCACTTTCTGGAAGAGCGGGTCCATCGCCGCATAGCGGTGGGCGCTGGGCTTCCACTCGTCGAGGATCTCGGTGTGGCACCCCGACGATCCGCAGGTGTTGGAGCCTGCCAGCGATTCGGCATCAAACGCACCGCCCGTCGTGGTGACGGCGAGGCTCGGCGCGAAGGGCCGGTCTTCACCGAGGTAATAGCTGTAGTCTTCGGGGAAGTCGTTGACGTAGGTGGGACCGGCGTACACGGCAGCCAGCCCGCCGATGACGAGCAGTCCGATGATCGAGTAGACCAGGCTTCGCCACGCCACCCCGCCGGCGGCCGGCTCCGCCTGCTTGGCGCGGGCCCGCGCCCAGACGAGCAGGATGTGGGGCAGGGAAACGACCAGGGCCGCCAAGGTCGAGTAGAGATGGATGTTGCGCCACAGCGGCGACATCCGGAGCCCGAAGAGGCCCTGCCAGGTGACGACGACCCCGGAGACGAGGCAGATCAGGATCGCGGCCACCGCCACGTAGCCGAGCAGGACCGTGTCGGAGAGGCGGTAGTGCTTGTAATCGAGCCAGTGGACCCAGCAGTACCACGCCAGCGGCAACAGCACCAGGAGCCCCACGCCGGTGTGGATCAGCACGCCCCACTCGACCACGGCGTGAAAGGGCATGAAGGTGATGCCCAGTCCGGTGACGGTCAGGAACAAGAGCGCCACGAGGCCCGAGCGCGTGATGCGTGCGGACCATCCAGTCCTGATGAGCTTTCCCGTTTCCATTTGTTCTGCCTCCCTTGGTCAGCCTCGACGCTGTCCCGACCCGAATCCGGCCATCGGAACGTGGGGCCCGCCCTGCCGCGGGACGAAGCTCCCTCCACCGTACTCTGACGGGCGATTCTCGGGCCAATCAAACCGCACTTCAAGATCCGATTGTACATTTTTGGGAAGCTTTAGGAGGTAGGGGTTGGGACCTCGTGCCCGAGCCCGTGCCCGTGCCCGGAGGGATTCACCACGGAGGGACACGGAGGACGTGGTTCTTGGTTGTGGCTAGTGGCTTTTCTCCGACTTCTACTTGGACATTCCTTGTTGGACATTGGACATTCGGCTGCCCCCTCGAAACGGCGACGCGCTATCCCCTCCCCCGCGTGCGGGGGAGGGCGAGGGAGGGGGGTCTTCCTGAACACTGAACACCGAACCCTGAACCCCCCTGATGGCTGATGGCTGATGGCTGTTAAACTGCCCCCATGCGCACCACCCTCCCCACCCTCGCCGTTGTCCTCCTGATCTCCGCCTCGGCCGCTGCCCAGGAATACCGCCTCCCGCCCCCCGACATCGTCGACCTCGTCGACG
>JBDHFY010000441.1:0-3173 GCA_039590195.1 Gemmatimonadota bacterium | reverse complement strand
TGCGAAGGTCGGCCGCCCCGCCACGGTCCACGTTTCTCCACCATCTGCCGTGGTGGCTACGTTGTCTGTGAAACCGGCGAGCTCCGCGAGCTCACCGCCCAACGCGATGCCGCGAGCCTCGTTCCAAAACCCGAGCGACGTTATGCCCGATGTGCCGGTGCCGCTTACGACCGGCGTCTGATGCACTGACCATGTGAGGCCCCAGTCGGTGGTACGAAACACCCGCGCAGCACCACCCGCCCCGGTTCCAATCCACGCGTACCCACTGCCGTACGTGACGAGACACGTGCCGCTCGCAGCAAATCCACCTTCGCCATTTCTGGCTTCCGGCAACTGAATGGCCGGAACACGGTCCCAACTGGCGCCTCCGTTTTCCGTTCGAATGACAACCAGGCGCCCGTCAACAGCGTCGCTGAAGGCCATCCCACGCTGCCCATCCCAGAAATCCAGACAGTCAAAGAATGCGTCGGGATCCTCGTTTTGGAATTGAAGCTGCCACGTTTGCCCTGCATCCGTCGTCTTGTAGATCCGCGACACCTCCCCCGGGCCCGCGCTCAAGAGATACGCGGTCCTCGTGTCGACGGCGTGCACATCCCGGAACTGTAGCGCGGCTGCTCCCGGTACCACTCCCGGCTGCCAAGTCTCACCACCGTCCACCGTACGGGCGAAGGTCCCCTCATGACCGCTCACCCACACGGTCAGTGCGTCGACGACGCTCACGGCTTGCAGGAGAGCTCGAGTGCCGGAGGTCTGTCCCATGAGTTGGGGATCGAGCGGCGGACCGTCGTCGCCGGGAACGCACGCAGATAGACCCACGGCGGCGAGGAGCGCGCGCCACCCGTGTTTACCCATATCGCTGTTCTTCTTCATCTTAGCTCCACACACGACAGATCATCTGAATCATAGGCCGCCGCCGGGTACCCACCAGGCCTTGACGAAAATGGGAGGAGAGACTATGATCATCACAGTGATGCTACATGTGTAGTATCTACGCTACTTACCAGCTACAGGGAGCTGTTCGGTGGTGTCCAAGAAGCCGCTGCCCGAGCTGACCAAGGCCGAGCTCGACGTAATGAGGGTTATGTGGAGGGAGGGGCGCTTGAGCGCCCGGGAGGTCCACGAGCTCTTGAGTGAGGAAACGGACTGGGCTTACTCGACAACGAGAACGGTGATGGACCGCATGGTAGAGAAAGGGGTGCTGGCGAAGCGGCCCTTTCACGGCATCAACCTCTTTGAGCCGCGCATCACGAAAGCCATGGGGCTCGCGAGACTGGTACGAGACTTCGCCGCCCGTGTGTTGCAGGTCGATCCTGCGTCGGTGGTGCCCCTGTTCGCGCAGGGTGATGCCTTGACGGCCGAGGAACTCGACGAAATGTCAAGAATCCTCGAGGATGCGGACGGGTGAGATGATCTTCGATCTCTACACTCCATTGTCGGAAGCCGCCGTCACGCTCATGCGGGGGTGCGCCTGGCAGGTGTGGTTCGCCGCCGTCCTGTTTGGCATCGTCTTTGTTCTCATCCGGCTGCTGCGCATCAAATCACCACGTGTTCGTCATGCGCTGTGGGGCTTGGTGTTCGTTCGTCTCCTATTACCTCCGGATTTTTCACTGCCGTTCGGAATCGGGAACCTCGTCAACCATCGGCTAGGGAGTCGCGCGGAGGAGTTTCGCATTCATTTCATGCCGCAGCTCGTGGATCGGATGGATCAGGACGGCATCACACCCTCCGCCCTCGTAGACAACGCGGGGGATCAGACACCGTGGGCCCAACGCTCGGCGATTCCTGTTCTGCTCCTCTGGTTGACCGGATCGCTCGTGGTCGGCACGGTGTGGCTTCACAGACGGCGCCAATGCCACCGCATCCTGCGGGGCGCGGAACCTGTCGGCGACCCGGCACTCGAGGCGCTGCTGCACAACTGGCGAAATCGGCTCGGCATTCGTCGGCCGATACAGTTGATGGTCTCTCCAGCCATCCGCTTCCCATTCACACTTGGCAGTGTGCGACCCGCGATCGTGCTGCCCACGTCCGTGGCAGAGTTCGCCAGCGTCGATGTCGTCGAAGCCGTGCTCGCACACGAAGTCGTGCACGTCAAGCGTTGGGACGATCTGCTCCTGCAGCTTGAGACTGCCATCTCGACTCTGTATTTCTTTTTTCCCATCGTATGGATCACTGCAAAGCGGATGCGCGATGAACGGGAGCACATTTGCGACGAGATGGTGTTGTCACACGCGCGCATCGCTCCCGGCACATACCGCCGTGGGATCCTCACTGTTCTGAAACTGGGCCTCGAGGGAGGTCAGCTGCACGCTCCTGCTTTCGCGAGCGCCCGGGCAAGATTGGAGGCACGTTTGCAAGCCGTCACCACTAACTCACCGTCACGCAAGCCGAAGATTACATTGATGCTCGCCGCGACCGCTCTCCTCGGTGTCTTCTTGCTCCCCATGTCCCGCGGCAATGTGGGGCCATCTCCCAAAGAGTTGCCGGAACGCACTTCTGTGCAAGACGTCATTATCTGGGAGAACCCGCTTCCCGGCGCTGAGATCACTTCGCGTTTCGGAGGCCGTTTCAATCCAACCCGACAGGAGCAAGATCATCACAACGGTATCGACGTCCGCACGGGCGGACATCCCCCCGTCCTAGCTGCAGCCGACGGCCTGGTCGAAGTCGCCACGACCAGCTACCACCAGAACGAGGGCTACGGCACCGTTGTCATTCTCGATCACGGGAGCGGATTCAAGACCGTCTATGCACATTTGGACTCCCTGATGGCACGGAAAGGCCAGCGCGTGACCGGTGGCCAAACGGTGGGAATTCTCGGCTCGACAGGAGTATCCACCGGACCTCATCTGCACTTCGAGGTCTGGCAGGGTGGTCAGCCACTCGATCCGGCGCGGTTCGTCGTCGAGTGGCGGTGAGGCCACCCCGCCGCCCCCCAGCTCTGGGGGAGTGGGGAGGAGGGAGTAGGCCTCCTCCCTTCTCCCCACTCCCTCCTCCCCAAGGCAGAGCGTAGGGATTAGAATTCCAGCTTTCCATAACCGTGGAGTCACTGTGCGCGGCATCTCGCGACGCAGTTTTGTGGCCGCGACGGCGGCAGCGGCTGGGTGGCGAAGGTTCCCCACCGCTCCCGATCTCTACGCCCTGGTACTCGGCTCAGTACAGGACGGAGGATTGCC
>JBDHFY010000440.1:0-3188 GCA_039590195.1 Gemmatimonadota bacterium | reverse complement strand
CGGCGGCCTCGTCCACCTGATGGAGGGGAGTCAGGTCGTCGAGAATCCAGAACGACCGGCCCTGTGTCGCCACCACGAGATCCTGGCGGTGCACCGCGAGATCGGTGACCGGCGTGACAGGCAGGTTGCGCTGGAAGGACTGCCAGTGAGCACCATCGTCAAACGAGACGTACAGGCCAAACTCCGTTCCCGCATATAGCAGACCGCGACGGTCCGGATCCTCCCGCACGACACGCGTGAAGTGGTTGGCCGGGATGCCGTTGCTCCCGTCTGTCAAGAGCTCCCACGTGCCGCCGTAGTCGTTGGTGCGATAGATGTACGGTCGGAAGTCGTCGAGGCGGTAGCGCTGCACGGCGATGAACGCCCGCCCTGCATCGTGCGCCGAGAGTTCGATCATGTTCACCGTGCTGCGCGGCTCGACGCCCCGTGGCGTGATGTCGCCCCAACTCTGGCCCGCATTGAGCGAGATGTGCACGCGACCGTCATCCGTGCCCGCCCACAACACCCCTCGCGTGTGGGGCGACTCCTCAAACGCGAACACCGTCCCGAACACCTCGACGCCTGTGTTGTCCCGGCTGATCGGTCCGCCCGAGTAGCCCTGCGTCTCGGGATCGTCGTAAGTCAGATCCGGGCTGACAACCTCCCACGTGAGCCCCCGGTTGGTCGAACGATGCACGTGTTGCGAGGTGGCGTACACCACGTCTGGATCGTGCGGTGAGAGGCGCACCGGGAAGTTCCACTGGAACCGGTACCGCAGGTCGCGCGCCGCCTGCCCACCGGCAAGCTGCGGGTAGACGATGATATTCCGGGTGATCATGCGCTCGGCGTCGCGGTAGGTGAGAGTGCCGCCATAGCTTCCCGCGTAGGTAATGTTCGCGTTGCGGGGGTCCACCGCGATATGGCCGCTCTCGCCACCACCCACGCTGCGATAGTGTTGCAGCGTGATGGCTCCGGTGTTGGTGCGGCTCGGGACCGAAAGGGTCGAGTTGTCTTGCTGGCCCCCGTACACCCGGTACGGGAATTGGTTGTCCACGGTCACCCGATAGAACTCCGCCGTGGGCTGGTTCATGATCGACGACCAGCTCCGGGCCCAATCGAACGAGACGTTGGCCCCGCCGTCATTCGCTTCGATCATGATCTTGGGATCGTCGGGGTTGATCCAGAGACCGTGGGTATCTCCGTGCGGGACCCGAATCAACTCGAACGTCTCGCCGCCGTCCGTAGAACGCCAAAAGTCCTCACTCGAGATGTAGACCACGTTCTCGTCCTGGGGGTCGGCGTGAATGTAGGTGTAGTACCAGGGTCGGGCGCGCAAGCCAGCGTCGTCGTTCACGTACTGCCACGTGCCGCCGCCGTCGTTGGAGCGGTACACGCCGCCATCCTCGGCCTCGATCAACGCCCACACACGGTTCGGGTTGGCGCCGGAGACACTGACACCGATCTTCCCCATCACGCCGCCGGGCAGCCCGCCCCCGGCGAGCCTGGTCCACGTGTCACCGCCGTCGCTCGTCTTGTAGATCCCCGACTCCTCCCCGCCGGACACGAGGCTCCACGGCGAGCGTCGCGCGGTCCACATCGCCGCGTAGATGATCTCCGGGTTGGTCCAGGACATGGAGATGTCGATGGCGCCCGTGTGCTCACTGATGTAGAGAACCTTTTCCCACGTGGTGCCACCGTCCCGGGAGCGGAACACACCACGTTCGTCATTGGAGCCGAACGCGTGACCCAGGGCAGCCACGTACACGAGGTTGGGATCCCGGGGGTGGACTCTGACTTTGCCGATCTGTCCTGCCTCCCTGAGCCCGACGTGTTGCCAGGTCTCACCGGCATCGGTCGACTTGTACATGCCGAGCCCGGGGGAGACGTTGCCGCGGATCGCCGCCGAGCCTGTGCCCACGTAGATGACGTTCGGGTCGGAATCCGCCACCGCCACCGCGCCGATGGAGCCGACCTCGAAGTACCCGTCGGACACGTTGGTCCAGCGGATGCCCCCGTCTTCCGTCTTCCATATCCCGCCCCCGGTGGAGCCAAAATAGAAGGTGCGCTGTTGGGTACGGACGCCCGCAGCTGCGGTCACACGGCCGCCCCGGAACGGGCCGATCATGCGGAAGCGCATGGCCGCGTAGAGGGATGGGTCGACGATGACGTTGTCGTCCCGAGTCTGTGCCTCGGTATCTATAGTGGCGCCTACGCCGAGCACGATGAGCAGGACGAGGAACGCGACGGCCCGGTGAGGCAAATAGCGCTGTGCGAGCATCGGGGGGCCTCCAAGGTGAGGGGTTGTCCTCTCCACCTCATGTATCCGGCGGTCCCGGGCTAGTCAAGCGGTCACGGCCGGGACCCGACAAGTCAAGTCGGGAATGCACGAGCAGACCCCAGCATCATCCTGCGAGGGCGTAAACACTTGTCCCACAAGGTTTTCTATCGAGTCACTTTTGGGTGACCATGATTGAACCCGCGGCCCCTCGACATAACCGGCCTGCGGCGCAGAACCATCTGCCGCGTCCCTGAGGAGCCCTGCGCAGCAGGGCGTCTCGAAGGGCACGGCGTTCAGGCCAGCCTGGCCAACCGTGTGTCGCTGTATGCGGCCGGGAAAGCTGGAGCGTGCGATTTGGCGCTGATGATGAGTCGAAGCACTACAGAACACGATCCCAACACCCTCTGCGTGCCAGAGATTCCGTTCGTCCCTCTTTACGCGGACGTTTCATATGCTCCCTGACATGCTCGAGCAGGCGCTGCTCGCCCTGCCGGTGAGTGCTTGACAGAAATCACACTGATGTTATTGTGTCTCCGTGCTAAACATGATGAAGTCCGGCCTCAAGTCCAAGCGCCGCCCCACCGGGCCGGCGAGCTAGGAGGGTAGGCGGAGTACACGTTCCCCGACATCCGAGCTTTGTGAACACGCCGGTTCTGAACAGGGCCGGTTTTTTGTATCCTGCACCACGAAGGAGGCGCCACCATGCCGCAGATCGCCGAATGTCCGGAATGCGCCGCTCAAGTCCAACTGCTCGACGACGCCGTCGTCGGCGAAATCGTCCAATGTGCCGAGTGCGGCTTGGATCTCGAGGCCATCCAGGCGGATCCGTGGAAGCTCGCTCCCGCGCCTGAAGAGGAGGAGGACTGGGGTGAGTAGGCCTCGAGTCACGGTGCTCCTCTCGCGGGTCCGCGTCGAGGAAAAGCTGCTCCTC
>JBDHFY010000439.1:0-3196 GCA_039590195.1 Gemmatimonadota bacterium | reverse complement strand
AGTGACTACGCAAATCGGTTTGCGGATTCCGAGCACTCGATCGTGCTGTTGGACAGTGAACCGGTCGGTCGTCTCTGGGTGGCACGATGGGAGGACGAGATCCGCTTACTCGACATAACGCTGCTTCCGAACCACCGCAACGCGGGAGCCGGGACGGTCCTGCTAAAGCGCCTGCAGGGAGAAGCCCGGCGGGCCGGCAGGCCGCTGCGCCACTCGGTCTACAAGATGAACGAGGGAGCGCTGCGCTTCTACGAACGACTGGGTTTCACTGTCGTCGAAGACTTCGAGACCTACGTCCTCATGGAGTGGCTCTCCGCCGACTGACGCTTGCCTCAATCCTCCTCTTCATCGAATCGCGTGAAGACAGCCTGATAGAGGAAGCCATCCTTCTTCTGGGCGATCGGTACCAGGAAGATCGAGAGGCACCCCAGAGCATCGTGCTCTACGTCGTACGTCCGCTGCTCGAGAAACTCGTCGAGGGGCCCCTTGAACACGATCGAGTGGGCATTATCCGGCCGCTCTCCGGATACCTTCTCCGCCTCGGTCAACTCCAGCTCGACCACATCTTGCTCACCGACCACCGCCCGAAAGGTTTCACCTACGAGCTTGGCAAAGTGCTCGTGCCTCACGTCTTTCAAGTCCATGGGCTGACTCCGCAGGCCCTGCTCACCTGAATCCCCTGTCTATCATCGCACTCGATGCCTGCTCTCAGGGTAGCGGATGCGTGACGGTGTCGCAGGTTCCGGCCGCGAATGAAGTGGAGGCCAATTCGCTGACGGGACCCGCCGGGGTATTGCCGTTGTTGATCCAGGTCGTCGTAGCGTTCGTGTTGAAGCCTTGCAACTGCATGAGGGCAGAATCCCTCTGCCGAGCCCTAAACACCGCCAAGCCGCCACCCAGCTCCTCCACAAAGTTGTTGCTGACGTTTGCGCACATACTAGATTGTTCCAGAGCGCGCACTTCCACTCCGTACAGCGGAAACGCACCACCACCCTGTAGCTTCACGTTGTTGTTGCTGACGGTCGCGTCGACAGAGGGAGTGCCCCCTGAAGGATCCCTGGAAAACACTTGGATCCCGATATCCTGGAAGATGTTTGAGACGTCATTGTTATCGATCAACACCACAGCGGTCGAGTTATCCACGGCGCCCACCGAGATTCCAGACCCCCCGCTCGGGCCTCCGAAGGTGCGATCTGTCTGAATATCGGGGTTGTCGTTGATGCGCCCCCGGACTGTACTTGTCCCAAACGCGCGCACGTTGAGCGCGGTGCCGCCGTCGGAATAGATCTTTGGATTGCCGATGACATTGAATTCGAGTGTGGCACTTCCGCTCGTCGCCAAATCGATTGCCCGCCCGATCCCAGTACCTGGATCAAAGGTGTTGTTGGTCACATCGATGTGCGCCACTGCCCCCGCAAACTCCTCTGCTATTACCTGGAGGCCGTTCGTGCGGTTCCGGAGGAATTGGTTGTTATCCACGTCGAGAGCCAGCTGGGCGTTGCCACCCAGCTCGATCTCCAGACCGTCAGCTCCGAAGACTGAGGACTGAGTGTCGGTGAAGCTGTTGTCGGACACCGACATGGCCAACGTGCCGGTCGAGTTCCTTACAAAGACATTCCGCTCGGCCGAGGAAGACACAGTGTTATTCGTCACAGCCACCGTGCCCGAGAGGTTAAACAGCCGCACACCACCCTCGTTCACCGCATTGCCCGCACTCGTGATCGTGCTTCCATCCAAAGTGAGGTCGGCCACGTTGAGCCCGTTGATCCCCTGCTGGGCCGCTCCGGTAACGTCAAGGTTCGTCAACGACACGCCCGTCACTCCATTTAGATAGACCGCCGCGTTACAGCCGGAGTTGTCCAATCCAGTGCAGCTACCTCCATCATTGAGGGGCGTATTCGTCATGGTCAGATTGCTCAGCGAGACGTTATCTGTATTGATGATCTCAACACCACGAATTGCGATGCTCCCAATCGTTCCGCCACTGGCATCCACACTGCCGGAGCCGGTGACAGTGAAGCCGCCACTCCCAGCACCATTCAGCACGATGCCTTTCTGTGCACCAGTAGCAGAAATGCTCTCGAAGGTAATACCACTACTGCCAATGGTCACTGCGGAAATGGTGAGCGGCGTTGCGATGGTCGTCTCGATGGTGCTGCCCGCCCCGGTGGACGTGACCGTCCCTCCACTAGTGGCGACGAAAGCGGCGTTGTTGGCCGTGGTTAGCGTCAACGTTCCGGTAAAGTCGATGGTCGAGCCGCTGTTGCTGCTCAGGATGATACCGAAACCGGAGTTGCTGATGTCACCGTCGTACGCAAACGCGACTGAACTCTCAGTGATGCCTACGGCTGCGCCGCTGTTACCCGAGAGTGAACTCGCTGCCGTGTGGCTCAAGGTGCCGCTGCTTACCCTGTCCAAGCGGATCCCCACCTGGCCGCTCGCCGAGGATAGCTCCCCGAAAATGGCATTGATATCTCCACTAGACAGCCCGAGGGCCTGTCCGGACCCGGTGACATCGACGTCACGCACCACGAGGGCTCCGAATCCGAGACCGCTGATACCGATGCCGGTCGTGTTACCGACCGTGAGGCCGTGGACCTGGTTGTTCTGGCCCAACACGATTCCGTCCGAACTACTCGTGATCTCCGCGATGGTTGCATTGCCGCTATTCATGGCCGGCAAAGCGGCACTGCTGGGGGCAGGCGTTATTCCGGTAAGCGCCAGAAGACTCGACGTGGCGTCCTGGCCGATGAGCCGCTGGCTGTTCAATAGCGTCACGGGACCGCTGTAGGCGGTGCTGCTCTCGTACAGGAAGACGTGTTCGCCCACCTCGGGATCGTCCGCCCCTCCAGCACCATTGGCAGCCTCAAAGTCGGCTAGGCTACTGTATGGGGACGATAGGCGGCCGTCACCCCCTGGCGCGGCGGTGTTGTCGATGAACCAGATCATGCCGGCAACCGTCATGCTGACCGTGGCACCGTCGCTGGTGGTCCCATCACTGATCGTATAGGTGAACGTGTCCGGGCCCTCGTACCCCGCCGGCGGATCGTAGGTAAACTCGCCGAGACCCGGTCCCGAAGTCGTCATGGACACCGTGCCACCATTAGCGCTGGTCGCATCGAAGGCCGTGATGGTGATAGGGTTGCTGGCCTCGTCGTTGCCCGTCACGCTGAACGCGCCGCCGCCCACATTAGCC
>JBDHFY010000438.1:0-3477 GCA_039590195.1 Gemmatimonadota bacterium | reverse complement strand
AGGCGTCCGTCTCGAAGGGCCTTACCGCCTACCCGCGAAGTCCTGAGGAGCGCTCCGCAGGAGCGCGTCTCGAAGGGCCTACCCGCCCATTGTTTTTGGCCACAGATCAACACTGATGAACGCGAGATCGACGCCGATTAGTGTTTATGTTGGTGGGGTTGGGTGGGGACTGTCCGCCTGCCCTGAGGAGCGCTCCGCAGGAGCGCGTCTCGAAGGGCCGGCCCGCCCGGTGGGTTGTGCGGGGCGGCGAAGCGCCTTCTCCCTTGACTGCCCCTCCTGCCCCTCCTGCCCCTCCTGCCTCTGCATTATTCCTGCCCCCTATCCCGCCTGCCACGTGGACCCTATCTTTGGCAACCATGCCCCCCCGTGAGATCACCTCCCGCCTCTCGACCGCCCTCGCCGACCGCTACACCATCGAGCGCGAACTCGGCGCCGGCGGAATGGCCACCGTCTACCTGGCTCACGACGTCAGGCACGATCGCAAGGTGGCGCTCAAGGTGTTGCGACCGGAGTTGGCCGCGGTGATCGGTGCCGAACGTTTCTTGAACGAGATCAAGGTCACGGCAAACCTGCAACACCCGCACATCCTGCCGCTGCACGATTCCGGAGATGCAGACGGTTTCCTCTACTATGTCATGCCCTTCATAGAGGGGGAATCGCTCCGCGAGACGTTGGCCCGGGAAAAACAACTGGCAATCGACGACGCCATCGAGATCACCCGCTCTATCGCGGCCGCCCTCGACTACGCCCACCGCCAGGGTGTGATCCACCGAGACATCAAACCGGAGAACATTCTCCTCCACGACGGGCAGGCACTCGTCGCAGACTTTGGCATCGCGCTGGCCATATCCCAAGCCGGAGCCAGCCGGCTCACGGAAACCGGCCTTTCGATCGGGACGCCCCAGTACATGTCACCGGAGCAGGCAATGGGCGATCGCGAACTCGACGCCCGATCGGACGTGTACAGCCTCGCTGCGATGGCATACGAGATGCTGGCCGGTGAGCCGCCTTTCACGGGGCCGACGGCGCAGGCGGTCGTTGCGAAGGTCATTACGGAAAGGCCCCCGCTGGTGACGAGTGCGCGTCCAACCGCGCCGATCCACGTCGAGTACGCGCTCGCCAAAGCGTTGGAGAAGCTGCCAGCGGACCGCTTTCACACGACCGCGGAATTCGCAGACGCCTTGATTCACCCGGATGCGGCGTCCCGCATCGCGTCCGAGGCGCGGGTGCGGACTGTCATCGGCGAGACGAGGCAATCGATCCTGCGCGGTCCCGCCATTCCGTGGGCACTTTTCGCCACGGCCGTCCTCGTGATTGCCGTACTTGGGAATGCGGTCCTCACCTTGCCCCCCTCTGCCGGCCGTGAGCCACTTCGCTTTACTGTTAACCTTCCACCCGACGTGGATGCGGAACAGCCCCATATCGCATTGGGGAACGACGGCATGCAGCTCATCGTTTCGGCCGCTCGCGATGGTGTAGTCCGTCTGTTCCGACGGCCATTAGACCAACTGTCGTTCGAGGAGATCCCCAACACGCAGTTGGGCATACAGCCGTTCATTTCGCCGGACGGCGAGTGGGTTGCTTTCTCGGCGGAGGACTTGGGGATGAAGAAGGTGCCGGTGGCCGGGGGGCCGGACATCGTTCTCGATGATGCCGACTGGGCCGGCGGAAGCTGGCACGAGAGTGGCACGATCATCTACTCCCGAAGTTACCGGAGTGGTCTCTGGCAGATTTCCGCCGAAGGCGGTGAGCCGGAGATGTTGACGGCTCCCGACACCGACCGAGGTGAACTTGCGCACTGGTGGCCGCAGCACCTTCCGGATGGCGAGCACGTTTTGTTCACCGTGTTCCGAACGCCGATAGATAGTGCCCGGATCGAGGTGCTGTCCCTCGAGAACGGCAGCCGCCGCGTCCTGATCGATGGAGCCGTATCGGCGAAGTACGTGCCAACCGGGCACGTGATTTACGCGCGCGGCGAGTTGTTGTTCGCGGTTCCTTTCGACCTGGACCGGCTCGAGGTGACGGGTCGGGCTGTTCCGATCGTCGAGGATGTGGCAATGCTGCACTACGAGGGGTATGCGGTCTACGACGTATCCGCAGACGGGACGCTCGTGTACATGCGGGCGTCCGTCTTTGACGCGGACCGCGCGGTCGTGTGGGTCAGTCGCAACGGGGAGGAAAGCAGCCCGATCACGCCACTTGGCCGGTACGACGAGCCGGCGCTGTCGCCGGACGGTGAACGGCTGGCACTCACGATCACAGAGCCCGGAGAAACCAGTGACCTTTGGGCTCTAGATCTCGCGCGTGACACGAGGACGCGATTGACATCCCGGGGCGGATCGGACTTCGGAGCCGTTTGGACACCAAGCGGTGATCGGGTGATCTATGTGTCCGAACGTCCAGTGTACGAGATCTACTGGCTCCCTGCGGACGGTCGCATACCGGGTGAACCGCTTGTTGTGAGCGCATTCGACAAACGACCGACCTCAGTGAGTCCAGACGGATCGACTCTCCTATTTTCTCACGACCGGATTCCGGAAGAACTCTGGAGCGTGTCCCTTGCCGGCGATGGAGAACCCGAGCCGTTCCTCACCGGGGAGCACCCAATCATCTCTCCCGCGATCTCCCCCGACGGCAAGTGGCTCGCTTACGCTTCTGCAGAGACGGGGCGACTCGACGTTTATCTTTCCCCGTATCCAGATGTCTCAGCCATGAAGACCATCGTGTCGCCAGGGGGTGGGGAGTTTCCCCGCTGGACCCGCGGCGGACGTGAACTCGTGTACCGCGAAGGGGCGAAGATGCAGTCGGTTGCCGTCGATCCCGAGACCGGGCGAGTGGAAACGCCTGTCACATTGTTCGAAGGCCCGTACCTGCCGGCAATTCGAGACGTCCATAATTATGACGTCACTCCTGACGGCGAGCGCTTCCTCATGGTGAAACGTCCAGGCGCCGGTGGGCGCCGAGAGTTCGTCGTTGTCGTGAACTGGTTCGAGGAGCTGAGAGCAAAGGTGCGGAACTAGACCGCCTGTCCGCCTTTCCGCCCGTTTTTTGGTCGCAGCCACAGATTGTGCCGAAACCCACAGATAAACGCTGGTTACATCAAACAGCGCTTGCCACTTTCTTGTGACGCCATCCCGTTGTCTTGTTTCGCGTTACCGCCCGTAGTGGGGTGCGGGGCAGCAAACGCTGGTTACATCAAACAGCGCTTGCCACTTTCTTGTGACGCCATCCCGTTGTCTTGTTTCGCGTTACCGCCCGTAGTGGGGTGCGGGGCAGCAAACGGTCCGCCGACCCGCCGGTCCGCCTGCCCGCCCGGTGGTGGTGGGGAGTGGATGGGGAAAACGGCCCGCCCGTCCGCCTGCCCTGAGGAGGACGCCGCCGCCCTTCGAGACGCCGTGCTGCGCACGGCTCCTCAGGACGGCGGCAGGCGTCCGTCTCGAAGGGCCTTACCGCCTTACCGTCCTACCGCCTCATCCT
>JBDHFY010000437.1:0-3204 GCA_039590195.1 Gemmatimonadota bacterium | reverse complement strand
GGCCTGCTCGTGACCGAGGGCGTTCGTGGCGAAGGGGGAATCCTGCGTAACAGCGAGGGACGCCGATTCATGTTCGACGACATTCCGCCGCTCTACGCCAATCAGACCGCCGACAACGAAGAGGAAGGGTGGCGTTATACCCAGGGGGACAGGGGGGCGCGCCGTCCCCCGGAGCTACTCACGCGCGATCACGTTGCCCGCTGCATCGTTCGCGAGATCAAAGAAGGACGTGGAAGCCCTCATGGCGGCGTGTTTCTCGACATCTCCTGGATCACGGAAAAGCTCTCGAACCCGGAGGCGCACATCAAGAAAAAGCTCCCCGCCATGTATCACCAGTTCAAGCGATTGGCGGACATCGACATCACCAAGCAACCGATGGAAGTTGGCCCAACCACCCACTACGCTATGGGTGGCGTCCGCGTGGACCCCGACACCCAGATGTCGAGCGTACCGGGATTATTTTCCGCCGGTGAGTGCACCGCCGGTTTGCACGGCGCCAATCGGCTCGGCGGCAACTCGCTGTCGGATCTACTGGTGTTCGGAAAACTGGCTGGCGAGTGCGCCGCTCGTTACGCCAAGGAGCATCAAACGGGTCAGGTCGATCCGGACAAAGTCGATAATGCGGTGCGGCGGGCGTTGGCGCCGTTCGATAGGGCAGACGGCGAGGGAGCATACGACGTCCAAAAGGACCTTCAAGAGATGATGCAGGCTCAGGTTGGGATCGTACGAGAAGAGAAAGAGATGATACGCGCCATCGAGATTTTCAAACAGCTCCGTGAGCGCGCAGGGCGCGTGGCGGTCCAAGGGAACCGCGCGTTCAACCCCGGGTGGCACACGGCCATGGACCTCTGGCCACTTCTCACCGCGGGGGCGGCGATCACGCGAGCGGCGTTGGAACGTAAGGAGAGCCGCGGTGCCCACTTCCGCAGCGATTACCCGGACAAGAGTTCCACCGAGGCAGAGGTCAACATCGTGATCAGGAAGAGTACCGACGGGAGCATGGAGGCGCGGCGCGAACCTAGGCCGGCAATGCCTTCCGAACTGAAGGCTATCATCGAGGAGATGCAATGATGGCGCGCGCCACATTCAGCATCTGGAGGGGAGACTCCGCCGGTGGCGAGTTTTGCAATTACGACACCGAGGTGGCGCCCGGAATGGTTGTGCTGGACGTCATGCGTCACATTCAAGCGGAGCAGGCACATGATCTGGCGCTGCGCTGGAACTGTAAGGCTGGCAAGTGTGGATCGTGTTCGGCCGAGGTCAACGGCATGCCCAAACTCATGTGCATGGCGCGCATGAGCGACCTATCGCTGGACGAGCCGATCACCGTTCAACCCATGAAGACTTTTCCGCTCATCAAAGACCTCGTCACGGACGTCTCATGGAATTTCGCTGTCAAAAAGACAATCAAGCCGTTCAAGCCACGACACCCTGACAACCATGATGGCACTTGGCTCATGGCTCAGGCCGACGTCGACCGGGCGATGGAGTTTCGCAAGTGTATCGAGTGCTATCTCTGCCAGGACGTGTGCCACGTCCTCCGAGAGCACCGGTTGCACGATGAGTTCATCGGCCCGCGGTTCTTCGTTCACATCGCGACCTTAGACATGCACCCGCTCGATACCGAGAACCGCCTCGAAGACCTACGAAGGGATCACGGCATCGGCTATTGCAACATCACGAAGTGTTGCACCCAAGTGTGCCCCGAAGATATTGTCATTACGAATAACGCGATCATCCCTCTCAAGGAACGGGTGGTGGATGTTTCGTACGATCCGGTTCGCAAATTCCTGGCGACATTTGGGCGCAAGGGACTGGCGAAGGGACGAGCATCATAGCATCAGCGGGAGGAACCATGTTCGTGTTGAAGTCATTGTCCCCCGAAAGCGTCGGAGCCGCTTTGGAAAAGGCCCTACGCTATCGGCTGCTCAATGAGCCCCGCGAGGCCGAGAGTATTTGCCGGGACATCATCGAGGTCGATCCGAAGAACCACGAGGCATTGACCACCTTGATACTCGCGTTGACCGACCAGTTGGCCACCAAAGGCGCGAAATGCGGCGACGAGGCCCGATCGCTGCTGCCCCGCCTCGAAAATGAATACGAAGAGGCGTATTACGCCGGTCTCATCTGCGAGCGTCGTGCCAACGCACAACTCAGGCGGCAGAATCCCGGCTCTGGATTCGTGGCGCACGACCTTCTGCAAGACGCCATGGAGTTGTACGAGAAAGCCGAGAAGATTCGATCCGCTGGAAATGACGACGCCATTCTGCGGTGGAACGCTTGCGCTCGACTCATCATGGAGAGCAAGCACATCCGTCCGCGTCCAGAGGACGACTCTCACCCCATGCTTGAATGAACCGCAAGGGATGACTCGGCCACGGATCCTTCTTTGGTGGACACGGATCCACCCAGCCCCTCGGAGCATCAGGGCCCATTGGGCCTTGGCCCAGCGGATGCGGCTCGAGGCGTAGGGCAGAATCAACAGCAGACTCAACAGCAAGATCACCCGCAAGCCGGCCGAGGCCCAGTACGGTAAGGCCGGCCGCCAACTAGAACGTCGCTGTCACGCGAGTGACCACCATCCGGCCGATCTCCGGCGCCCCAAGGAACTCCACGTGCCGGTTGTCAAACAGGTTGTACGCGGCGAGATCGAGGAACAGATCCTGGGCCCACGGTAACCGGTACCGGACGTTCGCGTCCACGACCTGGTACCCCAGAACGGTGCCCTGATACACACCGGACACGACCGGGAACGACGACACGGCTCGGACCTGGACACCGAGACTCAATCCTGCCGGCTCGTGGGTGTACTGGACGTCGACCGCTGCCTTGGTGGTCGGGCCGTTCAGCAGGTAGTCCGTGAACCGGTTCACCTTGGGGATGGAGTCGTCGCTCACGAGCGAAATAGAGCCACGCACCCTGAGGGCGTCTGTGATCCACGACTCCACCGAGAGGTCGGCACCGTAGAGGGTGGTGCTCCCTCCCTGCCGAGTGAAGATCAGGATGTCCGTTGGATTGGTCGCCTCTACCGGGGAGATCACGCCGGCAGGAATGGCGGCGAGCGTTCCGGCTAGGATGTCAGCCTGCTCCGAAGGCAGGCCGAGGGAGGCAAGGTAGCGCTCCACGTCGTCGCGGACCAAGAACGCATTTGGGGTCTGCACTCTCGGCGAGCTGACCAAGTTCGAGATGTGCGTTGCGTACAGG
>JBDHFY010000436.1:0-3232 GCA_039590195.1 Gemmatimonadota bacterium | reverse complement strand
ATTTCATCGTCGCGATGTAGGCTTGCTCCTTGGCGTTGATCGCCTTGACCACGATCGAGGCGAGGATGCCGAGGATGATCACCGTGATGAGTAGCTCTATGAGGGTAAACCCCGAGGAGCGGCCGGAGCGGGCTCGTCGCACAACCGGAGGCTTCATATTGCGTCCCTCGTCGGGTGGCAAACCAGCGGT
Organism: Gemmatimonadota bacterium; assembly: GCA_039590195.1. Lineage (GTDB taxonomy): Bacteria > Gemmatimonadota > Gemmatimonadetes > Gemmatimonadales > GWC2-71-9 > JBDHDY01. The sequence goes on along the minus strand of JBDHFY010000436.1, from coordinate 3,042 downwards.
GCAAGGTGTGACACGCCGTGCGTCACGCGCTGGCGTAGTCCCAACTGCTGCGCCGCAGGCTTGCATCATGGGCGTCCTTCCTGGATTTTCGCACCTAGGCGTAATGGTGGTGGCTCCAAGGTACTGAGCACGAGGTGTGCCTGCCGTGACACCTGTCACCCAACCCGTTCTTGGCAAACAGGATGGGCCGGTGACTCACCACACTTTTGTCGCATTTTGACGTCTCATTCCGGCGCCTAATTGCAAGTCTCTCTTGCACCCTGCCTGATTACCGCAGGTGTGTAGTGGCTGCCTTGAAGTTCCCACACTTCCGGCGATACGTGCGATTGTACTTTGTGACTCATGTCACAGGTGGGCGGTACTCTCGCTGAGGCCTGTCGCCGTGTGACCTACCTCACACGCTCCGCTACAGACTCGCCACAGAAATGGAAGCAGATTCTTCGGATCTTTGTTGAGCCAGCGTCAGATCTGATGCACTGCTGTGAACAAACGAACCGGAGTTTGAACGCGAGTGAGAATGCGAGTTGCCAAACTGGTCGCGGTCTTCTTGGCGGCACTCTGTGCCGATCTGGTGGCGCAGGGGGCGTTGGCTCTTGCGGTGGGTCACGGCCCAGTCGTCAACGTGGAAGACGCCGTTCTCGTGAGCGCGGATGCTCCGCTGCGGGGTGCAGAGCGGTCCGTGGTGTTGGCGAGGGTCGAGGCGTGGGCGCCGACTCCCGAGTTGCTGGTTCCGCAGGGGGGCTCGATCTCCGTATCCGCGCCGTCCAGCCAGACCAGCGCCTCGTTCCAGAGGCGGGTTGGGGGTGGGGGCCGAGTCGGTACGCTGCTCGGCTGGATCGTCGGTGTCGTGGCGGGTCCTGCCGTATTCGGCGGACGGGATCTGGGGTGTGACGACATCGAGTGCTACGGGCGCATCAGATCCGGAGAGGCTTTCGTCTCTGGTGCCGTTGTGATGGGTGGAATCGGCTTCCTGAGTGGGAGCGCCCTCGGCGCCAGTGGAGCGCTCGGATGGCTGGAAAAGGTGCCGTTGGACGTAGTTCGGGTTCGCATCTCTCCGCGAGGGAAGCCCGGCTTGAAGCTCAAGGCTTCGATCAACTTCTGAGCGCCAACCGTGTGAAAGGAGTTACTGAAAACGCCCCACGACGACGGTGACATTGTCCGACCCTCCGGCCCTCAACGCCGTCGATATCAGACCCTTACATACGTCCTCTGCCGATTTCGCTCCGCGAATGTGCTCGGCGATTTCTTCGTCAGTCAGGTAGCGTGTCAGCCCATCAGTGCACAGCAGCATCGCGTCGCCGCGCTCCAAGTTGATGGTTGAAATCTCCGCCACCACCTCTGACTCCGGGCCACCGATCACCTGCGTCAACATGTCACCGAGCGGTGACCGTTCGGCGTCCTCCGGCGCGAGCACGCCCTCATCTACCAATTCTTGAGCCATCGTCTGGTCTCTTGTGACCTGCACGATATGCGAACCGCGGATGTGATAACAGCGGCTGTCACCGATTTGGACCACATACACGCGCGGCCACAGCACGTGGGCCATGGTGAGCGTCGTCGCCATACCCGTCTGGGCGGGGTCTTTCTCACCCTCCGACCGCACCATCTCATCGCTCTGGCGGACGACCGAGGCCAACTCGCCCAATAACTCCTTCTGCACCTGGTCGTCGAGCTTGTAAAAGCAGCGCATCGAGTTGGTCACGTAGCTGACGATGGTGTCGAGCGTGAGGCTGCTGGCCTGCTCGCCGGCAACGCCTCCGCCGACACCGTCCGCCACGAGTAGCAGGAGAGCTCTGGCGCCGCTGGCGAAGCGTTGTCGGTATTGGTGGGGAAGGCTCGTGTGGGCTACGGCGATGACCTTGTGGAGCTCTGCGATCAGGAACTGGTCCTGGTTGACCTCCCGCACTTTCCCCACATCGGTGCAGCCGTAGGAATCAACCTGTATGCCGTCGGGCAGTTCCATGGAAACCTCGGGGGGCGGGGGCGGGGCGGGCGGATACGGGAAAGGGCCAGGCCAAGACGATCTGCGCCCGTCGGTCCTGCCGATTAATCAATATACGCTGGCTTGCTCACCGTTAGACGGTCGATGTCTGTGAGCTCGATGGATCGGCCGCTTTCCGTCGGCCTGCTCGCCGGCCAGGCGCTAGCCGGCGAGGCCCTGGCGCATCTCTGCCGCCGACTGCCAGCGGTCCTCTCGCTCCCTCGCGAGGGCCTTTTGGATGACCTGTGCGAGGGGTGGTGGAAGATCTTCCCGCTGCACACGGATGTCCGGTGGCGCGCTCTCCAGATGCATACGGAGCACTTGTTCCTCCCGTCGAGCCGTGAACGGCGGTCGCCCCGTCAGGCATTCGAAGATCACGCATCCCAGTGAGTACAAGTCGCTTCGGTAATCGATGTCTACAATGCCCTGGATCTGCTCGGGGCTCATGTACGTTGATGTCCCGACAGCGGCTCCTGACCGGGTGAGCCGGTCGGTACCCGACTCGGCGATGGCGCGCGCGATGCCGAAATCCACCAACACCGGACCGTTTCTGGAGACCACTATGTTCTCGGGCTTCACGTCGCGGTGGACAATCCCCTGGCTGTGAGCGTAGCTGAGGGCGTCGAGCAAGGCACCTGCGATGAGTGTGGTATCCTGTATCGTTGCCTGCTTGACGCGGTTGAGGTGCTCGCGCAGCGTCGGCCCTTCGACCCACGCCATGACGTAGTAGACGAGAAAATCACTCTCACCGTAGTCGAGGAGCTTGGCGATGTAGGGATGTTCGATGCGGGAGAGGAGGCCGATCTCCCGCAGGAATCGTTCGGCTGTGACCGTGACCGCGAGTTGGGGATGCAGGATCTTCAGCGCGACGGTCGTCCCCTGCTTGTCGCGGGCGAGGAACACGCGTGCGGCTCCGCCCCGAGCCACCTCCCGGTCGACCTCGTATATATCTCCCAGCGCGCGCCGAACCATCGGCAGAAGCTCGCGTCTCATTGGCCTCCTCCTGAGTCGCGGTCACTTCACATATCGCGTCCGAGCCGGCAGCGCTCGGATAACGGTAA
>JBDHFY010000435.1:0-3248 GCA_039590195.1 Gemmatimonadota bacterium | reverse complement strand
GCACGGCTCGGACAACATGGCGACGGGCAGCCTGGCCACGCTCACACATCATCTCCAAGTCACCCTATGGGGCCCCCGCTATTCACACCGAAGCCAACCCAGCCAGCGAGTAGGATGCGCCAAACAGGTTCACCTGCTCTTGCGAGCACCCCCCAAAAAACGCCACGCTTCTTCCAGCTGCGCGGGTGTAAAGGCGTGACCGCACTCGGGACATTCTCCGGACGGCTCGTGTGCGCTCAGATCGAAGTGACACTTTGGGCACACGCGCGACTCCTTCATTGTCACATACCGCCGCACGCGGGCGATGTGTTTGTACAACCAGACCACGATAAGCGTGTTACACACGCCGAGAATAGCCATGCCCCACCAGGTTAGAGACCAGCCGAAGATGAACATGGTCCCGCTGATCATGGTGAGCAGAACTACGACGACGATCCACCGTGGCCAAAAGTTGTCGAGCGTCTCGTAGTCCATGGCAATTCAGACAACGGCCGAGTCCGACGAGCTCGTGCTAGTCTAGTCTTAGTCTACGCCTGAGAGCCCAGCCGCAATCGGTGGTACGAAGTCCTGATCGCGGATCAGCCACGCCGCCCGAAGATGCGATTGGCCGGACGCTTACGATGGGGCGTCTGTCCGTGAGCAACACGGCGGGTTCGGGGAACCCGCCCTACCGCGCTCCGGACACACATCATGCTTCGCGCCGGACGCATGATCTGCTCTATCCGGCGCGGAGGATCCTCTCCATCTTCTTTCCCTTGGCAAGTTCATCCACGAGCTTGTCGAGGTACCGGACCTGCCGCGTGAGCGGGTTCTCAATTTCTTCAACCCGGTAACCGCAGATGACGCCCGTGATCAGGTGTGCATTCGGGTTCAGCGTGGCGTGCTGAAAGAACTCTTCAAAGGTCACCTTGTCATCAATGTGCTTCTGTAGCTGCTTGTCATCGAAGCCGGTCAGCCAGTTGATCACCTGGTGCAGCTCTTCCCTGGCCCGCCCCTTTTTCTCGACCTTCGTCACGTAGTGCGGATAGACCGAAGAGAAGGTCATCTTCGCAATTCGTTCATCGTGCTCGGGTGTGGTCGTCGGCATGGGTTGAGCTCCGGCAGTTGGTTCCACCGCGTGTGAGCCGCGGGCTGCTGCTCATGATATACGTAGGTTCGCGGGCGCGATGACGCGTGGAGATCGTGGACTGATCTCGGCGGCGCGCAAGGCCATTGGCTCATAAACCGGCGTCTCTGAACCTGCCGGCATCTGAACCCGACTCGTCTCGCTGTTTGCACCGCGAAGCACACGTCCCGAAACCGGTTGGGCCCGCACTATTCACACCGAAGCCCAACCCTCTTCGTGACCGGAGAGGGTTGTTTCGTTTGCGGATTGGCGCGGCGTGCGGGCGGATTCGGGCGAGGTCGACTCCTGGATAGTAAACGATGCGCTGACGAAAGGGCGGCGAGCTCGGCGATAGGTCTCTCTGGGTTCTCTATGCCGACTCACTCCTTGCTGCGCGCAAGAGGTGTTTCATTCAGGCCTTCCGAGGCCCGGAGCGGTCACCCGCCGGCGAACACCACCAATCGGCGGAAGCGGCGTCAATGGATCCTCTCGAACGCCTCACCATTGAACTTGTACACGCCATTCCCCCCCACCCACAGGTCGCCTCGCCGGTCGGTGGAAAAGGTCGCGACGTGCCCGACGTCGAGCCCGTCCGCCTCGGTGAACTGCTGCAACGACGTGCCGTCGTACCGCCAGGCGCCCTGGTGCGATGTTCCGAACCAGATGTTGCCGCCCGCGTCCTCGCCGATCGTGAACACTCGGTGGAGCGAGGGGGCGCCCTCGGGAGCATCCCCGGGCTGGGGAGGCGTCAGCGATCCCCCGCTGCGATGGTCGCGCCGGCCGACGCCGTGCCGCTGGGTGAAGTTGGTGATCGTGTCGCCTTCGACGAGGATCACGCCGATCCCGTTGTTCCCGATCCAGACGCGGCCCCGGCAGTCCTCGTACATGTACTTGACGTGGAGGAAGCCGGTCGCGTCGGTGTGGCCGAGGCGCTCGTCGTCGATGGTGGTGAGCGTCTCGCCGTCGTACCCGAGCACCGCGTCCCCCGTCGCGAGCCACATCCTCGCACCGTTCCCTCTCCACATGCCGACGACCGCGAAGTCCTCGCTCGTCCTGATGTTCTCCGGCACGGGGATCGGGAGGAAGGTGAATGTCTCGCCGTCGTACCGGAAGATGCCGATCTCGCCCTCGCGCTCGTCGTTCCCGGACGGGTCGCTCGCGGCGAACCAAAGGTCTCCCGTCTCAAGCGTCCAATCGTCGGCTTGCGGGGCGTCCCGGAGCGCCTGGTGGACGATCCGCTCGCCGTCGAAGCGGGCGACCCCGCGCCCCGTCCTGAACCAGGGCGTGCCGCCCTCGTCCGCCATGATCCTCCAAACCCGGTTGAGGCCCCGGCCGCCGCCGTGCACGTCGAAGTACTCGTACTCCCGGCCGTCGAATCGGGCGAGGCCGTCGAGGTGGGTGCCGAACCAGACATTCCCCCGGCTGTCCTCGAGGATGGCGCGCACGCCCGCGTTGTGCATGCCGTGCGGCCCCTCGCGGTACTCGAAGCGAAGCAGTGCGCGTTCCCCGATCGCCGCCGGGCCGATGGAGCCCGCGGACGAGGGACGCTCGTTCGAGCAGGACCCGAGCAGTGCAAACAGAAGTATCGAGTGAAATCGCCTCCAGGTGATCACCTGGGCCGCGTGCGGGTTGCCACGACCGACGGCCGCCTTGTTGCCGGGCAGGAAGCGGCCACTCGCACCTCGGGTTGCGGTTCCATGACCACTGCGGCCGTTTGCGAACGGTCGATCCATGCACAATCGTATGCCCCGAAACCGCTCGTTTGGACTGCGGTTGGGCCCGGAGCCGCCGCAGGATCCGATCCGCCCACCCGGTGCTCTGGCGTGGCGACCCGGGGTATCTCCCCCCGCTCGGAGTGGCCACTCCAGGTCGCGGTTGCCTATGCTCGAAGCGATCCGTGATGACCAGATCGTCAGCGAGGGAGCGAAGGAATGTCAACCGAACGAAAGCCTGGGAGCAGGGGTGTCAAGGAACCATTTGGCCGCGAGCCGGCGAACCCACCGCCGTCCATCGGCAGCGAGCCGGGAATTCGCAAGAAGCCGAACACCAAGGGCTCGACCAAGACCGTTTCCCCCCGGCAGTCTTTCAAGAAGCGGAAGCCGCGCAAGTAAGGAGCGCCGTTCGGCAGGCCGTGGTATCTCAA
>JBDHFY010000434.1:0-3250 GCA_039590195.1 Gemmatimonadota bacterium | reverse complement strand
TCCACCTCATCATCGCCTTCGCGCACCACCAGCACCTGGAATATGTCGCCCGGCACGACCCCGTTGGACCGACCGACATCGATGAAGACAACTTGCTGTTGGTTCGGGACCGGCCGGCGATCTCGCACAGCCACAACCTCGCCACGCACGCCGTTCTCGACGGGCACCGGCGCCCCAGTGCCTTCGCGATACCGCTCCAGCGGCAGGGCTACTTGTCCGTCCGCCACCCGGCCGTACTGCAGAATAACCTGCCCCCTCACGTTGCGACCTTTGACGGCGCTGACCTCGACCACCCCGGTAGGAACGATTACGCGCCCCCAATCCGGCACTGAATGGCTGAGGCGCGCTACAAGGAGCGAATCGCCGATGTTGTAGGTGGCGTTAGAGGGAGCCTCGATGGCGACTTCTTCAAAGATGACTGCCGAGGAGCTCGCCGTCAGTGTGCTAAGGGTTGGTCTCTTGACGGCACCAAGCACGGAAGCCCATGGCAGATTCTCACCCTCGGTCAGGAACCCCGCAGAGTAGAAATGACCCCTTCGCCGCGCCCTAGCGCGGCGCGGCATCGCCGTTCCGATCCGTTCTATATCACCCTGACCAGCTCTGGCGAAGACCGTTCGGCCCGCCGACGCTGAAGGTGGCGGCGGTGGAGGGGGAGCCGGTGCATCCGCCATCGGGTCTAGTTGCTGGACTTCTTGCTGCCGCTCGGCACCTTCGGGTGTGTCAACGATCTCCGTCGGGATGCCGGTGACTTCGCTACTGACCACGACTGTGTCGGGCGGTCCGAGCCTGAGCTCTTCACCGGGGAATATCCAGTGGGGGTCTTCAACGACGAGGGTGTTCTGCCGATAGATCTCCGGCCAAAGCAGCGCGTCGCCGAGATAAAACTCAGATAACGACCACAGGGTTTCGCCCAGTCGAACGATGTGAACGAGCGGGTCCTCTCCCTGCACCAGTAGAGTGTCCTGCACGAGCAGGGTGTCCTGCTCCGTTGGCAGGATAGTATCCTGTGCCTCTTGAACGACTAGTGTATCCTGGGCGACAGCTGGTGCGGTTGTGGTCGCCAAGACCACCGCCAAGGGGATCGCCAAGCTACTAAAACGGCAGATCGTCGTCCTCCTCATCGAGAGCCTCCGGGAAGTCGTCGAACGTCTCCGTCCGAGATTCGGCGGCGACCGCTTGCCCCACGGCCTCCTGCGATCGCTCACCACCGTCGGGCGGCCCGCTGCGGCCGGACAGCATGATAATCTCGCGCCCGATTATCTCTGTGGTGTATCGGGTCTTGCCCTCACGATCTTCCCACGTTCGGTACTCGATGCGTCCCTCGACGTAAATCCGGTCGCCCTTCTTGAGATACCGCTCGGCCACGTCCGCGAGTTGGGCCCCCCGATTGTTCCACAGCACCACCCTATGCCACTCCGTCTTCTCCTGCTTCTCGCCCGACTGCGTGGTCCATTGCCGGCTGGTCGCAACTGAGAGTGTGGCGACCCGCGACCCTTTCGCTGTACTGCGGACCTCCGGATCGTTCCCCAGATTCCCGATCAGGGTGACCTTGTTGAGACTTCGGCTCACAACAACCTCCGACGTTTTCTGGGGTCGGGACCCGGACAGTGGGCAAACTATAGATGCTTTAAGTCCTTTTGTCAACCAAAGATACGCGATTCTGGCTCCTTTTATTTCGAGCTGTTTTTCGACCCGAAAACCGCCGTCATGACCACCGCATCCTCCCGCGGTTGGACATAATATCCGGTCAGCGTACCGGCCTCACGAAACCCAAAACTCCGGTAGAGCGACTTGGCCGGCTCATTCGATTGCCGTACCTCGAGGCGGACCTTTCGGACCCCCGCATCTACCAGGTCTCCCAAGCCCCGCCTCAGGAGCTCCCTTGCCGCCCCCACCCGCCGAGCCTCGGGATGTACGGCAAGATTCAGGATCTCACCGTCCCGATCTATGATCCGCGCCACCAAATAGCCGATCAGCCGCCTCTCCCGAAGGACCACCATGACGTACGATCCCAGGACGCCAATGAAGGCTGCTGGCGGCCAGGGGTCTGTAAATGCCATCCGCTCGATGGCCACGACGGCCGGGATGTCGCTACGAGTCGCCGGCCGGATTTGGAAGGGATCTGCCATGCTTCTCTTCCCAGCGCACCTGGGCTTCAGCCAACCGGCCGTACTCGGGCTCAAACGCCATGGGGTCTTGGACGGACGCAGTTCCCCGTTCAAGCTGCCGCAGAGCCAGCAACGCGGATGCCCGGGGAGATCCGGATGGGGGACCTATGACACGACGTCCAGTCCATCCCACGATCGCCTCTTCATGGGCAACGGCGCCGTCTCCGACCGCAAGCCCGGCCGGCCGTTCACAACGGGCGATCAAGTCGTCGACGGTGGTCAGGCAGGGGGGGATACTGACGGTCACCTCATTCCCGGTGAATGCATACACGGCGGCGAACACCTCTCCCCGCATTGCATCGTATAGGGCGGCGACCGGTACGCCCTCCGGCACTCCTCCACCCCTCCAGCCGCTCCAGGCCGCTGCCATGAGGGAGGGCGCCACCCTGACCGGAAGGCCGCCGAGCTCCGTCAGCATGCCCTTTAGTGTTGCAGCCCCCACGCGGAGCCCTGTGAAGCTCCCGGGACCGTCGCCGATGATCAGTTCCCGAAGATCCCGGAATTCTGCACCGGCGATGCGGAGACACTCCCTTGCCGCAGGCACCATCCCGCGGGCGTGCCGCCTTACCGAAAGGGTGATCTCGCACAAGCATCCGTCTTCCGTTCCTACGGCCACGCTTCCCACATCCGTGGCCGATTCGATGGCGAGACGGAGACTCATCGGATCCTCTCGACTCCCCGCCGGTCGGGTTCGCTTACATGCGAAAAGCGGAGATGAACGGTTGGAAGCGGGGCCAGGTCCCCCGCCTGCTCCGGCCATTCGATGAGCATGAGCCTGGCATCACGGAGCAGGCCAGGGAAGTCCAGGTCGAGCGCTTCGTCCGGGGTTCGGAGACGGTAGCAATCGACGTGGATCAATCGTCCGGCGGGAGACTCATAGTGATGAACCAAGGCAAAGGTGGGGCTCTTGGCGGACCGGGCGGCCGCGGCGCGCGCCACCGCCTGCACAAAAGCAGTCTTTCCGGTCCCGAGATCGCCAGAAAGCCAAACAACAGACGCCGGCGGCAGTTCCCGCCACAGCTGTGCTGCCACCCGTTCCAACTCAGGGAGCGTCACGGTCGAGCCCGAAGCCTGCATTCTGC
>JBDHFY010000433.1:0-7776 GCA_039590195.1 Gemmatimonadota bacterium | reverse complement strand
CTCGTTGGTCCCTATGAACGTCACCAACAATACGAGCAGGCCGACACCCACGACCCACCGCCACCAGTCCCACAAGCGCGTCATCTTCGCGCCACCCGAGGCAATATCGGCGCTTTCTCCCGTTGGCGATATGAAAGTGTGGGCAAGACTCAGATGCTGGCTTTCTCTGGCAGGGTCTGCCTGAACTCGCGGAGATCGACCGGCGCACCGCTCCGGATGCTTTCCTGGGCGGCGAACATGCAAGTGGTAGCGAGCGACGCTTCCTCCCACGTGAGCATTCTGCTCGGTTCGCCACGGACGGCAGCAACGAACTCGCTTAGCGCCTCCCGGTGGCCCATCTCTTTGCGCCTCGGGCTTCCGTACACCTGGCGCTTTCGTCCATGAACCGTGAGCTTCGCAAAGTCATCTAGCACGGCCACTTGTCCCCGTGCGAGCACTGTCAGTTGCTCGCGCGGAAAATCTGCCGCGCCGCTCTCGTTGAACACCACCGTGGCAACGGCTTCCTCATATTCGATGGTGACGGCGAAGTTGCACAGGTTTCGGATATCGTCCGGAGCCTTGCCTAGTGCTCTGGCAGAAACCGTGATCGGCGGCCGTCCAATCAATAGATGGCACAGGTCGATGAAGTGTTCTCCCTCCGTGATCAGCCGACCGCCACCCTCCACCTCGTCCAGCGTCCAGTGGTCTGGCGGCACGTACGGTTGGGTGATGAGATATTGCACGGAATCCACCGGCCCCTCGATCAACTTCCGTAACCTGGCCACCATCGGCGAGTAACGACGGTTCAGGCCGAGCGTTAACAGTATGGGATTCTGCTCCATGAGCTTGACGACTTCTCTGAAATCACTGAGCAGCGTGACCATCGGCTTTTCGACATAGATCGCCTTGCCGGCCTGAATGGCCTGGCAAACGTGTCCAAAGTGCTCTGGCTGACTCGAGCACACCATCAATGCATCTGTATCCTGGTCGCTCAGCAACTCCTGCACGTCCGTGGTGATGACCGTCGCCCCAACGCTCTCGGCAATCATGGATGCATTCTTTCCCGTCGCAGACGCCAGTCCGCGGAGTTCCACGTCCGGGTGTTTGCGGAGGTTCGGCAAGTGTTTGCCGAGCACGTGATTCCCGCATCCTATGATGGAGATACCGGCCTTGCCTTTTTTCTTCGGCCGTACCTTGACCTCCAGTGTCTTGCGGCGATCCGGTTCCGTCTCAGTATCGTACGCAATGACGGCCGCCACGCCGGACAAACTGCCTGCCCGGATGGCATCAAATGCCTCCTGTGCTCTATCAACGGAATAGGTCTCCCCGATGAGTGGCTGGAGATCAACGGCGCCGGTATGCAGCAACCGAATGAACTCTTGGAGGTTCCGTTTCTCGGTCCAGCGGACATACCCAAACGGATAGTCGATCCGTCCCTTCTCGTACGCCGTGTGATAGCTTCCCGGCCCATAGGCGCGCGAGTATTTGAGGTCGAGCTCCCGATACAGGAACTCTTTCGGATGGATGTTCAGTTTCACGTATCCGACTACGACGACGCGCCCTTGCCGGCGAGTGATCTCCATGGACGAATTGATGATCGTATCCGAGTCGGAGCTTGCACATATGATCGTGGCATCCACGCCGTGTTTTTGGGTGAAGTCCATGACCTGACGCTTGAGATCCGTCTTCGACGGATTAACGACCAGTTCCACGCCACCACGCTCTGCAAGCTCGTTTCGCTGCTCGTCGATGTCGATCCCGACGACCACACAGCCGGCCGCCTTGGCCACCCTCGCGCAGATCTGCCCAAGGAGCCCGAGCCCGTATACGGCGATTGTCTCTCCGAACTGAACCTCGGCCCGACGCAATGACTGAATGACTATTCCCCCAACGGTCACAAATGCCGCGTGGCACAGATCGACGGTGTCGGGCACGGGCACGATGTGATTGATGTGAGGTGCCACCAGTTCCGCGTGGCCGGTCGCGGCGTACGCCACCGGCTGCCCGACTTGTAGCCCTTCGACATGCTCGCCAACAGCCAGGACCCGTCCGGCGGCGCTGTAGCCGATCTCGCGTGGCATAATCATCTCCTGCCATACGCGACGAGCCGTTTGAGCGGGACCCGTCGCGAGGACCGTTTGCTTCACCACGTGTCGCATCCATGGGTCTGCAATCGTCTGGCGTACGAGTTCCACCGGCGTCTTGCCGATGGTGCCGAGCTCGGTCCCCGAGCTGATGAGCGAGTAGACGTTCTGCACGAGGACCTGTTCGGGCCCGACGTGAGGTTCCGGCAGTTCGATGATCTTCACACGCCCCTTCCGGTCAATCACGCGGCGGACGACTTGCTTCATGGCGTCCTTTCTGGATCACTTCCAGGTGAGCGTCGCTCGCAGATCCACATTTTTCTCAGATTCACGCCATCCCGCTTCCACTCGCCCGTTCCTCTTGGCTCCCAGTCGAACCGACCGATGACCCAGTTCCCGACGGGACTCGAGATGTCACGGACGATATCAAACCCGGCGCGGCTACAGGTCTCCTCCACCCAGCGTGGGCTGGGCCGGCAGCCGTAGGCGTGAAGCGCTTGATCTTTCCCACGCCACCCTCGGGATTCGGCGACGCGGGGGCAGGTCGCTTCCGGGGAGTCAGCCACCAAGGTTTCCAGAAGCAGAACCTTCGCTTTCTTCCCGCAACTCCGGATGAAGCGCTCGGGATCCCGCAGGTGGTAGAGAACGCCGAATGCCAGAACGAGGTCGAAATCACCGACTTCGTCGACGCCGGTTTCGTCGAGGTCGAGCACGAACGATAGACGACCGCGTGCCTTCATCCGTCCCACGTACTCCGGCCGGCCGTCGGTCGATGTCACGTCGAATCCCAGCTGCTCGAACACATCGCCGAGATGGCCCAATCCCGCTCCCACCTCGAGCACCTTCATCCCTCGCCAGCCGTCAACATCTGTATGCGCAAAGAGATTCGTCAATCGACTGAGCTTGGACTCCCGATAGTAGGACGATTCGAATATAGCTCGGCCGGTCAGATGACCCCACAGGAGCTTGAGGTTCAGTAGGGCACGCTTCATGCGGCCTCCTCATCGGAAGCACCACCGGCACGTAGCTTCGCCTGAGCAAGCACGCCCGCTCCCCAACGTGCCAAGATACGAAACACCCAGCAGGAACGGAAAGACCACAGCGTAGGCGTGCCGGTGCCGTCGTTCGGCGCCGCTGATGAGATATGAGATGTTATTTGTGAACGTTTCCAGCATACCGTACGTGTAGGCGCAACTCTGAACGTCGAAGCCCGCCCACTCCAGTTTGGTGGTCAATTGCTCAGCGGTGTAGCCCGGTCGAACGTGACCGGGAACATCAAAATTTACCCTGCGCCCAAACAAGAGCCAACGACGATAGTAGCCGGGGACGTGGACCACGAGTGTGCCAGATGCCTTGAGCGCCACCCCGAGATTTCCCATTGCCGTGACATCGTCCTCTACGTGCTCGAGATTGTCGACACTGACAACGAGATCGAACTCTCCGCGACTTCTCAACCCCGTCACGTCACCGACCTCGAACCGACAGTTCGAAAGACCCGCCTCTCGGGCGATGAATGTCGCCCGCCGCACGGCGGGTTCGTCGATGTCAATCCCGATCACCTCGGCGGTCGGGTGTTGCTTGGCAAGCTCCATCGTGAACACCCCCGGGCCGCATCCGGCATCCAGTATCCTCGCGTAGGAACCTCTGGTACAGGGCAACACCCTGCGCAGTCGTATGCGCAACCCGTTGACCGGCACGCCGAGACAGCGGACGTAGAGCCGCTCGAGCAGCGTGAGATCCGGATCCCGCGACATTTCAACACCTGGAAATCCGATCACTGCAACTCCCCACAATGCTCGAGGTGACACGCAATCGCCCACGCCATCCAAGCCTGACACCAGCGTAGCAGTCGCACGTGCGTGCGGGATCCTCGTCGCTTCTGGTAGTAGAACCACCCGGTCTGCCGATCGTACATGTGCTCGAGCGTCCACTCCAAAACCTTGCGCGAGAACGCGGCCCCCTCGTTCAGGGCTTGCTGTGCGAGCGCGAAGGTGATGATACCCTGCGCCGCACCATGAATATCAAAGGGATATTTGCGGTTATGCATGAAACGGGGAGCTCCGTCCGGCTCAAAGAGACGTTCACGGTAAAAACGGAGCCCCCGATGATACGCGTCATCAAACTCCGTACTCCCCGCCCAGCCGCCATAGCCGAGAACCGCGTCTAGGATGAACCCTGTATGGTAGTTGTCGTGTGTGATGTGACTGTCCGCCGGCGGCTCGGCATAATACCACGCGCCGTAGTCGGTTTGCTTTGAAACCACGTAGCGTACCAGCTTGCCTGCCTCGTGCATGAGTTCCTGATCGTTCTGTAGCGCCGCGAGGCGAGCCGCAGCAGCACCTACTAACGCCGACACGTCCATGACGATCCAGCTCACCTCCTCGGTAGGCACGTAGCTCACGCAGCGATGTTGCTCGTCCTCGAAGAGTGTCCTGGGAGCCTCGAGCAGGAAGCGAACCGCTTGCTCCGCGGTCTGCAGGAACCTGGGCTCCTGCAAAGTCTCATAGCCGTCCAACAGCGCGTGTACCACAAAGGACGTCACGACGCGGTTTGGGAAGTTACGCGGTGCAAAGAACCCAACGTCCTGCCAGGGATAGGGATAACCCCAACACGGCTGCGGGAACCCCGGGGACGGATGCTCCACCAGCCACTCGAGGAGCGCTTGCGCCTCGTCGGCGCCCCGCTGGTCATCGAGAAGCCGATGCCGCGCGAGTAGCGCTCGCGCCAAAAGGGCCAGCCCCTTGGGATTGCGGGCGGTTCGCACACCGATCGTGGGACGCACATGTACAGGCGACCGCATCACCAGCTGAATGAAGCCCATCCGCATGATCCTGGAGCTTCCCACGACCTTCTCGAGCCACGGAGCGTTCAGAGCATCGTGCTTCGAATACCCCTGGTAGCCCACCGCCCTCGCCGTATCCAGGACCTGCTGTTGAATTACGGCGAGCTTTCCTCCTTCCCCGCCCCCCCCCTCAACGACCGTCCCAGACCTTCCGGCGCTCAACTCGAGGACCTTCCGGCGCGGAGTGTGTCCTCCAACTCCTTCAGGCGCCAATCCAGACTCTCCAGCAACTTTCGGTTCACGGATATCAGGTCGGCCATCAGACCGATAACGCCCAGGAAGAATCCCGTCCCCATCAGGAGGGCGGCGAGGATGAGTGATTGTATGTGTCCGCCGCCGTCGCTGGTGACGAAATAGTATACGAACCGCAGTCCAATCAGAAATCCAGTGCCGAACAGGAGAACGCCCGGAAAGGCAAAGAACCGAAATGGCTTGTAGGTCATAAAGATCCGGAGCATGGTCAGCACTTGTCGGTGCACGTAGCCCACCAGACTTCGCACCAGACGAGATGGGCGCAACGACTGGTTCGTTCTGATCGGGACGGAAACAACAGCCATTCCCTTCTGGCCGGCCTGAATGATGGTTTCGATGGTGTATGTGTATTCATTAAATACGTGGAGCTTCATGGCCGCTTCCCGGCTCATGGCCCGGAAACCGCTCGGGGCGTCGCGGACATCGCAACAGCTTCTTCAGGAAAGAAAAATCTCTAGACTTGCCGATCGGGCGAGCCCCGATGACGAACTCAGCCGTGCCCTCGAGAATCGGCGCAATCAGCTTCGGGATATCCTCGGCACAATACTGATTGTCGGCATCCGTATTGACGATGACATCGGCACCGGCCTTGAGACAGGCATCGATACCCGCCACGAACCCCTGGGCGAGCCCGCGATGGCGCGGAAAACTCACGACGTGGTCCACGCCGTGGGATCGTGCCACCTCCACTGTCCGGTCCTCGCTCCCATCGTCGATGACCAGCCACTCGATCTCATCCACGCCAGGAAGCTCCCGCGGCAAGCTCGCCAGGGTCACCGGAAGGGTCTTCTCCTCGTTGAAACAGGGAATTTGAATGACGAGTTTGGTCACCGGATGCGCCGCCCCTTTCGCACTCGCCGAGCTGCCGCGACCACCGCGCAGGCGGCCCAACGAGTCAGGCCCCTCGGAGACACCTCACTACAATGGCCTGGTGATCCGTGCCATGGCACACTGGTACGAGAACCTCCCAAGATGCGATACGCCGTAGGTAGACTCAATGCCCCAGGTCACTTCCACAGGTCCCTGATCGGGCCCCGGGATTCCGCGGGCCGGCCACCCACCTCCGCGGCGACACTCCGGGACCGAGCCCCGGAGCCAGCAACCTCGAGCCCATCGCCGCACCCGCGCCTTGACGTCGCATTGCCGGTTCCCATACTCCAGACATCGCACTCAACGCCAGGGGGCGGGGGGGGGACACCTAGTGAGAAGCTTCCCTACACTCTACACGAAGCGGCTCGTCCTGAGAGCCTTCGAAGTCGTCGATGCACCAGCGGTTCAGCGACTTGCCGGGGATCGCAATATTGCGGCCACGACCATGAAGATCCCCCATCCCTACGACCTCGCCATGGCCGAGGAGTGGATCGCCACTCACGAGGAAGGCTGGTCGCAGGGAAGGTCCCTGAGTCTCGCCGTGGAGCGACACTCCGACAATGGCCTGGTCGGAGCGATCGGCCTCCGGATCGAGCCGGACCATGCGTGCGCCGAGTTGGGATACTGGATCGGCAAACCCCACTGGAGAAGGGGTTTTGCCACCGAGGCGGCAGAGGCAACCCTGGCTTTCGGCTTTAACGACCTCCGGCTCAATAGGATTCATGCGCACTATTTTCGGGGAAACACGGGGTCGGGCCGCGTGCTCCAAAAACTTGGCATGAAGCACGAGGGATGCCTCAGGCAACATGTCAAGAAGGGGGGTGCGTATGAAGACGTCGAGCTCTACGGGATCATAGCCAGCGAGTGGCAAACGATCCACGCAAACGGATTGTGACAGCACCTGCGGTTTCGTTGAACGGCCACTCATCCCTTGTGGCCGCTCGCCACGTTGACCGTCCAAACAGGTTCCTTTTGCAGTGTCGCCTGGAATCGGAAGATGTCGACGTCAGGGCACACCTGCCCGACCCGGGTCGGCTGAAGGAATTGCTGGTGCCGGGGCGGCGGGTGTGGCTTCGTCCTGCCCCAAGCGCTGCGAAGCACGGACTCCGTCGCAAGACACGCTGGACGGCGATCCTGGTCCAGACACCCGACGGCAAAGGACTCGTATCGCTGGACACCACCCTCCCCAATCGCCTCATTGCGACCGCCCTCGAGCAGGGTGCCTTGAACGAGTTCAGCGGCTGGCGGTTGGATCGCACCGAAGCTCGGTTTGGTCGGTCGCGCTTCGACTTCCTGCTTTCCGCTCCCGCCTCAAGAAAACTCGTGCTCGAAGTCAAGAGCGTAACGCTGGTGAAGAACCGGATTGGGCTGTTTCCTGACGCCGTTACAGCCCGAGGTGCCCGGCACGTGCGCGAGCTTGCATGCCTCGCTCGGCGGAAGCGGTGGAGTGCGGCCGTTCTCTTCGTTGCGCAGCGCTCCGACGCCCGACGCATCGTGGCCGCGAGGGATATTGACCCAGCCTTCGCCGACGCCCTGGCAGAGGCCAGGGCGGCAGGGGTGCAGACCTTCGGTAGACGCTGTCTGGTGAGGGCAGACCGGGTGATCCTTGGCCCGTCTGTGCCGGTGGGTTAGGGGCGGCGGTGACCAACGTCACCACCTTTCGGCGGATTTGCTCTGAGCAGCGGAAGGTCTATTGAAGCGGGGAACCTACCCGAAGGGCGCCGCTGTCGGCAAGAGGCGCCGCACGCT
>JBDHFY010000432.1:0-3636 GCA_039590195.1 Gemmatimonadota bacterium | reverse complement strand
CGAAAACACGGGGCACCGTAGCGTGTTGCCGCTGGAGACACGGCGGACTCACTCGCGCGACGCCGTAGCGACGCCCCTCAAGACGCCGTATCGACGCCCTCCGTCCCCGAGTCTAGCTGACCCAGCGGGAAGTCCACCGTCCAGCCAGGAGGGCAATTCATGCATCTCATTCGCATCACAGCGTGCGCGCTGCTGGGCTTTGCTGTCGCAGCGTGCCAACAGGAGATACCAACCGACCCGGATCTCGGACCGCAATTGAAGAAAGGTGGGAAGCCCGGACCGCCGGGGGCGGAGTACGAGTTCGTCTACGACCACGCCCCGCGCCCAAACTCCCTTGGAAGCGACTGCTGGAAGATGTCGCCGGAAGAACAATACGGGAAAACATTCTGGTGTGACCGTAGTAACCCGACGCTCAAGTTGAAGGTTGTTGATGTCAGCTCGGGTGGCGGTCCTACACCGGTCACGGGCGGCGCCGTGACATTTCAACTGTGTGAGGATCTCAACAACAATCCGGTGGACTGGCCCAAATGTGGTGTCCTTCAAAAACGGAAGCGCCGCGACTATCAGGTTGTGGATTATGCTGTGGTAGACGTCAATGGCATCGGTGTGGCCGAGGTGACGCTCACAGGATGGATAAAAGGTTCATCCGTTTGGGGAATGCGCTGGGAGTACGACAAGGGTGACGGGAGGAAACCGGAAGCTGAAATTAAGTGGTTTGACCTCGCGCATGTGAATTACACGAATCCACCGTTGCCGTAAAACCGGCCCCACGATGACGTGATGCGGTGCTAGAGAGGGCAGCGGCAAGCTGCCCTCTTCGCGTCTGACGGTGGCCGCCCATCGGCTACTCCGCGCGGAGTGAACTCGCGGGATCGACCAGCGTTGCCCGCTTGGCCGGCAAGTAGGTAGCACCGAGTGCCACGACGAGAACCAGCATTCCGGCTACGGCAAAGGTCGTAGCGTAACCGGATGCCATTCCGAACAGCAGAGCAGAAGCGGCACGGACAATCAGCCAGGCACTCACGAGCCCGACCGCAACGGCTGCCAACGCGAGACGGAACGCACTCCCGATCACGTGCCGCAGCACATCCCCGCGACCGGCGCCGAATGCCATTCTGATGCTCATCTCTCGGGTGCGCTGATTTACGGCATACGACATCAGGCTGTACACGCCAATACCCGAGAGCACAAGTGCCAGCACGGCGACTACACCTGTGAGAATGAGGACGAGACGAGGGACCGTTACAGAACGGGAAATGATCCGGCTCAACAAGTCGATGTCATGTACCGGCTGTCGTGAGTCCACCGACCAAATTGCCAGCTTCACCGGTTCGATCAGGGACTGAGGAATGCCGGCGGTTCGGATGAACAGCGCCATCGTTGGCCGCGGCTTACGCGGAAACGGCACGTACATCAGCGGGGGCGCCGGCTGGTCCAGCCCCCGCCGGCGGACATCCCCCACCACGCCTACGATTTCAGCAGTCTCGTACACTCTTTCGTGGATGTTGATTCGCTGACCGACAGGATTCTCGCCAGGCCAGTAACGCGCGGCCATAGCTTGGTTGACCACGGCGACGGAGGGTGCGTCAGCGAAATCGGCCTCGGTGAACCACCGTCCGTCGAGCAATGGCAAGCCAGCGGCGGCGGCATAGCCGGCACTCACACGGCGCCATTCAACACGCCACGACGCCTCGCTGGTGCGTGGCCGGCCCACGACGTCGAACCCCTCAAAGTCGTCCTCTTGCTGAAACGGCACATAGTCGGTGAGACCCGCTGCGACGACGCCCGGAAGATTTTCGGTGACTCGCAGAATCTCACGGTAATATCTCGCACGAGTCGAGTCGCTCAGGTCATCCAGTTCTCCGACGTACATCGTCAGCACATTGTGAGGATTCAGACCGGGATCGCTGCCGACGAGACTCACCACGCTCGTCAGCGTGACTCCGGTTGCCGCAAGTAACGCCACGGCCATCGCCAGTTCTGTACCAATGATGAGGTTTTGCAGAGCCCGTGCCCTCTTGCTCTCTGTCGTACTGAGTGCCCCTTCCTTGAGCGATCTGGTCACGTCGTGGCGCGCAACCTGCATCGCGGGAGCAAGGCCGAAGACGACTGCGACTACTACAGAAACCGATAGGGCGAACAACAGCACGATCCCGCTGACGTGTATCTCGGGGATCTGCACCATGGCAGAGGACCCAGGGACCGGCACCCGTGGAGGCATCACGTTTGGAAGCGCGCGCACCGCGCCGACTGTCAACAGCACGCCGACTACGCCGGCAACCACCGACAGCAACAGGCTCTCGGTCAACAGCTGGCCCACGAGTCGCCGGCGAGACGCTCCGAGCGAGGCTCTGATCGCCATTTCCCGATTGCGCCCCAACCCCCTCGCCAAGAAGATGTTCGCCACGTTGGCACAACCGATGAGGAGCATCAGCCCCACTGCTCCCTGAAGCAGCAGCAAAGGTGGACGCACGTACTGGAACAGCGAGCCCTGGAGAGGCTCCACGACAACGTCCCAAACACGGATCCGTGAATCCTCGACTGCAATGTCGTCGAGAATCGCATTCAGCTCCGCGCCGGCCTGTTGCACGGTGACACCTGCAGCCAGACGGCCGAGTGCCCAATAGTCTATGGACATGCGGCCCTCACGGCGCAGGCGGTCCATGTCGAGGGGAGTTATCAGATCGGCTGTCCCCACAAAGCCAAAATCGACCGGAAGCACACCGACGACTTCAAACGACCCACTCGTCATCTCCACAACCCGTCCCACAACAGCTGAGTCGGCGCCGAGTTGCTGCCACAGATCGTAACTGATCACAGCGACGTCGCCCCGACCTGCGCGTCCATCCTCTGCTACGAACGACCTCCCCAGCGCTACGTCACTGCCCAAAAAGGAAAAGAAATTGGGAGCAACCCGGAGCCCTGACGTTGGAACGGGCCTTCCCTCTATGATGATGGCGCCTCCCCCGCCTCGAAACGCAGTCATCGAGCGGATGGTTGTGCTCCGATCGCGCAGATCGAGAAAGTTCTGACCGGAGATGATATCCCGCTCCTGTCCGAACTCGGTACTGGAACCCCAGATCACGACGAGGCTCGCAGGATCATCGTATGGCAGCGGGCGCAGCAGAACGCTGTAGATGACGCTGTCGTCGTGCTGGCGCCGATCCCGAGCGCGAGGGTGACAATCGCAACGAGCGCCATACTTGGACGGCGGCCGATCGTGCGCAGGGCGAATCGCGTGTCCTGCAGGAAGGTGGATACCGGTGAGCTACGCCAGGCCCGGCGTCGTGTGGACTTGGATCCGCGCAGCGTGATGCGCAAAGTTGGGTTGAGCGCGCGAATGGCCTGACCCCAATACCAACGACGCGCTACCGCCTCACCTCGGTCGTCGCAAAGACGCCGATAGCCCTCGGCAAGGTCCCCGAGCACATACTCTCGTGCGGCGCTGGGCAACACAGCGCGCAGCAGCAATGTGGCAAGCCAGGGTTGAACCTCCTGGCGCGGGGCTCGCGAGCGCTTCACGGTCTTCTAGAGCTGGAGGACAGCTTGACGCCGAGCCACAATTTGTCGAGCTGTTCACGGGAGCGCCGTAGCGCCTCAACCCCCGCGCGCTCCAGTCGAAAGAATTTCTTGGCT
>JBDHFY010000431.1:0-3271 GCA_039590195.1 Gemmatimonadota bacterium | reverse complement strand
ATCGCCGCGGCTGCTCGACCCCGGAGTTCCGGCGGAAATTGCGCCAGGCAAAGCCTGGAGGAGGGGGAAGATGTGTAAACAGTAAGTGAACAGATCGGAAACCTCCTGTAGCAGACCTAGCAGGTGAGAGCCCTGCCCGGCAAAGGTTGGCCACCAGCCGGAACCGAGTGTTGCGTGGTGTTTGGGTGACCGGCGCTGCGAAGCGTACACAGGGGGCGTGTGAGCTGCGTGATTGAGCCTCGAAAGGGAACTGAACCCGGAGCCGACGTGGTTTTCTGAGCGGAAGGCAGTATCGCTTGTCGTGTACAGGCCTGCGATGAGCGGTCCGGCGGGGTCGAAGAGCGGAGCGCGCACGTATCAGGGTCTGCCCAGGAACCTGGGAGGTCTCATTGTCTCCACGTTGGTTAAACGGCGCGGGCGCCGTTTTATAAAAGGTCCTGGCTGCGGCGTGTGGTGTCGACACGCGGTGGAGCGAAACGCAGACACACGCGTGGTAGCGCCAAGCGAAGGCAACGAAGCGCGGCGCGATGGGTAATGAGAAGTCACAGCGCCTCATAGTATCGACGAAGTCGGGGAACCTGCCCCAAGGGAGCCGGCGGAGAGAAGGGGGCGTCGGATAACGGAACTCGCGGAGGGACAGATGACCGAGACCAAGGGCTCGGAGCGAGTCTTAACGAAACAAAGCGAGATAGCGAAACTGGCGAGCGTTGAACCGAAGCGGGTATTAACGACGTTAGCCCATCGCATTGACCATGAATGGTTACGCGAAGCATACCGGCGCACGCGCAAGGATGGCGCACTGGGTGTGGACGGGGTGAGCGCGCGGGAGTACGAGCTGAAGCTGGAAGAGAACCTGTCGAGCCTACTCGAGCGGTTCAAGTCTGGAGGCTATCGTGCCCCGGCGGTACGCCGCGTTCACATCGAGAAGGACGGTGGCAAAGGCAGCCGGCCCATCGGCATCCCCACACTGGAGGACAAGCTACTCCAGCGCGCGGTGCTGATGGCGTTGGAACCGATCTATGAGTATGACTTTAGGGATTGCTCCTACGGGTTCCGGCCGGGCCGTTCGGCGCACCAGGCGCTGGAAACGCTGTGGGGTGGGTTGATGAGGATCGGAGGCGGCTGGGTGATCGAGTTGGACATTCGGCACTACTTTGATCGGGTGGATCGAAACCGACTCAACGAAATGCTCGACCAGCGGGTGCGGGACGGCGTGATCCGTCGCGCGGTAGGAAAGTGGTTGCATGCAGGCGTGATGGAATCAGGTGTGCTGCGGTACCCCGAGCAGGGGACGCCGCAGGGAGGAGTCATCAGTCCGTTGCTCGCGAACATCTACTTGCACGAAGTACTGGATAGCTGGTTTGAAGATCAGGTTAAGCCTCGGCTACGCGGTCGCGCCTTTATGGTGCGATACGCGGACGACGCGGTGCTGTGCTTTGAGCGGGAAGACGATGCCAAGCGAATGATGGAGGTTGTGCCGAAACGGTTCGAGCGCTTTGGGCTGGAGCTGAACTTAGCGAAGACCAAGCTGGTGGACTTCCGCAAGCCTGAGGAGCGCGACCCGGGTGACGGCCCGGGTGCCGGAAACGGATTTGACTTCCTCGCGTTCACCCACTTCTGGGCCCGGTCCAGGAGGGGCCGCAGGGTCGTGAAGCGCAAGACGGCCAAGGGTCGCTTTGGACGTGCGCTGAAACGGGTAAGGCAGTGGTGTCGGCTGAATCGACACCGTCCACTGAGGGCGCAGCACGAAGCGTTGAACCGCAAGCTCCAGGGGCACTACGCCTACTTTGGTATCACCGGCAACGGCGAAGCATTATCGCGGTTCCGGCGCCAGGTCGAGCGCGGTTGGCGCCACTGGCTTGCTCGGCGCTCGCACACCGCTGGCATGACGTGGTCGCGGTTTGCTCGCCTGCTCACCCGTTATCCACTGGCCCCACCGCGTGTGGTACACAGTGTGTATCGCCCGGCAGCGAAGCCGTAGTCTGAGGAACCGGATGCGGGAGTTCCGCACGTCCGGATCTGTGGGAGCCACGGGTGGGTAATCGCCCGTGGCTACCCGGTCGTTTTGGTCTGATCGCGGAGGTGTTGCGGCGGATTCGTCGGCCTGCAGATCGCTCGCCGCGGCAGCGAGCGCTTCGACAATGGCGGCACCGGCTTCTGCCGGGAGCCGCGCTTTTAGGACCAGCATGCCGTCCTCGTCATAGTGCCATTCGCACGACCGCATGGCGTGTGCGGTATTGGCGTCCGTCCGGGCCTGAAGTCGATCGACGTGACGATACGCACGCACGGCCTGTTCGACGTGGGCGGCGGTGCCATGGTGCGCGATCATGAGTAAATATTCTTCATTGTCCGGTGTCCCGATACGCGTCATGGCGCGGACTTTGGAATAACTCAGCTCGCCTCTCCTGAACGCCTCGCGGATCCGCGGCAGGTCTTCGAGCGCTCGCGCAACCCGGACTTTCTCTCGTGCCGCGCCAAGGGCGATGCCGCATTTCCAGTTCAGCCAGTGGGCGCAGGAGCGCACGCCCCAGCAGTCGCTCAGGCGATCAGCTCGTCGGCCAACTCCTTCAACTCGTCGAGGACGTCGTCGAGTTCGGTGGACAGGATCCAGATCAGCAGTTCCTGGGCGCCGACCGCCTCCAGGGCGTCGCGGTCCGCGCGCGTGCGGAACTGGTTCTCGAGACTGAACGGCACGTGGTGGATGGTGTTCGGATCACGGCCCTTCTCGGCGCACAATTCGTTGATCCGCTTGATCCCGGCGCCCAGGTCTTCCGGACCCTCGATCAACGGGACCCAGCCGTCTCCCCATTCGACGATCCGTTTGTAGACACGCTCTGAGCCGCCGGTGCCGAAATAGATCGGCGGATGCGGTTTCTGCGCCGGTTTCGGGAAACACCGCACCGGCGGGAAGTCATAATACTTGCCGTGATACTCGGACTCGTCCTTCGTCCATAGCTCTTTCATGACGTCGACGCATTCGCGGGTCTGAGTCCAGCGATGGTCGAAATCGACACCCATGATCCGGCTCTCCAGCTCGTTCCAACCGGCGCCGATCCCGACGTTCACGCGGCCACCCGAGTAGTGATCGAGCGACGCGATCTCGTTGCCCAGGATCAGCGGGCTGTGCTCGGGGATCAGACAGATGGCCGAGCCGACACGGATCTTCGTCGTGGCCGTGGCGGCCCGGGTCAGGGCGATCCAGGGATCGGGCATCTGCCACAGATAGTCGGGTGGCGGCGGCGGCTCCTCTTCGGTGCGGTCCCGGACATAG
>JBDHFY010000430.1:0-3284 GCA_039590195.1 Gemmatimonadota bacterium | reverse complement strand
CAGCAGTAGAACAGCAGCACTAAACGGTAAACGAGGCGGGTTGTTGCGCCGGTAGGGCATCACGCCGGCGCGACGCCCACCTCGACTCGTAGGAAATCTCGGGAAGTTGCGCCTCGCTAGTTGCTCGCCGCCGCCGACACCTGGACTGTGAGTGGGCGACTGCGCTTCACGTCGCCAGCGACTGCTTGGATCTGGTACTCACCGGGTGGAGGGGGCTTATGATGAACACAATGGATGTCGGCATGACACTTTGCAGGCTACCCGGCCCTGTACTCACATCACTCTCTGCGACTTTGTGGTCACGGATATTCGTATGCAAACCTCGGATTCGCACTGATTCTAGAACGAGCCAGCTCCAACCTCGAACACATACGTCAGCTGATCGATGTTGAAGAACCCGCGGTTCTTGATGCCGGCCCGAAAGCCCCAGTAGTCAGTGAAAATGGTCAAGAACTTCAGCGGCGTGTAGGAGATGTTGACCCGAAACTTGAACCCGGTCTCGAGTACAAAATCCCATTTGTTCAAGATCCTGTTCCCGTCCTGATCCACCTCCCGGTCCAACTCCGCCCCTGCAGCGAAGTAAGGGTCGACCCAGCGCGAAGCGGAGGGCGTGTACAACGCCATCCAGCCGAAGTCCTGGAGTCTCCGGTCCTTGAGATACATCCGATGTACGATGTAGCCGCCAGACATCGGGTCACTGAGATGTCCCACAACGAAGAACGGGAAGACAAACGAAAGACCG
This sequence comes from Gemmatimonadota bacterium, assembly GCA_039590195.1. GTDB lineage: Bacteria > Gemmatimonadota > Gemmatimonadetes > Gemmatimonadales > GWC2-71-9 > JBDHDY01. The sequence continues at coordinate 2,542 of JBDHFY010000430.1, read as the reverse complement.
CCATCCCCATCGGCCCGGTAGGCAATGGACAGAGATTTGAGTGCCGTTCCCTCCAGCAGGAAGCTCCACACCGCATCGAAATCGTCCAACTCGTCGAGTTCCGGCCAGTCCTCGACCACATGCCCCGCCATTATGCGCCGGAGACCGCGATCATCCCCGGCGATGTCCAAAGATGGTAGCGGCCGCAGCTCGTACACGGCATGTGGTGCCCCGTCTATCCGGCGCTCCAGTCCTTCACGCAACGGGCTGTCCTCAGGAAGCGGCGGAAAAACGCGATACTCGGGTCGGCGAACCTTGGTCATCCACGACTGGTATCCGCCACTGGCCATCAAGCCCGTCGCCATATTGTCGCGCACGCCCCAAGCATCGTTGATTCGGACGTTGACGTCATACCCAGGTGTGAAATAGCCGTCACTGTTCTTGTCGGTCGCGATCCCATGCTTTCCCTCCTCCACTAGCAAGTGCATCGGGAAGGAGGTGAAGTCGTCGGTCTCCACTACGTTCCAGAACCACTGGAGTCCGTGTGCTTTGGCCGTGGTGCGCACTACAACAATGACGTAGTTGACCTCGTCACACTGGATCATGGGGTACTCGTCGAATCCCTCCCAACTGCTCGGCACCACCACCACCTTGAAAAATGTTGCTTCGAGATCGTGCGGGTGGGCGCCTAATCCGACTTCATCGGCGAAATAGGCGAATATCCCCAACCTGATACCGCCGACATTGGGTAGATCGAGCTCGCCAGTGCTCAGGCTTCCGTCGCCGGGTATGTAGGCCTGCCCTTCGACATCCGTGCGGTCGAAGATTTGATCGACCTGATAGTAGACCACGGGTCTGTCAACTACAGGTTCCCCGGGGATGATCTCTGGAATGCGAATGTCTGCGCCATCCCTCCGCTGCAACGATGGCTCGTCAGGGGAGAACCAGTAGACGGGCGCGATGTACGCTGCGAAGCGCTCGAGCGACATGCGCCGGTCCGTCCCCCACCACACCACACCAGGGACCTCGCTGAAATCACAAGCGGCTGGTCGCCCCGGCGGCTCAGACGTTGTCACCTGGCCGCGGGCAGGCCCCAGTGCCAGCGTAAGGTCCAACGCCACAAGCAATACCAAACTCAGGCCGTACCTGAGGGCGGCTCTAGCTCGAGCGCGTCTTTCGTTCCTCATGTCCCACTCCTGCGATGGCCTTGTTCCACATCAAATCCTGCCGTCCCAACTCAGCACGCTAACAACGGGGCTACGAGTGAGCCTCGTCACGCGGGCGTAGGTTTCGTTGGGGATTAGCGGTGGAGACCAGTGGAGTGCCTCCACGGTCACGGATGTATTCTGGCACACACGCCGCAACGCAGCAATGTAACGACCGAGCTTCGCGCGGCTATGGGACCAAGGTCCAATGGCTTAGTGGTTTCGTGCGATCAGAGCTTCTCGAGCGGGGCCGGACGGCCGAAGTGGTACCCTTGAGCATAGTCGAAGCCGAGGTCTCGGCAGGCTTCCGCTTCCTCAGCGTTCTCCACGCCCTCTGGTTACAGCGTTCAGTTCCATGTTCACCGATCGCGTGTGCGCCCGGCCCCTAGCGAAGGGTGGTCTGCGGAGGCAAGATAGGGTCATCTAGGCACGGAGCGTCCTTCATGCACCGACGGGAAATGCTTCAAATGATTGGCGGTGCGATGGGCTTGCAGGCTCTCGCCGGCGTCTCGCCCGAGCGGCTGCTCGCTGTCGGTCGCGCCACGCACGACCGGTTGGCCAGCCGCTCCACTCAAAAGCAGTCCATGCTCGTGCTCGATGAGCACCAGAACCGCACTGTCACCATGCTCGCCGAGCACATCATTCCGGAGACCGATACCCCGGGGGCCACGGCGGCTCGGGTCAACGAGTTCATCGATCTCTTGCTCGCCGACTGGTACGAGCAGGACGAGCGTGCGCAGTTCCTGCGGGGTCTCGCGGATGTGGACACTCGCAGCGTCAGTCTCTTCGGTACCGTGTTCGTGCACGCGACCGAGTCCCAGCGCATAGCGCTCCTCACCGGCATGGACGCGGAGCTCACTGCGCTGCGGAAAGCCGACGCCGAACCGGAAGCGCATTTCTTCGGGCAAATGAAGTGGCTCACGCTCTACGGCTACTACACGTCTGAGATCGGCCAAACTCAAGAACTGCAGGCAGCCATCATTCCGGGCCGCTACGATCCATGCGGTCCCCTGCACCGTGACACCCCGGGGGAATGGTGAAACAGCTACGCGAGTTCGACGCGATCGTCGTAGGCTCCGGGATAACCGGCGGGTGGGCCGCCAAAGAGCTGACCGAGAACGGCCTCGAGACGCTCGTGCTCGAGGCGGGACCGCCCATCGACCCCGCCGCCGACTTCGTGGAACACCAGCCCGTTTGGTCTTACCGCTACCGAGGACTCGGCGATCGCAAGAGGCTCGAGGAAACGCAGCCGGTCCAGCGCATCTGCTACGCGTGTGATGAAGGTGCAAGCAAGTTCTTCGTCAACGACGTGGAGAACCCATACACGCACGACGACGACAAGCCTTTCCTGTGGATCC
>JBDHFY010000429.1:0-3505 GCA_039590195.1 Gemmatimonadota bacterium | reverse complement strand
GTTTGGGTTTCTGCGTTGGCGGAGTTGGGTTCATGTGTCGAGGGTCGCTGGTTCGAAGTGATTCAACGGCCCGTGCCCGCCGCCCAGTCCAGGCGCACTCTCGATGGCCCGATGGACGAAATCGAGCGCCGAGGCAACTGCGCTCGTGAGCCCCGTTCCTTGTGCCAGGCCCGCGGCAATCGCAGCACTCAAGGTGCAGCCTGTGCCGTGCGTCGACGTCGTAACAACCTTGGTATGCGTAAACCTCGTCACTTCGTCAGCGGTCACCAGGACATCAACGACCAGCGGGTCCGCTCCGGAGGCCACGTCGAGGTGGCCTCCTTTGACCAACGCGGCTCCGGCGCCGGACGCTACTAGCGCCCTGCCGGCTTCCTCCATGTCGTCGGGTCCTTCTATCGAGTGTCCGATCAGGATCTGCGCTTCGGGAATGTTGGGCGTGACCACTGCGGCAAGAGGTACGAGTCGCTCAGCCACCAGCCGCTCGGCGTCAACCGTGAGAAGTCGGTCACCAGACGTCGCCACCATCACGGGATCCACGACCAGATTGGGAAAGCTGAACCGGCGGATACCGTCGGCCACAGCCTCCACCAGGCCCGAGGTTGCCAACATACCTGTCTTCGTCGCGTCAGGAGGAAGGTCCGCCGCGAGTGCGGCCATTTGCGCGCGCACCACGTCTACGGGGATGGCGTGTACTGCGCTCACGCTCCGCGTGTTCTGCGCCGTGACGGCGACCAGCACACTCGTGCCGAACACGCCGAATTGGTGAAACGTCTTCAGATCAGCCTGAATGCCGGCGCCACCTCCCGAGTCGGAACCGGCGATGGTGAGCGCGAGCCTCACTGGTCAGACGGAGGAGGTTGCGGATAACGGCCCAGGAGACGCCTCAAACGGTCGAACCCCGGATGGTCCCGCTGGCCGCTCTGCGTGAGCGCAACGGCTCCGGGAGTCTCTCGAATAGTGAGCCACACGTCTTCAATGCGATCCGCCGGCATCGGATGGGATGCGAAGAATCCCTCAATGGCACTGGGATCTCGCTGGTTGAGCGCCTGGAGTGTCTCGAACATCCGTGCCATCCCGGATGGGTCGATCCCTGCCTGCGTCAGGTAACGCACGGCCGCCCGGTCGGAATCGCGCTCATCGTCACGAGAGAACTTGGCGAAAACGGCGCCGGCCGTCACATTGAGAGCCGCACGTTCAACACCGCCCGGCTGGCGGCCGAGGAGAATGTAGGCAATGCCCACTCCCGTGTTAGCGGTGTTCGCTTTCTCCATTTGCTCCATCGAGTGTCGGAGATCGACGTGACCCATCTCGTGTCCCATCACGCCCGCAAGCTCGTCGTATCGATCGGCCGCCTGGATCAGGCCGCGATTGAAGTACAAATGCCCGCCCGGCACGGCGAAGGCGTTGACCACGTCGGAATTGACGATTCGAACGGTCCAAGTGAGTTCGGTACGCGAGGTCTGAGCGAGAATCGGCTGAACGATTTCGTCCATCGCCCGCTGGATCTCGGGGTCGCGAATGATGGGCAGCTCTGTCTCGATCTGCGCGGCGTATTGGGTTCCCAGTTCGATCTCTTGCTGCACCGGGATTGCGCAACCGGCGAGAGGCAGCGCAACGAGTCCGAGTACGAGGGCGCAACGGGGTGGAGTGGCCATGGGTGCTAGTCTAGTGTCGCTGGTGCGAAATCTACAGCGCCGACAGGTTCGCCGCCGCCAGGACCTGGCGGTGGCCGAGGGGGTCCGTGTGGTGGAGGAGGCCCTCGATGCCACCGTCGAGTTCCGAGGCGTCATGGTCAGCCCGTCGCTCGGACGCACCCCGCGAGGTGCTGCCTTGCATGCCCGCCTCGAGGACCACGCCATTCATGTCGTCGAGCTGCCCGACGACGAATTGGCTGACTTGGCTGACACCGACACGCCGCAGGGTGTGATCGCCGTCGTCAAGCTTCCCAAGTGGACACTTGCCGATATCCAGCCCGGGGCGGCGGCGCCGGTGCTAGTGCTGGACGGCGTCCAAGATCCACGGAACGCGGGCGCGCTTCTCCGGACCGCGTTCGCGCTGGGAGCCGGCGGCGCCGTGCTGCTCCCGGGGACGGTGCCGCTGTCGCATCCGAAGGTGCTCAGAGCCACGGCCGGCGCTACCTTCCGATTCCCGACGGCACGCATCCAGACCGGCGAATTCAATGCGTGGATCGGTCGGGAGGGCATTTCCGTGTGGGCCACTGCGGCGGAGGGAACGCCGTTGGCTCGTCTCGATGTTCCGGAGCGGCTGGCGATCGTTGTCGGCAACGAAGGCGCCGGGGTACGGCCTGAAATCCAAGCCACCTCAATCCAGCTGGTGGGGATTCCGCTCGCACGAGGTGCGGAATCTCTCAACGTTGCCGTCGCGGCCGGCATCATCCTCTACGAGGTGATTCGTGAGCGCTGATATCATCCTCCTCATTCCGGCATTCGTGGTCGGTACGATGTTCGGGAGCTTTCTGAACGTGTGCATCGTCAGGCTTCCCGCCGACGAGTCGGTCGTTAAACCGCGGTCGAAATGTCCCTCGTGCGGGACGCAGATCGCTTGGCACGACAACGTTCCGGTCCTGTCGTGGATCGTGCTGCGGGGCAAGTGCCGCCAGTGTCGTACAGGTATCTCCGTCCAGTACCCCCTCGTCGAGGTCGCCGTGGGAGTGCTCTGGGCGGCTGCTCTCTGGCATTACGGCTTCTCGCTCACGACCTTTGCTGCCGCCATCTTCGGTACCGTGCTGCTCGGTATCGCCGTGACCGATGCGCGCCACTACCTCATCCCCGACGAGTACACCTTAGGTGGGCTTGGTATCGGGCTGATTCTCAGTGTGGCGGGGGGTCTGGACGGGATCTTGGGTGCGGTCCTGGGAGCAGGAACGGGCTTCCTGTTGCTGCTGTTCGTGGCGTGGGCGGGGGAAAAGGCGTTCGGGAAGGAAGCGATGGGTGGCGGAGACATCAAGATGATGGCGATGGTCGGCGCCTTCGTCGGCTGGAAGGGCGTTTTGCTGACCATCTTTGGAGGGGCACTCCTGGGGAGCTTGATCTTCGTGCCTCTCTCCTTCGCACGGACCGAAAAGCTCGTCCCGTTCGGGGTGTTTCTGGCCGCCGCGGCTGCCATCAGCTTCGTGGTGGGAGACGATCTCTGGCGCTGGTACCTCGACTTCGTTCGTCAGGGATGAGCAGGTGGCCCACTAACATAAAACGTTATATAACAATGGTCAGGGATGAGCAGGTGGCCCACTAACATAAAACGTTATATAACAATGACTTATGGTCGTCGCCTCTCACGTTGGATGCCCGCCACCTCCGGATACCCATGCCGCGTCGGATCTGACCGGGTGGATTCGGCCAACCATTCCCAGGGGGCGGCTATCCAACTAAGCGAATGGCTGCCAAAGGCCTTGGGGTGGCGGAACTGAGCAGAGAGACCGGTGCCGCGCGGGCAGAAGCGGACGCGGTCGATGCGACCCTGGCCGCAAGTGGAGACGCCCAGGCAT
>JBDHFY010000428.1:0-3295 GCA_039590195.1 Gemmatimonadota bacterium | reverse complement strand
CAGCCCACGCCGTGAGGTGCGTTGTTCCGGTTGGAGGTGCGTTCACATAAAGCAAGCCATCCATCAGACCTCGGATCTCGTCGCGCGTGATGACCACATCGCCCAGCACCTTGCCGAGCGCAGACCCCACGTAGTACGCCAACGATGGCGGCACGGATACTATCGGGCGCGTCCCACCGATCGTCCGACCAATCGCCGTCACTAGCTCGCGGTATATGAACGTCTCGGGGCCAATGGCGTCGATCGTCACATCCTCAGTTCCCCTGCCGTGTTGCACGGCGAGGCTCGCCAGGTCATCCACGTAGATCGGCTGCAGTCGGTACTGACCGTTGCCGAATACCCCAAAAACTGGGAAACGCCGGAGCATCCAGGCGATGTTGTTGATGAGGATGTCTTCCTTACCAAACAGTACGGTTGGCCGCAGAATGGCATACGAGAGACCGGATGCCTTGAGTGCCCGCTCGAGCTCTGCTTTGCCGCTGAAATACTCGAGTGGTGAATCGGCCGAGGGATTCGTAATGCTGAGGTGCACGATCCGGCGCACGCCGGCATTGCGCGCAGCGCTGAAGAGTGTCTTCGTGTTGGTCACTGCCTGTTGATGCGTGAATGACCGATGGTTGAAGCGGACCCAATAGGTATTGTACAGCACACTCACACCATGCAAGGACGCCGTGAGCTCCTCGGGCCGGTCAAACGAAAGCGGAAACGCTCGGACCCGACCCGCAAATGGATCCGCGTGGCCGGACGCGTTGGTGAGCGTGATGACCTGGTGGCCGGTGCCCAAGAGGTGCTTCGTGATGTAGCGCCCGGAGTAGCCAAAGGCTCCCGTAACGGCGTGCAGTTCAGCGGACATGCCGTCGTGTCACTCCGTAAACTCCAAGCGTTGCCATTGAGTCGAGCGCGAATTCCTTCAAGCCTCGAGCAACGTGGCTTTCGCCACGTCCGCACGCAGCGAGATCAACATGTCTTCCCAGCCGCCTAACGGAGAATTTCATAGTCGAGCAGGCCGGTCTGTGCGATCATCTTCCACTGCGAACCGACCTTCGTGTACACCTTGCAGGCCCGTCCCTTCCAGTGAAAATCGCTGCCCGATTGGCTGCGCCATAGCGTATCCACATCCACCACGGCGAAGGCACCGTCGTCTTGTGCCGAGATCTCGATGCGGCAGATCGTGCGTCGATTGTGGACCAGCACGTGGGTGTCAAACAGTTTCTGCCAACCGCACCGCCATCGTTCCCGATCGTATCGGCCCCATTCCAGTACCCAGTCCATCGGGTCATGGGCTCCGGCATGGGGAGGCCACGGCCAAACCATGTCGGGGTGAAACACGCTGAGGAGTAGGTCTACATCCTGCGTATCCCAAGCGCGGGTCTCACGCTGGACGATCTCTTCGATGTCTGATGCCACGTTCCTGTTTGCGCTCACTAATCAATCGCCTATCGGGTCAAAATGTCAACGCGAGCAGCGCGATCGGTTGTCGAGAAGCCGGCCGACCGATCGAGAACGCCACTCGGTTGCGGCCGTTGCAGGCTGGTGAGCGGCGGCGGTTGCCGTCGTAAACGTAGTATTCAAAGTGCGGCAGCGTAGGCGCTGAGTGCGGGTTGGCCGCCGAGGTGGGCGTAAAGAGCTTTCGAGCCCGGTTCGATCTGGCCCGTTTGCACGAGGTCGATCAGCCCGGCCATGGACTTGCCCTCGTACACTGGATCGGTTAGCACTCCCTCGAGCCGCGCGCAAAGCTTGATCGCTTCGATGGTCCTCTCGTCGGGGATGCCGTAGGCCCCTGCGTTGTAGCCATCCTCGAGTACGATCTCGTCGTCTGCCACGTCGCGCTCGAGCCCGATGGCCCCGGCGGTGTTGCGCGCAATGCGAGCCACCTGTTGCCAGGTCTTGTCCACGGTTGCCGAAGCGTCGATACCGATAACGTTGCGAGGACGATCCTGGGTCGCAAAGCCGGCGACCATGCCCGCCTGGGTGGATCCGGTCACCGAGCAGACGATGATGGTGTCGAAGAACACGCCGAGCTCTTGCTCCTGCTGTTCAACCTCCATAGCCCAGTTCGCGAAGCCGAGACCGCCGAGCGGATGGTCGGACGCTCCGGCCGGAATGTGGTAGGGTTTTCCGCCCGCGTCCTCGACCGAGGCGATGGCCTTCTCCCAGCTGCTCCGGATGCCGATGTCGAACCCAGCGGGATCGCGCCGGACATCGGCGCCGAGGATGCGTGACAGTTGGATGTTCCCGACCTTGTCATAGATGGGGTCAGACCAGTCAACCCAGGCCTCCTGAACGGTAACGGCCTTCATGCCCAGGTAGGCGGCCACCGCGGCAACCTGCCGGGTGTGGTTCGACTGCACGCCGCCGATCGACACCAATGTGTCGCACCCTTTGGCCAACGCATCCGCCGCGAGGTACTCGAGCTTGCGGACTTTGTTTCCCCCAAATGCCAGGCCTGAATTACAGTCTTCACGTTTGGCCCAGATCTCGACCTGCCCTCCGAGGTGCGTGCTCAATCGCCGCAGTGGGTGGATCGGCGAAGGGCCGAAGAGCAGGGGATAACGTTCGAATTTGGCGATGCCCATACGATACGTGCTCCTTTATCCGGCTTGCTTGGGCAGGCGGAAAGATGCTGTTAGTGCCTTGGTCTGCGCCAGGCCACGAACCGTTGAGCCACGGTCTTGTGAAAGACGCTCCGCCGGCCGCTGTTCGGTAGATCAGATGCCCGGAACTATCATGCGAAACATGAGTATCAAGGTGTGGTGACGTCAGCCGCGACCGTGCGGACTCAGGTTATTCACACGTGGTGATTCGGGAGGGACGCAAATGTTTCGGAAACTGGGTTCCGTTCTGGTAATCGTCGGTTTGCTGATCGGCCTGCAACCCCAATCCGTTATGTCCCAGGAGAATACCGACGAGGCGGAGATCCGACGTGTCCTGGCCGACTATGTCTCTGGCTGGCGTGAGGCCGATGTTGAACGCCTCGCCGGCGTGTTCTCGCTCGAGGCCGGAAGCGTCATGTGGGTGACAGCCGAGTCGGGCGAAGAGGTGCTACGCTCGATGACGTTCCGTGAAGTGCTCGAGAGGAGAAAGGCCCAACCGCATTACGGCCTCGAGTGGGACGTGCTTGCCTTGGACATCGTGGACCGAAAGGTAGCGGTGGCCAAGCTACACATCTCCCGCACGGGTGGGAGCTATGTCGACTTCCTCGTGCTGTACAAGATTGCCGGTGAGTGGCGGATCGTGAACAAGACGTTTGCCGTCCGCTCGAACTAGAGACGCCACGGCCCGCCCGCCCGCCCGC
>JBDHFY010000427.1:0-3309 GCA_039590195.1 Gemmatimonadota bacterium | reverse complement strand
CAACAAGGAGCTGGCAAAGCAGCGGCTGCGGGACCTGGTGGCGCGCGCCCTCCGGGTCCCGAAGCGCCGCAAGAAGACGCGGCCTCCGAAGTCTGCGGTGAAAAAGCGGCTCGATACCAAGACCCGCCGGGGAAAGGTCAAGAAGCTGCGGAAGCCTCCCGCGCCCGAGGAGTGAAGCGCGGTAGTGAGCGATCACCACGCACGACCTCGGCCGGCTCGCAGGCATAGGGTTCCCGCGCTCGGAACTTGCCGCTCTCCACGACATCGACGACGTAGCCGTCGGTTTCGGAGGGGAGCTTTTGCAACAAACCCCGCGTCATTCTCGTCACGAAGATCCGGATGCACGGCTCGCCGTCGCATACACCGATTCCCGTGCCGACGACCCCGGGGACCGACATCCACTCGTCTGTATGCTCCTGAAATACTTGCTCGATGGTCTTCTTGCCCATCGGTCTCTGGCCTCCTGCGCTCGCAAGAGAAAGAGGGGAACGAACGACGACGTTCCCCTCTGAACTGCCCCGTGCGCATGGAGATTTACCCCGTGCGCGTGCTCATAGACTGACTACGGCTTATTCACCGTGACGGTCGTCATGTGGTTGTCTCCCGCCGTGTAGGTGAGAATCGCGTGGTCGAGGTCGTCTACGGTGAAGGTCACGCTACCCACGTTCTTGCGAATCAGCGTGCTCATGACCAGGCAGTCGCCGTCGACCGGGTCGCCTTCCGTCTGGCACGCGCTGATGAACGGTAACCCATCACTAAAGGTGCCCATCACGGTGGCCAGTCCGACCGGGTTGTGGGACTCGTCGTGCACCAGCACTGCAACGATGGCGCTCCATGTCTTGCCCTCGTTGGTGCTCATCGGGAACAGATCGCCTACGTGCATCGTCCCCGGCGCGCCGGGCGCGCTCAGCGTCACGTTCTGCGAAGCCGTGTCATCGGTTCCGTCGTCGTCGGTGACGGTGAGGGAGACCGTGTACGTTCCATAGTCACCGTAGGTGTGTGAGGAATTCACGCCCGTGCTGGTGTTACCGTCCCCGAAGTCCCAATCGTAGCTCGTGATCGTGCCGTCGCTGTCCGATGACGAGCTTGCGTCAAAGCTGCAGGTCAGCTCGGTGCAGCTAGCCGAGAACGATGCGATCGGTGGATTGTTTCCGGGCGTGCCGCCTCCGCCGCTGCCGTCATCGATCGTGACGTTGAAGCGCTCGAGCACCGGGCCGATGGGACTAGCGATCGTGCGCGTCGAGCTGCCGGCGAACAGAAGCCCCACGACGTCCGCGTTCGCCACGGTCACAATCCCCGAGCCGGAGTCGCCGCCGTCGCTGAACCAGCCCGGCGAGATGCTGAACTGATCCGTGAACCGCCCCCACTGCGTGCAGACGATGAAGCCCTCGTAGCACACGTCCACGGTGACGCTCACTTCGGATACGGTCCCCTGCGTGAGTCGTGTCGTCCGGCCGTACTTCTGGACTGCCAGGCCGACGTACGGCTGGACGACGTTCGTCCCGGGCGTCCCGTACCCGTCGGACGGTGTGGAGTAGCCCAGCTCGGCCGCGGACGACAGCACGATCGCGGCGTCCATCGTGTTGTTGGGCACCCTCCTGCGCTTGGCGAACTGGATCGGCTCGAAGTCGAAGAGCGTGCCGATCCTGTCGGCCGGGTCCGTGCCGCCGTCGTACGCCCCCGGCTGCAGGGCGGGGTCCCCGATGCTTGCGTCGTTCCGGTCGGCGAAGACGTGATTGTTGCCCAGGGCGAAGACGTTGCCCGCACCGTCTTTAACCCGGAAGCCGATAGTGCCGGCAGTGATGCTGGGATGACCGGTGGAAACGCCGATTGGCACCGGCCGGGTGAACCGGGCGGTAGGATCGACGGCCAGCGCCAGAGCGTAGAACATCCCGGTCACCTCGACCTTCACCGGAATACCTTCCAGCTCGTCGGGCAGCCCTTCGATTCCTGCCTCCCGGGTGTAGAGCTTGATCGTCGACCTTCCGTCCTCGGCCACGCCGACCGCGGTGCCCACGACTCCGGGAATCGCCAGGAGGCGGTCGTTATGACGCGTCTGAACGTTGATCGCCGGCCTGAGGTCCTGTAACAGGGCCGCGGTCTGGGCGTCGGGAGCCGTCGGCTGTGTCTGGTCACCGGTACAGCCGGCCCAGAGGAGTCCGGCGAAGGTCGCGACCACCAGGAAACGAAGCACGGTGGTCCGGGGTGAGTCCGAGCGAGTCATAGTTGGGGCCTCCTATGAAGCGTTCGACGGGGTATACGGGTTAGGCCGTTCGGCCGAACTTTGCATTGTCTCCCTCGGACGCCGGCGGGAGGCGCGGAGTATGACACGATACCGGTCTGCCCGGCCGTTGTCAATAATCATTCTCGCTTTGCCGAGCGGCACGGTCCGTGTCATCTTGTCAACTGACCCGGGAGGTGGCTGAGGAGGACGTGAGCAGTCCTGTTGCTCCAGGAGCCTCCAGCCGTGCCCAAGCAGTCTGTAGCCGTTCCCACTTTGCGCTGCCCGTCAGCCGGCGCGCCCGGCGCAGTCGTACGCGTCGTCCTCTCATTTCCCCTGCAGATCGAACCGATTGCTCGCCCGTTGCCCCAGGTACGCTCAGGGCAAAGTCATGAATAAACACGTCCGCTCCGCTCCGCCGAGTTCTAGACGAGCGAGACCTAGAAGAAGACTGGCCGTGCCGAAGTTCAAGGGGATTGCTGTCATGAAGAGGATGACTCAGGCATTCACGGTGGCATGCCTGCTCGCCGTGGCAGGGGCCGTGCAGGCCCAGGAGCTCGCGCCGAGGGTAGACGCGCTATTCGCCGCTTGGGACAAACCGACCTCACCCGGGTGTGCGCTCGGCGTGATCCGCGACGGGGAGCTGATCTACGAGCGCGGCTACGGCATGGCGAGCTTGGAACATAGGGTGCCGATATCTTCTACGACCGTCTTCCTCATAGGATCGGCGTCCAAGATGTTCACGGCGGCGGCAGTCCTGCTGGCCGAGGGTCAGGGCCATCTCTCCCTCGATGACGATATCCGGACCTATCTGCCGGAGATACCGGACTACGGCGTCACCGTCACGATCCGGCATCTGCTCCACCACACCAGCGGTATCCGTGACTACTATCAGTTGTTCGGACTTGCCGGCGAATATCCAATGCATGACGTGCTCACGAACGAGGAGATCCTGGCGCTATTCGCCCGGCAAAAGGGCCTCAACTTCAGACCGGGCACCGAATACGGATACACTTCTTCCAACTATGTACTGCTCGCGATGATCCTGGAGCGCGCCACCGGGAAGTCACTCAAAGACTTCGCTGAGG
>JBDHFY010000426.1:0-3901 GCA_039590195.1 Gemmatimonadota bacterium | reverse complement strand
GTTGGGTCCCGTGCTAACGGCCCTGATCCTCGCCGGCCGGGTCGGCGCGCGCTACGCCGCCGAGCTCGGCACGATGCGGGTGACGGAGCAGATCGACGCGTTGGAGAGTCTGGGGCGATCGAGTGTGTCCCACGTGCTTTTACCACGTGTCGTCGCCGCCACCCTCATGGTGCCGGTGCTCTGCATCTTTGCAGACTTCATCGCAATCTTGGCGGGATGGATTGCCTCGAAGGGCCCCATGGAGATGTCGAACGCCGATTTCATCTACGGTGCTCGCTATTTCTTCAAGCCGTTCTACATGTGGTACTCGCTCATCAAGTCGTTCTTCTTTGGACTCGCCATAGCGATCATCCCATGCTACGTCGGATTCAATACCAGCCACGGCGCGGAAGGCGTGGGACGTGCGACGACGGGAGCGGTGGTCGCGAGCTCTGTCTTGATTCTGTTCCTGAATGCGTTGCTAGCCAGGATGCTCCTGCCATGATGACGGCCTGCGGGATGGCGTCAGGGCGCGGGACGAGCCCGCATGCCGGTTCGACACGCCGCTCGGACGGGACAATCGGGGCATTTGGGCGATCTCGAGGTACAGACCGCCGCGGCCCCGGAGCCCAGACGGGGGCGAAACACGCGCCGGATGACGCGAGCCACGTTGGTGTCCACGGCGGCAGCCGGTCGTTCGTACGCGAACGTGGAGATGGCGCCGGCGGTGTAGGCGCCCACGCCCGGCAACCGACGCAGCTCACCGGGATCGCGTGGCACGCGGCCGTCGTGTTCCGTGACGACGGCGCGGGCGAGGGCATGGAGGTTGTGGGCGCGCCGATAGTAACCCAGGCCCTCCCAGCTCTCCCGCACCGCCTTGGGCCGTGCCTTAGCCAGGGCCTCCACGGTGGGATAGCGCTCGAGGAACTTTCCGTAGTACTGCTCGACGCGATTCACCTGGGTCTGCTGCAGCATGAACTCGGAGACGAGCACATGGTACGGGTCTCGGGTGCGACGCCAGGGGAGGTCACGCCCGTTGCGCCGGAACCACGAGAGCAGACGACGCTTGAACGACATGGCGCTGCTGGGAAGTCTGGTCGGCATGGCCAGGGAACATATGTTGGGGGCGGGCAATTGGAAATCGACACGACGGCGGCGCGTCCATGATCACGCTCCGCAACATTCACAAGGCCTTCGGCGGCAACGTCGTCCTCGGTGGTGTGGATTTCGATGTGCAGCGCGGTGAGACCGTTGCCCTGCTCGGGCCGTCCGGCGTGGGCAAGAGCGTGCTGCTCAAGCACATCAACGGGTTGATCCCTCCGGATCGGGGGGAGGTCGAGGTTGACGGCATGAGCGTGCCGCATTTGGGCAGGAAGGAGTTGTCGAAGCTGCGGCAGCGCGTGGGGTATGTGTTTCAGTACGGCGCGCTTTTCGACTCGATGACGGTATACGACAATGTGCTCTTGGGGATCACCGACGAGGCGTGCGTGAGTGACGCGGGATACTGCGGTGTTCGAGTCCTCGAATGTCTCGAGCTGGTCAATCTCAATTCGGACGTCGCATCGAAATTTCCTGCCGAGATCTCCGGCGGCATGAAGAAGCGGGTCGGCATCGCCCGGGCAATTGCCGGGCAGCCCACATATCTGCTCTACGACGAGCCCACGTCGGGATTGGACCCGGTCAACGCGGAGATCATCGATTCCCTCGTCGGGAAACTGCAGCAAGAGCTGGGCGTCACCAGCGTGACCGTGACCCATGACGTTCGGGGAGCCTTCAAGGTGGCGGATCGGATTGCTCTGTTGCATGATGGGAAGATCCGTGCCCTGGGTACGCCCGAGGAGCTTGCCGCCAGCGAGGACGACGCCGTGCAGGAATTCCTGGAACGTGACCTCGAAGACATCGTCAAACACTAGCGGTTGCACATGAAATTCGACCACAAACAAGAAGCGACAGTCGGTTTCCTCGTCATCATCGCGGCCGCGATATTCGTTGGCGGCTTCGCGTGGCTAACCGGCAGACCGCTGGTCGGCGGCCGCCAGGTCACGGTGCCGATACACTTCGAGGACGTGAAGGGGTTGAGCGAGGGTGATCCCGTGCTCACCTCGGGGTTGCAAGTTGGACGGGTGGCCGACGTGCGGTTGGAGGACGTGGGCAGAGTCCTCGTCTACATCGAGTTGACCACCGATACCTGGCGACCGCGGATCGACGCACGCGCCCAGGTGAGGTCTTTCGACTTCCTGGGCACGAAGTTCGTCGACTACAACCCGGGCACGGCGGGGCAATTCCTCAATGAGGACCAGATCATTGCCGGGACCCGGGAGATGGACGCTCTCGAGGGCGCCGCGGGCCTCGCGGATCAGGCTGCGGCGGTGCTCACCGGCGTCCAGTCGTTTGTCGACGAGTCCGTGCTCGATCAGCTGATGCAGACCCTCGAGGCTACGCGCAACGCGTTGGAGGCGATTACCGAGATTGGGGAGGGTGGGATCATCGAGGATGCGAAGGGCGCGATCAGCGCGCTGGCCGATGCGGCAGTACGAGTGGATTCGCTGGTTGCGAATCCGGCTCTCGAACGCTCGGTCAATCAGCTCGACGAGGTCACGACCAGCCTGGGTGAAATGGCCGACGGTCTGGCAGGTGCCACCAACGCGTTGAGTAGGATTCTCGAAGGAATTGAGAACGGCGAAGGCTCGCTGGGCCTGGCGCTCAGCGACACCGCCCTCTACCACAATACCAACGAAGTGTTGGTCGCCCTAAGGAGACTGTTGGATGACATCCGCGAGCGGCCCGGGCGGTACTTTCACTTGAACGTCTTCTGACGACCGGTGCTCGCCGTAACTTTCCTCGGGACTTCTGCAGCCCGCCCCACCGTCGAACGCAACGTCTCCTCCATCTCTGTCACGCGAGAGGGGGAGACGCTCATGTTCGATTGCGGTGAGGGGACACAACGCCAAATGATGCGGTACGGCGTCGGGTTCTCCCTGAGCGACATTTTCTTTACGCACTTTCACTCGGATCACGTGCTCGGCGTCACGGGTTTGGTGAGGACGCTGGGGCTCCAGGGCCGCACCGACCCGATGCGTTTCTACGGCCCCACCGGTGCCAAGGACCTTCTGGCGCAGGCTGTGAATCTGGGAGTCGAGAAGACGCCGTTCGAGATCCACATCGAGGTGCTCAAGCCGGGGGATTGCCTGGACCGAGGCGAGTACGAGATCCGGGCGTTCGCGACCCAGCACACCCGCTACTCCATTGGGTTCGCCATCGCGGAGCACGAGCGGCTGGGAAGGTTCGATCCGGAGAAGGCCCGGGAGTTGGGCATCCCCGAGGGACCGCTGTGGGGTCAGATTCACGCTGGAAAGACGGTGACCCTGGACGACGGCAGGAGTATCGGGCCCGAGGAACTGGTGGGGGAGCAGCGCCCGGGGCGGAAGCTGGTTCTCACGGGAGACACGAAACCGTGCAAGTCGGTGGTAGACGCGGCGGAGGGGGCAGACCTTTTGATTCATGAAGCCACGTTCGGCGAGGAAGAGGAGGACCGGGCGGAGGAGACCAACCACTCCACGGCCGAGGGGGCGGGGCAGGTGGCCCTCGCCGCCGGCGTGCGGCGCCTCGTTCTGAGTCATGTCTCGGCCCGATACTCGAGGGATTCCCAGCCGATACTGGAACAGGCGCAGGCTGTCTTCCCGGAGACCGTCGTGGCCAAGGACGGCATGACCATCGAGGTGCCCTTTCCCGATGCCGGGCAGGGTTGACTCGTATATGGGCGGTTTCTAGGTTCCCATCCCCATTCGAGGTGGGGTTCACGGTTTTCGGGGCTGTAGCTCAGATGGGAGAGCGCCGCGTTCGCAATGCGGAGGTCAGGGGTTCGATCCCCCTCAGCTCCACTGCCCCGTGGTGTAACTGGCAACACGTCTGACTCTGGATC
>JBDHFY010000425.1:0-3315 GCA_039590195.1 Gemmatimonadota bacterium | reverse complement strand
CTGCCGATGCGAACCGTGTATCGTCCCACCGGCAGGCCCGGGACGCGGAAGCGACCGTTGCCGTCCGTCGCCGTCTCTCGCGTCCCTTGCATGGCGGGGCCGCTGAGAGTAATTCGCGCGGCTGCGAGCGGATCTCCGTCGGCCGTGAGGACGTGACCTTCGAGCCTTCCCGTGACCTCTTGGGCCGCCGCGTCGACAACGAGGCAACCTGCGAGAACAAGTGAGAACAAAGTCACGAGGCTCTGACGCGACTTCGTGGCGATCATGAACGATGCTCCGTCGCACAGGAGAGGCGGCAGTGTCAGACTGCCTCCCTGACTATGGAAAGGCTAATCTCTTTAATAGGGTATTTATACGAGAGATGCTAGTTGGCTTCCGGGTCTCGCCCCTGCCCCTCCTGCCCCCTCTGCCCCTCCTGCCGCTGCTGTCTCCCTGCCCACTATGCCCCTCCTGCTATCGAACTACCGTCCGCACGGGATACGGCAGACACGTGATCTCCGAGTTGATACAGAAATCGAAGTCACCGGAGAAATCCCCTGAGCGAACGGCTGCCGCTCGCAAGGTCACTTTGACTTCCTTACCAGCCGCGACCGGGAGGCCGAGTGAATAGCTCACTGTGTTGTCGATGGGGACGTGCATCGCGTCGGAGAACGCGGGCTGAGTGCTCTTGATCACGATTCCCTCGAGGTACGCGTCCGCGATATCGAGATCGACAAACGTCTGGGTCTCCGAAGCTGTGTTCTTGACGCGGACGACGATGGTGAAGTCCTGCCCCTCCTGCACGGTGGCAGGGGCGTCCACGAAGAGCTCAACGTTGGTGGGCGTTTCGAAGCTGCAACCCGCCAAGAGGGCCACTAGCATGGGCCATGGTCGGAGTGTGGGGAATCGCGGGGCCATATCCTAGTCTCCTACTCCCATTTGGCTGCCGGTACTGCTCGGTCGGAGATTAAGGTGCCCGCTGGTGCATGGGGAGCGCTACTGCGTAGGTCACACTTTGGCCGTCATCCGGGGTCACATGCCGTGCGGGACAGGCTGCGGGCGATCACGGCACCGGCGACGGTTGCCGCCGCCAGATAAAGCCATCCCTCTGCCCACTCCGCCAGCACCAACTTCCCGACGCCGAAGAGACCGGCGTAGATGAAGACGAGCCCGGCCAGCCAATCGGTGATGTCGGACCATCCCATGCGGTCTACCGCAACAGCGCTCTGCCGGGCCACCGGCTTCCACCAGGGCGAGCCGGGCCGCACCCGTTCGTAGAACGCCACGAGCTTCGCTTGGTCCGTCGGAGGTGTCACGAGCGTCACGGTGATCCAGCACACGGTGGACACGGCGGCCGTGAGGATGAGATGCCACCCGAAGACCAGATCCGGATCGATGACATAGAGGCCGACGTACACCACCGCGGTGGACACCCACGCGGCGATCTCGCTCCACGCATTGACCCGCCACCACCACCACCGCATGACGTACACGCCGCCGATCCCCACGGTCATGCCGAAGAACAGCTCCCAGGCGCCGCGGATCGATTGCATCATGTACGCGGTGGCGCCGCCTGCGATCATGAGGACAACGACGAGTAGCCTGGACATGCGGACATAATGCTCTTCGGTTGCATCTTTTCTGATGAAGGCCTTGTAGCCGTCGTTCACCAGAAGCGACACGCCCCAGTTGAGCAGTGTGTCGATCGTGCTCATGAACGCGGCCAGCATGCTCGCGACCATGAGGCCCAAAAGGCCCGTCGGCAGGTACTCGACGATCGCCATCGGATAGCCGAGCTCTCGGTCTTCGAGATCGGGGAAGACGACGAGGGTCACCAACCCGACGACGATCCAGGGCCAGAACCGCAGCACGTAGTGCACGAAGCAGAACCACAGCACGCCCAGGAAGCTGTGTTCCTCGTCCCTGGCGGCGAGCATGCGCTGAACCATGTAACTGGTTCCGCCCGCGTCCCGGGTCGCCCACCAGTTGACGCCGATCAGGGCCACAAAAGTGATCATGGGAAGGGAGTGGCCGCCCGGTCCCGGCACGAACGCGAGATAGCTGTCGGCCAGGCCGCCGTATTGCTCAGCCAGGCGATCTTTCAACTCGGTGATCCCGCCCACGTCCCGGACGGCGATCACTGCAAGCGCGATGGCTCCCGCCATGGCGATGATGAACTGGACGAAGTCGGTCATCACCACGCCCCAGAAGCCGGACAGCACGGTGTACACCACGGCGACCACGAGGCAGACGAGAATCGCTAACCACCGGCCGTCGATGATGTCCTCGATGCCGAGCCGGACTGTCACGGCATCGAGATCGACGAGCACACCCATGATCTTCACCATGGCGAGGATGACCCAGCCCATGATGACGCAGTTGAGGACGACACCTTCCCACACGCAGCGGAACCCTCGTAGAACCTGTGCGGGTCGGCCGGAGTAGCGGAGCGCCACCAGCTCGACGTCGGTGATTACACCCGCGCGGCGCCACAGCCGGGCAAAGAAAAAGGCGGCCATCAGGTGGGCCGCCGCGAAGTTCCACATCATCCAGACGCCGGCGATGCCGTCCGTGGCCACGAGTCCTGTCACAGCGAGCGGCGTATCCGCCGCGAACATGGTGGCCACGATGGAGGTGCCCACGAGCCACCAGGGAAGGTTGCGCCCCGACAGGAAGTAGTCGGCGATGCTGCGCCCTGCCCGCTGTCGGAAGAAGAGGCCTACGGCGAGGGCGAAGCCCACATACACCGCAACGATTGCCCAGTCGAGCGGGGCCATGGGCGGCGATCAGGGTCTCACAGGTAACGGGCGACTGCCATGGTTGCGACGGCGATGGCGAGCAGCACCGCGACCCAGCGTGCACTCGTCCTGGCGCGCTGCCGCAGTGCCTGGATCTCTGCCATGAGGGCATCGCGGGCCTCGCCCTCCGAGCTTCGCTGCAGCGCTGCGCTCTTGCTCGCGGCGCCAAGCGCCGCACGGCGCATGCCGAACACGCCGACCACGAATGCGAGTACTGAGGCCGTGGCTCCCACCGTGAGGCCCAGCCCGATGCGGGAGGTAATCCAGCCAGCCGCCAGACCGGCCGACACCCTCCAGTAGAGGGCGATACCGGAGAGAATCGTGAGGCCGGCAATCAGCGGCATGAAGTTCAGGTAGTTCCGCTTTTGCAATCCTTGCATGACGCGCGCGCCGTCCGGGCCTGCTTCGCGCACGCTGGGCTCGAGGAAGGTGACGAAGAAGAAGATCGTTCCGGCCCAGAAAACGCCGAGGGTAATGTGAACGAGACGCAGAATGATCATCACGGTGGTCATCTCATCCTCCTTACTAGTAGAGCGTA
>JBDHFY010000424.1:0-7820 GCA_039590195.1 Gemmatimonadota bacterium | reverse complement strand
GATCTCTTGAGCCCCCACACCTCATGTCCCTTGGCGACGAGGCGCACCGCCAGTGCGCTACCGACGTACCCGCAGCCGACAATCAACGTTTTCGGCAATTGAACGACTCCACGTCGTGGCTCCTCTCGTGGGCGACGCCCCGCCCGACACCGCTCGTCAACGACACGGCCAACCCCTCACGGCGCCGCTAACGAGGGGCGGAGCAGCCACTACCGATGGCTCGAAAAGGATCCCGGATATCGGGAGGCGTTCGACATGGCGAAGAAGCAGAAGAGCGACAAGCACGATGCTTTCGGCCTGGCCGCGCAGCTGCGCATCGGAGCGATCCGCACCAAGGTGTACAACGGAACGGCCCCTGCCACGCGACTATCTCAGCTTCGGTGACTTGGCAATCGAGCCCCGTAGCTCTCCGTCCGGGTTTGCGAGTGTGTGGAGGTCGATGTACGCCTCCCCACTGGCGATCCGATCGAGCAGCTCCTCTATGGAGCCCAAGGTCATCATGTGACTGTGGCTGAAATCCTCACCAAAGGTAACGCCCCCCCCAGCGAAGCTACCGGCCGGATCGTCGAAGAGGGTCACCTCCACGGGTCCGTTTGTACCCCCTGTGCCGAGGTGGATATGGACCAGCGTCAGGCCGCTTATCGCGACCGACAGGCGGTAATCCATCCAGTCGCCGCGACTCTGAAACTCCATGAGCGCGCTGCTGCTCGTGGTGACAGCTGGGACCACCTCCGAGCCAGTGGGCATGGTCAAGTAGTTCCGAAAGGACGGAAGACCCACCTGGCCACGGATCTCGCCGCCGGGGTCGGCCGACGTGGCCACGTTGATGTAGGCGCCGCCACTTCGCATGACATCCGCGAGGTCGGAGAGCGCTGTGAGGCTCGCCAGGTCGGACACCCCAATCGTGCCTTCGGCGAGCACGCCGTTCGCGGTCGTGGGGTTGGCCGGCGCGAACATCGTCGCCTCCACCGGGCCATCCATTCCCTCGGTCCCGAGGTGAATGGTCGCGCCGGTGACGTCCGTGGCGTTGAAGACATGCACCCGATAGCTCAGCTCGGAGAAATCGCCGGCAAACTCGAACTCGCTGTACGCATAGGGCCCCATCGTGCCGTCCTCGGAGATCTCCAACCCCAGCGTAGACGCGTGGTACCCCGTGGGAGCGACGACGTCGACTTTGGCAAAACCTTCGCCGCCGTCATCGCTCGTCGCAGTGATGGTGATGAACCCCTCAGTCACCGGGCTCACGAGGCCGTCAGCGTCGACGGTCAGGACCGACTCGTCCGACGACGACCACGAGACGGTCACGCCCGGAACGGCGTTCAACAGATCGTCCACCGGCACGCCGGTAAATTGCGCGGACTCGCCGACGAACAGGATCGTGTCGAACGGCGTAACCTGGACGAAGAACGTCACGTGGTCCACGGTGATGGTCGCGGACCCATCCACTCCGTCTGTCGTCGCCGTGATGGTCGCGGTGCCTTTCACAATGGTCGTGACGAGTCCGGAGCCGTCGACCGTCGCCACGGTCTCGTCCGATGACGACCAGGTAAAGGTCTTTCCGGCGATCGGCTGGTTATTGGCGTCGAGGGCCGTGGCCGTGAGCTCAACCGCCTCACCCGGGGTGTTGACGGTGACATCGCAGCAGACCGCAACCGAGGCGACCGTGGGCGGCCCACCGTTGCCGTTTGGTTCCGTGGTAGTCTCCCCACCGCACGAGGCGCAGGCGGCGGCGATTAGCAAAGTCTTTGGGAGGAATCCGTGCTGGGTTATCATACCAACCTCGCTCGACATCTGGGCTCAAGCTGCGGTGACAACACGACCGATGGGTCATGCCAGCGGGGGCCCAGAACATGCTCGTCACCGGCCGCAGGCGCTAGGCCGCTGATGCGCGAAGCGAGAGATGCCCCGCCAGAGGCGGATGGGCGAACTGCTACCCGTTCACCAATACGATCCCTGTCCCGCCCCCGGTCCGGCAGGTCCCGGAACAGCCCTCCAGTAGGCCGAGCGGCCAGGCTTCCGTACCGCGTGCTCTTGGTCGCAGCTCTGTAATTATCCGCCGGCAGAATCGGTCAACCCAGCGGAAAGCCAACCCACCAAAGCACTTACCAAGCCGAAACCCTCGCCAGCGTTCCGACACATACGACATAGGAAGAAGCTGCGATTCCTGGAAGCACTGGCAGCCTGAGGCAGCGGGCGCTGTGAGAACGGCGGGAGTGGGGGCTGGCAGTGGGGCCGGCCAACAACTCATCCGAACCGAGGGGGGGGTGGCGTTTTTGGCCTGTGTGTGGTGAGTCTTATGCGTACCCAAGCTTGAGAGGTGAAGTTGACCCCAACTGTGAAGGCCACGATGGAGATCGACTGGCACAACCTGCTGGCTACCTACCGGCGGCCGTCGCCGTGGCGGAGCCTGTTTCAGCTCGGCAACACGGTGGTGCCGTTCGTAGCTATCTGGTTAGTGATGTTGTGGAGTCTGGAGTACGGGTACTGGATCACGCTGTTGTGTGCCCTGCCAGCCGCACTGCTGCTCATGCGGCTCTTCATCCTACAGCATGACTGCGGACATGGATCCTTTTTCAAGTCGCGCCGCGCCAACGACCTCCTGGGGTTCGTTCTTGGTGTGGTGACGCTCGTCCCGTACACGTACTGGCGTAGGACGCACGCCATCCACCACGCGACCTCCGGAAATCTGGACATGAGGAATTTCGGGGACATCGACACGCTGACCGTGAAAGAGTATCTGGGTCTCTCCAAGCTGAAGCGCCTGCGGTACCGGCTGTACCGGCACCCGGTAGTCATGTTGCTGGTGGGACCCACGTACCAGTTCATTTTCAAGCACCGCTTTCCGCTGGACATCCCGAGATCATGGAAGCGCGAGTGGGCCAGCGTGCACCGGACCAACCTGGCCCTGCTGCTGGTCGTGATGACCATGTGGCTCACGATCGGCCTGCCTCGGTTCTTGTTGGTCCAGTTGCCCATCACGCTCATTGCGGGCTCCGTCGGAGTATTCCTATTCTACGTGCAGCACCAGTACGAGCACACGTATTGGCGGTACCGCGAAGCGTGGGACTATTACGATGCTGGGCTGCTGGGCAGTTCTCACTACGTCCTTCCGAAGGTCTTTCAGTGGTTTACGGGACGAAAACCCCGAGCTTCAGCGGGTCACGCAGTTGCGGTTCTGGCAAAGCGTGAGGACGCTGTGGATGACCCTGTGGGATGAGGAGGGCCGGCGGTTGGTGGGATTTCGGGACTTGAAGGGCATCCGCAAGCGGTTGGGGGAGCCGCCCGGGGAAAGCGCGCCGATCACGCCCACGAAGCCGGATGTTGTGCCGCGCGCGTGGCGGTGATCCCGAGTTTCAGGCGGCCTTGGAGGTGGCGGAGGAGGTCTTCGGCTCATGGTCTGCATCTGTGCCCCCAGCGATTTTGTCGGAGTTCACTGACATTCGTGGGGCCCCGACGTTGAAATCGGTGATTGTAGGGCGATACCATTACATCTGGGGCGAGAATCGGCGCCAGGAGCTGTACGACCTCGTAACGACCGGGCCTTGTGGGAGCGTATGCCCGCCCGGCGCAGCGGTTCCCGTCGGCGACGCGGCTCGCAGCCGCCCGCTGCCCAGGAGGCACCACACTGATGGCGGGCGCGCGTTGGCGGCATTCCACACGGTGAGCGCAAGCTCGGAAGGAGGCGGTTGAATGTACATAGGTCCCGAGACGATGATGCCTGTGGCATCGGCGCTCGCGGCGGTTGTGGGGGTGGCCATGATGTTTTGGCGTCGGACGGTGGGTGCGTTCCGCGCGAGTGTCAGGTTCGTCACGAGCACCTTGACCCGTGTTCGGCCCGGTCGTTAGGATGCGATCGGCCCCCCCAGACCTTCCTTCCCGCCAGTGAAATCCGTTCGATCTGTGATGGTTATCGGCCTCGACGGCCTCGAGCCGAAAATCGTCGAGCGCCTCCTCCAGGCCGGCAAGCTGCCGAATCTGGCTGCTCTCATTGCGACGGGGGGCTATTCGCGAGTGGCAACAACGTACCCCGCGCAAACGCCGGTGGCCTGGTCCACTTTTGCAACAGGTACGAATCCCGGGGGGCACGGGATCTTCGACTTCATTCGGCGCGATCCGCAGACCTATCTGCCAGACATCGCACTCAATCGTCACGAACAAAAGAGCTCCTTCTTGCCGCCAAAGGCCGTGAACCTGCGGCGCGGTACGCCTTTCTGGGAACTGCTCACGCGAACCGGCATTCCCTCCACGGTGCTGCGGTGTCCCTGCACGTACCCACCGGACGATCTCCGCGGGCGCATGCTGTCGGGCATGGGCGTTCCCGATCTGCGGGGTGCATTTGGCACCGGAACGCTTTATTCGTCAGCGGCTGGTCTAACCGCCGGTGAGAGCGAACAGGTCGTTCTCGTGTCCTGCGATGGGAGTCAGTCGATCCACACAGATCTCATCGGTCCACGCAATCCCAAGACGGGCGGGGATGTCACATTGCCGCTCACACTGGACGTCAACGGAACCGCAAAGACCGTCACAATCATGAGTGGTGGGGACCCCAAGACCCTGGAAGTGCGGGAGGGCCAGTGGAGCGAGTGGTTGAAGGTGAAGTTCAAGCTCGGAGTTCTTCAATCGATTTCGGGGATGGTTCGCTTTCATCTCGTGAGCATCGACCCCGTTTTTGAGCTGTATGCGTCACCGATAAACTTCGATCCCCATCTGCCCATGTTTCCCGTGAGCTCGCCATGGGATTATGCGGGTGAGCTTGCACAGAAGGTAGGAACGTTCTATACAACCGGAATGGTTGAGGATCACAGCGCCCTCAACAACGGAAGGCTCGACGAAGCAGCTTTCTTGGATCAGTGCGACGGGATACTGGCCGAGCGACAGCGCATGATGACCTGTGAGTTAGAGAGGTTCAACGAAGGGTTCTTCTATTGCCTCTTTGACACGCCAGACCGTGTGCAGCACATGTTTTGGCGTTTCACTGAACCGCAACATCCCGCCAACGACGGTGTGTTTCTGGAGCAATGGCGTGACGTGATCGATGAACATTACCGCCGTTGTGACGAGATCGTCGGCCGCGCGGTGGCATATGCCGACGACCAAACCCTGGTGATCGTGTTGAGCGATCACGGGTTCAGTAGCTTTCAACGAGGCTTCAACGTCAACACATGGCTCCACGATAACGGGCTGCTTGCACTCAACCATGGAGTCCGGCCGGGCGAGCCTGCAGAGGATTTTTTCAAACACGTCGACTGGAGCCAAACCAAAGCCTATGCCGTGGGCCTGGGTGGTGTTTATCTGAACCTGAGGGGGAGGGAGGGCGAGGGGATGGTTTCGGCCGAGGAGGCGGGTGATATCGAGGACGCGATCGTAAAGGGCCTCACCAACCTCAGCGATGCCGAGCGGGGAACTGTGGCGATCCGTAGTGTGGCGCGCCGCGATGAGATATACGTAGGCACCTACGCCGATGAATCGCCGGATCTGTTGATCAATTTCTCTCCCGGATACCGCGTCTCCTGGGGCACGACATTGGGCGGCGTGCCTGAGGGACGTTTTGAAGACAACACCAAACGCTGGAGTGGTGATCACGTCATCGATCCAGAACTCGTGCCCGGCGTGCTTTTCATGAACCGGCCCTTTCGCCAAGACGGCGTGCGGTTGGTTGACATGGCTCCGACCATTCTCGCCGCTCTGGGCGTCGATAAAGGACGAGAGATGGAAGGCGAACCGGTCGAAGTGCTGTCCTGATGACGTCCGATGATCCTGATGTCGTGAGAGAGAGTGACTCCAAGTCGACCGCTGGCACCGCGCCATCGACCACCGGGATTGGTGCAGTCGATGTGATGTTGTTGGTTGTTTGGCTGGGTGTGCTCACGGGCTTTGCCGAGGTGGGCATTCTTGGCGTGCTCAAACTAGGCGCCCTGGCCTTGCCGCCCGAAGGCTGGGGTGGGCTGCGGCACGGCTATGTGTGGTTGAGCCCGCACGTGGTGTGGATGGCGCCGCTGGCGTTTGTCGGGATCCTGGCCGTGCCGGGTGTGGTGTTGGGACTGTTGGCGAACCGCTGGCCGGGGCGCATTTCGTTCAAGGTGATCGTCGGGGGGTTGGTATTCGTGTGCGGCGTGGGCCTGTTGCGGGTGTATCCGCGGCTGTACGACGTGGCGGTGCTGCTGCTGGCGGGTGGGGTGGGCGTGCAGGTGGGGCGTTGGGCCGAGCGGCACCGGGCGGGATTTGGGCAATTCGTCCGCCGCAGCACGGGGTGGTTGACGGCACTGGTGGCGCTGACGGCGGTGGCGCTCGTTGGCGGGACGGCGGTGGCGGAGCAGATTCGTTTGAGGCGCTTGCCGCCCGTAGGTGCGGTCGGGGCCGGGGGGGCGGGGACGCCGAACGTGCTGCTGATCATTTGGGACACGGTGCGGGCGTCCGACATGAGCGTGTATGGGTATGGGCGGCGGACGACGCCGCGGTTGGAGGTGTTGGCGCGGGAAGGGGTGGTGTTCGACCGGGCGTATGCGACGTCGCCATGGACGTTGCCGTCGCACGTGAGTGCGTTTACGGGGCGGTGGCCGTATGAGTTCAGCGCGAGTTGGCTGACGCCGTACGAGGGGGAGTATCCGACGCTGGCGGAGCGGTTGGCGGCGCACGGATACGTAACGGGGGGCTTTGTGGCGAACTTAGTGTACGGGGGGTATGAATCGGGCATCGATCGGGGGTTTGTGCACTACGAGGATTACCGGATTTCGCTGGGGGAGTTGGTAGTGAGCACGGCGTTGGGGCGGAAGGTGGCGAATCACGGGTGGCTGCGGCGGTTAGTGGGCTATTACGACATCATTGATCGGAAGGATGCGACGGAGGTGACGGCGGCATTCTTGCGATGGGTGGATGGTGTGGGGCGAGTGCGCCAGGGGGAGGCGGCCCGTCCCTTTTTTGCCTTTTTGAATTACCTGGACGCGCACGAACCGTACTTGCCCCCGCCGCCGTATGACGCCCAGTTCGGCTCGCCGACCGATCGCCGAAACGAGCGACACCGTCACCAGTTCCGGATCACAATTCACGCCGACCGGTACTCCATGTCGCCGGGCGAGGTGCAGGCGGAGCTCGATGCGTATGACGGGACCATTGCGTACATGGACGAGCAGATCGGGGCGTTGTTGGACGGGCTTCGAGAAAAGGGAATGCTCGACAACACCATCGTGATCGTGACCTCGGATCATGGCGAGCAGTTTGGAGAGCGTGATTTCTTCTTGCACGGCAACAGCCTCTACATGCCGGTGCTGCACGTGCCGATGATGGTGTGGTTCGGGGATCGGGTGCCGGCCGGCGCGCGCGTGGCCGCGCCGGTGAGCATCCGGGACATTCCTGCAACCGTGGTGAGCCTTGCCGGATTGCCCGAAGGCTCGACCTTTCCCGGCACGTCCCTCGAGCGGTATTGGAACGGCCGCACGACGGACGACGATGGAATCTTGTCGGAGTTTACGGACATTCGCGGAGCGCCGACGTTGAAATCTCTCATCGTTGGGCGATACCATTACATCTGGGGAGAGAATCGGCGCGAACAGTTGTACGACCTGTTGGACGATCCTCGTGAGGAGAACAACCTCGTTCGTCCCGGAAACGAGCGCCTGCTTAACGCGATGCGGCGCGGTCTCTTCCCGCATGTCCGATACGACCGAGCTTTGTGGGAGCGTCTACCCAGCCGCCGAAGCGACATCCAACGTGGCCCTCGACCTGTCGACCCGGACACATCTCGCTGAAGATGCTAACAAACGGAGTGAGCGTATCGTGTGCGCTCTCCGTCTCGAGAAGCGATCCGCCACGCAAAGAGGTCG
>JBDHFY010000423.1:0-4029 GCA_039590195.1 Gemmatimonadota bacterium | reverse complement strand
GATCCAGTCACTCGCCAGCCGTCCCACGGCATCGAGCGACGGGTCATCCGTCCGGTTCTCCAGCGCAGCGACCAAAACGCGTCGCTGGTTCAACTGCCTACCTTCGCCGGGGAGAAGCAGCGCGACGAGCACAAGGAGTGCGACGACGGCCGCGAGAGCCAACCCAATCCATGTGTGACGCCGCCAGGGCTGAGCGGTCTGCGCCGCCTCCGGCGCTGCCAACGCCCTGGCGAACTCGCCCGCTGTGGCGTAGCGCTCCGAGCGCTCCTTGGCCAGCGAGCGGTGAATCACGGCGGCCACGGGCGCTGGGATCTCGGGCCGCAACTGGGTGAGGCGGCGCGGCTCGCTGTGGAGATGCTGGTGGAGGACCTTCCTTGCGTCCTCACCCGCGAACGGCGGCTGACCGGTGAGCAGCTCGTAGAGCACGCAGCCCAGGCTGTAGACGTCGCTCCGTCCGTCGATATCGTCCAGCCCGGCGACCTGCTCCGGGCTCATGTAGTCGGGGGTGCCCGGCGTCATCCCGGTTGCCGTGAGCCGGTCTTGGCCCTCTCCGTGCGACGCACGCGCAATACCGAAGTCGGCCAGCAGGGGAAGCCCCGCCTCGAGCAGGATGTTCTCGGGCTTGATGTCGCGGTGGATAACGCCACGCACGTGCGCGTACTCCAGAGCGTCGGCGACCTCCGCCCCGACTCGCCCTCGACGTACGGCATGACGTAATACAGCAGCCCGTCTGCATCGCCGGAGTCGTAGAGCTGCAGGATGTGCGGGTGATGGAACTGCGCGGTGATCTCGATCTCGCGCAGGAACCGTTTGGGGCCGAGTATCGTGGCGTACTCCGGCCGCAAGACCTTGATGGCCACCTTGCGGTGGTGCTTGAGGTCCTCGGCGCGGTAGACAGTGCCCATCGCGCCGCCGCCGATGCGCCGCTCGACCCGGTAGCGGCCGGAGAGGCTGACCTGTAGGCGATTCAACTCAAGGGTCAACGGACGGCTCGCAGCAGACTGCTGTGCTAATGTATTGGCGGGGATTCGGGCGGGCGCTAGTCACCGCGCGAACCCGTTCTCTCGAATGTACGACTGGTAATCGTAGGCGCTGCCCTTCCAGATGCGTTCCTGGCTGTCGAAGTCCACGTAGCCCAATCCGAAGCGCCGCTTGAACCCGAATACCCACTCGAAGTTGTCGAGGCGCGGTTCAGCACATTCCACCCCCTTCATGGTTCGGCGGGCGGCCCCGCCTAGGACGTCTCTGGCCAAAGTACGCCAGCCGCGTGGGCGATCGGAAGGGTCTGGTGGTGCGCCCCCCTTGAGCCGCCTTCGATTTGGCGCGCCGGCGACGCCTCCAATCCCGAGCGACATCGGCGTTGTTTTCACCATGTCCCGCGCGACACATTAGCGCCATCCGTCGAACCGCCGATGGCCTCGACGGCCCGTTTCGCCAGAGCGAGCGCCTCCAGTTTGGACGCCCCACCGACGGACGTGACCGTAGGACCACCGACGGTATCGCACACCCTCTGATGGGAGGTGCTCCTATGCGACACCGTCTCATGTGTGCCGGTTTCCTTGCTCTGTTCGCGCTCGTCTTCACATCGTGTCAGGACATTCCGACGAGCACCCCCGATTCACCGCTGCTCAACTTCAGCGGAGAGCAGGGCGGCTATCAGATCATCAACCTGAACGCGGGCAGTTGCGCCTACGATATCAACAACCGCGGTCAGATTGTTGGGGAGGGGGCCGATGCCTTCCTCTGGGACGATGGGGAGATCACCTACCTAGCCGATGGGGGCGCGGCGTGGGCCATAAACGAACGTGGGCAGATCGCCGGGTTTGATAGGGCCACCACCGTTTGGATCACTGCCCGCTTATGGGACCACCGTGGAACCACCTCGCTCGGGTCACTTGGATCAGCCCCGGGGGGCGAACCCGAAGCGAGCTGGGCCCGGGGCATCAATAATCGGGGCCAAGTCGTGGGGTCGTACAGGAAGACTGAGGGGGGTAATGCGGCCTTTCTTTGGGAGGACGGGGTGATGAACGAGCTGCCTGTGGGAGACTACAGCGAGGCCCACGACATTAACAACCGAGGGCAGATCGTCGGGTGGCGTGTCGTAGAAGGTGCCTTGGGTGGGTTCCTATGGGAGGACGGGGTCGTAACTGAGCTCGGCATCCGGGGACATGGCAGCCATTCGCACCTCGCGATCAACGAGCATGGGCAGGTCGTGGGCAACTGTGAGGTCGCCCCTGGGATCATTCACGCCTGCTTGTGGGAGGTCGGCGTGATCACCGACCTGGGGGCGCTTGGCGGCATCCGAAGCCACGCCGCGGACATCAACAACAAAGGACAAGTGGTCGGTTGGTGGATGGCCGCCCTTTGGGAGCCGCGAGCCTTCCTCTGGGAGGATGGGGTGATGATCGACCTCGGCACCTTGGAGGGGAGAGAGAGGGCCCGAGCCTTCGCCATCAACGACGCCGGCCAGATTGTTGGCTGCAGTTATCAGGACTGGATTGGGGAAGGTGAAGCGGTCCTCTGGACGCGACGACCGTGACGGACCGACCCTTCTTGTTACGCAGCCCCGAGCGTCACGCGGCGCTCGGGGCTTTCGCCTGTCCAGGCCAGGCGCTGAGGCCCTCACAGGCGAACACGACGAAGTACGACATTTGCACCCCGAAAGTACGGCAAAGTACGACATCTTGTTCTCAAAACCCGGCAAAGGACGACACGAACCCGCATTTAGCGTGACATTTTGCCGGGTTTTGGGCCCCTAGCGCCGACGCTCTGGATCAGAAGAGTCCTGGTGGAGCGCCACCCCCTCACCACCACCCCACCGCGCTCTGCTGCGCAACGATCCCAGGCGGGGCAACTCGGGGAACTTACGACGCGACTTCGGCTTAGCCGGAGTCGCGTTTCGGCTTTCCCCGCGCCGGGCGCTGTTGTCTCAGTGGGGAATTGGGGTACCTTCTCCACGACTGGCTACGCCAGAGGTGGGAGGAGTTCTAGGCGGGCTAGTCGGGGGTAGGTGCGCTGACAGACGGCCTCGTAGCTACTGGACGCGATGATCGAGATTCGCCCAGAAGCACCGAGTGATCAGGACTCCATTCACCGCTTGAATGTTGCTGCCTTTGACGACGTAGCGGAAGCCACCGTTGTTGATAAGCTACGCCACTCCTGTGAGGGCTACCTTGCATTTGTCGCCGTCGACCACGGAACCGTCGTCGGGCATATTCTGTTCACGCCGGCCACCGTTGATGGCTGTGACGTCGTCGGAATGGGCTTGGCGCCAATGGCGGTTCTACCGCCCCATCAGCGCAGAGGTGTTGGGTCTAAGCTCGTCCGGCACGGACTCGAGTACCTGCGTGAGGCTGGTTGTCCCTTCGTCATCGTCTTGGGGCACCCAAAGTATTACCCGCGCTTTGGCTTTGAGCCTGCGTCCAAGTACCAGCTCATCAGCCAATGGGAAGGCATTCCCGATGAGGCATTCATGGTCGTCGTGTTCGACGATAGCGGTCTGCCCGTAGCTGGCGGTGTAGCGCGATATCGCGGTGAGTTCGATGAAGCTATGTAGGTAGCTGACCTCTCGTGGGCGCCGCCGCCAAGAATCCGCTTTTAAGGTGACGTTCTGCCGGGTTTGAGCTCCCTAGCGCCGACGCTCTGGATCAGTAGACCCTAGCTCCCAGCAGGGTGAATCCCGAGCGGAAGTCCCCTTGTTCGCCCGAAACTCGGGGACGACGTTTGCTGTGATTCCTCAACACATCGACGGCCCACCACCGTGGTGCGCCCGCAGACGCTCGCCGTGAAGAGCGTGAGTGCCGCTGGTCGATCCGGAGGGGGAGGGTGGGGATGTGGTTGGAGTTCGTGAGGTTTCTTCCGGTCGATCGGTGCGGCCTCTGCCATCCGGGCGCCCCTAGTCCCCCAACTCAACGAGCTTCTGGTGACATCCGGGAGCTGTCTGCGCCCCGACCCGGAAAAGCGGGAGGATAATCATGCGTGTGAAAGTGTTGCTGCTGGGATCGGTTGCCGCGGCGCTGGTGTTTGCGT
>JBDHFY010000422.1:0-3364 GCA_039590195.1 Gemmatimonadota bacterium | reverse complement strand
GGGCGAGTTGGACAGATCGACGACGGCGGGGTCGAGGTACATGAAGTGCCGGCGCCAGGGGCCGAACTCGTAGAAGCCGACGACGCCCACGATCAGTGACCTACCCCCCGTTGTAGTCCGCTCCCTATGCTAACGGGTATGCAGTCCTTTGTGCTGAGGTAGCGGTTGCGTAGAGCCGCCTCAGTGGCTTTGGTCCGCGATGCGGATCTGGGAGCCGCCCTGGTGGGGAGGACGGAGCGTCCTGGGAGAATCGGGGCTGCGGGGACGGCCGCTGGGTCTATGGGCCTCGAGCCCGCCATGTTAACCGGCCGCCCTACGACCCATCCGTGTGCGCCGCGAGCGCGAATAGATAGCTGTCGGCTCGCGGGACCGCGAGGCGGGATCGCCGGTTGACACTTCTTGCGACGGCGTTCTAGCATGAAGCCGTCGTCTTCGGGCGTTTTCCATCGGAAGCGGATCGAGCGGCTACGGATGCTGCCGTGGAAGGAGCAAAGCTCGTGCTGACGAAGCTGTCGATCTCCCTGGTCTCTCTCGGAACGATGCTGGCCCTGACGGCCGGACCGGCCGCGACGGCGTCTGCGACCACCGCCCAGGATTCCTTCGATGGGCCTCCGTTCACGACGCCTCGCGTCGTCACCGCGCCCGTCAACGGCGCTCCCTTCATCACGCCTCGCGTCGTCACACCGCCCGTCAACGGCGCTCCCTTCATCACGCCTCGCGTCGTCACCGCGCCCGTCGACGGGCCTCCGTTCACCCCGCCTTCGTCCATCGGCCCGCCGGTCGAGACGTCCGACGTCGAGGCTCCCATCAGATTCGAGAAGGACGACGGGGAGATCCACATCGAGATCTGGCATCCGCGTTCTCTGGAGCTCGATCTGACGTCGCCTTTCCTGTCGGTACACGTCAGTACGGGAAGCGGCGAGGCTCCCGAGATCGTCGGTCCTGCTCGACCCACACCCAGCGCGGGTCCAGGGGATCTCGGGATGGAGCCGCTGGGAGGGGATCTCGTCACCGCACTGGCCGAAACGGGGCAGCTCTACGACGAGCCCGCCGACGTGGGATCGGTCATCCTCGGGCCGACTTCCCTGCTCCTGGTTCCCGAACCCTCTACCGCGCTTCTCCTTGGCTTCGGCCTCCTGATGCTGGCGGCCCCGCGGCGGCATTGACCGGCGCTTGATCGTTTCTTGATGCGCATTTGATCGAATCTTGACGCCAGGGCGGTGAGGTGCAGCGGCCGCGCAGCTAGCCGGCAACGCGGTTCCGGGGACGCCGTCTGCTACGGTCCGTTGCCCCAGCAATCGAGGTAGCCCACGGATGTCCTCCCCGAGCCTGATGCTCGTGACCTGCGACGTGTGCCTGAAGCTGCACGAGGCAAAGTATCCTCTCCTGACCAACTCCATCTGCGCTAGCTGCGCGAAGCCCAAGAATCTAAGGGCGAGCCGACCGGCATAGAATCCAACCTGGGGCAGACGACCTTCGGCGAGCCCTGCCTCTGGCCTCCCCGCGCTGGCGGCCGCCAGGCGGCTGCGACATCGGCCCCCAACCAGCTGCTGGGCATCCCCGTTCCCGCTCTCCGGCTGAGGGGCCTGGGCGCGCTGGCCGTCGTGCTGCTGAGCGCTGCACTACCCTTGCTGAAGGGCAGCGCCTCTACCGGGGAACGCAGCGTGGCTGGTTCGTAGAGGACCAAAGCCATCATTCCTCGTCGCCGATGCCTCCTCTCTGCGAATTTTCCGCAACAGTCCGGCCCCTTCCAATGCCCGGTCTGTCGTGGTCCAATGAGAGCCGACCGACGACCACGCGTCGCCGCGAAAGCGGTTCGGGTGAGTCCTTGCGCAGCAAACTCGCAGCTCGTTGTCTACTGGCGTTGACTGTCATCGGTTCATGGCCGGTGGACGGGATGGCCGATCCGTGGCCCGGAGACGCAGGCACGGAGATCGGCAATGTGGGCTCGCCGGGTGGACTGCCCGCCCTGTACGAGCCCAGCGGCGCCGTCTGGCATCCGCGACTCGGGGTTCTCCTGGTCGTCAGCGACGGCGGAAGCGTGAGCCAGATGGATGCAGACGGTCAGAATGTCACGACCTGGACGCCCGGCGGAGACTTCGAAGGCATTGCGATCGCGGACCCCCAGTCGGACCTGGTCTATCTCGGAGACGAACACCCCGATTCCGTCCACGAATTCGACCTCTCGACCGGAACGCTCACCGGCAATTCATGGGACCTGACCCCGTGGATGACCGGCCCGGGAAGCCGCGGGCTCGAGGGACTGACCTATGTGGGCGGCCTGTTCTATGCGGGCCACCAACGCGAAGGAAACATCTACGTCTTTCGATTGCTCGACGGCGGCGGCGTCGAGCTGGTCGACGTGTTCGCCGCTCCGTCCGGCCGCGACGACGTATCAGGCCTCCATTATGACGCTTCGACGCGCCGGCTCTACGCCATCCACGATGACTTCGATGTCATCGTCGAGATGAAGCTGGACGGAACATTCATCCGGGAGTTCGATCTGCCAGGCGTCAACCAGGAAGGCATCA
Source organism: Gemmatimonadota bacterium (assembly GCA_039590195.1). Lineage (GTDB taxonomy): Bacteria > Gemmatimonadota > Gemmatimonadetes > Gemmatimonadales > GWC2-71-9 > JBDHDY01. Next base: position 833 of record JBDHFY010000422.1, on the reverse strand, counting down.
CGGTCGTCCCCGCCTGCGCGACGGAGCAGTCCAGGCTCTTCGTCAGTGAGGATTCCCAGGCCGTCTGGCGATACGAGCTCTATCCGGCAGCCTGCGTGAGTCCGCCCAACGTTCCAGGACTCTCAACGCACGGAATGGGCATTCTCATCGGCCTGCTCATTGCCACTTCGCCCGCCGCCTTGCGAGGCGGAAGGGTACGCTCGATGTCGAAGTGCTCGGGTTCGGGAAGGTATTCTGATCACATCTGCTGAATCCCGTTCGCGAAAGCCGCACGAGCCGCGGCGGCGGAGCATTCTCGGACTGCCACGACGCAGAAATCATTCCATTGCGTGCCGTGGGACTGGCTGCCGCGGACCACATGAAGAGCGAGATATGATTCTCTGGAGAGATGCCCATTGTGATCGAAAGACTGCCGTTCAGAAGAATATCGTCGTGTTGGGACCCGAGACGATGGATCCGTGTGTCCTGACCGTCTTCGGTATTGGCTGCTAGGCCATCGGATTGCCACATCGCAAGTTGATTGGACTTGATCTCGCTATGCAGGTTGCTCTCGTCGATTTCCGTCCAGCCGTTTTCCACTGAGGAACTGTCCAGACGATCGAAGTCGTCAAACAGAAGTGTCGTAGCGTTGGCGGACGAGAACGTGCCAACCGTCATCATGAAAAGCGTAGTCAGCCTGTTACAGAATCTCGTGTGCCCGCCAACGGAACACGCGCTCCCGTTTAGGGATTGTCAACTCCTCTGTTTCGCTCTCAGGAGTCTTCCTTCGGGATTCCTCCTCTTGTGGCCGTCGCGTTCCCGATGTCGGTTCGGTCCATGCGCGTTGTCGAGCT
>JBDHFY010000421.1:0-3364 GCA_039590195.1 Gemmatimonadota bacterium | reverse complement strand
AGCACCCGTTCACCCCGCGCCCAATGGCGAATTCCCTCGTTCATAGAACGCCTCCAGGCCACGCTCGGCGCTCCTTTACTGCTGCGCCGGATTGACCATCGGGACCGTGGATGGATACCCCCGAGCCGCACCAAGGTCCCGGAGGAGGCCGGGAGCCGATCGCGAGCCGGGGCGGCAGAATGGTTGAAGCCATTCCCTCCGTGGTTCCGTGGCATCGGTCACGAACGACGCACGAAGGCTCATCGTCAATACGATCTGCAGCGGCGGCCGATGGGCGCCGCTGCCCGGTCTCAATATGAGGGTTTTCTGGTGGGATGGCGCATGGGCAATGCGCCGAGGAGCCCCCGCGCAGCGGATTGTCAGGGTGATCGCAGCAGCCGGATGCTTCCGTTCACGGTTTCCAGTTCGAGCGACCGCCCTCCATCGCCGATCTGCCCGTTCAACCGACGCCGACTGAGGCGTCCGGTGATGCGAAGCGGGAAATCGGAGAAGATGCTTCCGTTGACCGTTGCCGCCCGCAAGTCGGCATCGATGCCCTCCGGAAGATCCAGCGTGATGCCCCCGTTCACCGTCTCGAACTCGATCGGCGCACGCCCGTCCACCCGGCCAATCCTCGCGTCGATGGAGCCGTTGACAGTGGTCGCGCTCGCGAAGCCCGTCGTGGACACCTCGACATCGCCGTTGACCGTGTACGCTTCCACATCGCTTTCGAGAGACTGTGCGTAGATCTCCCCGTTGACTGTGCGCGCCACGAGCACCACGCCGGCGGGAACGTGCACTGTGAAGTCTACCTGCACATCGTTGTTCCGAATGTCATTGCGTCCTCGGGAACCAGGGAGGCATTCGTTGGAGCGTCCGCGCCGGGAAGAAGGGTAGAGGGCACAGACGGTGACCCCCCCACCATGCTCGATCACCTCGATCTGCACGTCGTCGGGATCGCTTCGGCGGCTGCGTTTCCTCGCCATCACCTGCACCTCCGACCCGCCGGTGAACTCGGCACGGATACCGCCGTTCACGCCCTTGATCTCGATTTCACGCCCGGTCGAGACGCGCCCGCTCCACCGAAACTCGTCCTGCGCCGCCCCGGATTCGAGAGCCACTCCCATCATGGTCACGGCTAGCGACAACACTCTTAACACCTGCACGGGTGTGCCTCCCATCGGTTCTGTCGAGTTGATCGCGGCGCGTCAGGCGCCACGGCGCAGGAAAATACTTCCGTCAAACGCCTCGAGGTCGAACGTCGCACTTCCATCTCCGAGAGTGAATGTGAAGCGCCTTCGTCCGGACTTGCGAAGGACGATGGGAAAATTCGTTTCGAACTCACCCTCATAGGTCGAGACGGTGACGGTGGCGTCGGCCCCCGAAGGCACACGTGCCCTGATGTCACCGTCGTGCGTCGATAACTCGTACCGTCCACCTTCCTGAATGTCACCGTCAAAGGTCACATCACCGTCGACCGTCGTGGCCATGACACTTCGCGCACTTATGTCCGTGAGGTCGATGTCTCCATCAACGGACTCCACCGTGATCTCCCCCGACACCCCTCTGATCTCGACATCGCCGTCGACCGAACTCACATCAACCCTGCCCCGCGCCCCTTCGAGTTGCACGGTGCCCTCCACGGATCTCAGGGAGATGAAGCCATCTCCCCCACGCACATCCACCTCCCCCTCGTTGGTATCGACCCTGACATCACCCCGGGTGCCCACCACCGTGATGTCGCCGTAGTTCCCCCTGAGGTCCACATCCATGTACGGAGGCACCGTGACCTCGAAATCCTCGATCCGGTCCCAGTCTTCATCTCGGTCCCAGCGCCTTTCATCATCGCGTCGCCGATCGCGCCGGTATGAGACACTGACCCGGAGCACCGACCCCCGTTGTTCCACCGAGAACCCGCGTTCATAGGAACCACCGGCGATGATGCGCACAGCATCCCGCTGCCAAACGGTCACGTGGATCTCTCCTGAGCGATTCTGGAGATCCAACCGCATGCCCTCTCGGACCGGTATCGTGGTGTCCGCTTGTTGTACCACGGCAAATGCGGAGAGCGCTCCGACAACAATCGTTGTGAACATGACGCCCTCCCCTAGCTCCGAGCCGTGATTGCTGCCACGCGCTGTAGCAGCATGAGCTTCCCCCGCATGGTCCGCTCGAGGTGCTGACTCAGGTACTCGCTCTGTGGGTCTTCGGCCAGCGCTTGCCGCGCCCGCTCGAGGGCGTGGTCAATTATGAGCAGGTTCTCCTCCAAGATTCTCACCGTGCTCGAATCGAGCAACTCGCGCTCCTCCTCCAGGGCCCGCACCAGGTCCGCCACCGCCTGGTCGTATCGCGTCTCCCCGAGACCAGTATTCCACACATCCACCGCAGCCTCGGTGGCCCCGGCTGGGTCCGTGACGGCGATCTCGGCGCCGGTCTCGGCATCTCGAGCGAACCACGAAACACCGCCGGAGATCATGACGAGCCCTATGCCGGCGGCGAGTAGCTGTGGGATCGAAAACGACAGCCGTCGCAACCGAAGAGGTACGACGTCTGTTTCATCCGCTGCCGGCTCGGTCCTGGTCGGCGGCGTCGCGCCAATACTGGCCGCGATACCGGGCCACAGGTCGGTCTTCGGCGCCCGGTCATCCAGCGCCTGCGCCTGTCCCACGACCCGCCGCAGCTCGGCAAGCGTCGCCGAGCACTCCGGACACTCCTCGAGATGTGCAGCACCCTGATCCTGCTCCGAGGACGTCAAGTCCCCGTCGAGGTATTCCGAAAGCCGGTCGGTCCACTTATCACTCATTTGCTTTTACTCCGTCGATCGCTCGAGGTGTTTCCGCAGGGTCTTGCGGGCTCGGTGGAGCTGAGCTTTTGACGTGCCCACGGTCACTCCCTGCATCTCGGCGATCTCGTGATGCTTGTACCCTTCCACGTCATGCAACACGAACACCTGTCTGGCTCCCTCCGGAAGCCGCTCCACGGCGGCCTCAAAATCCACCCCAAATCCTGGCACCTCCGACCTCGACTGAACTTGCCCGAACGGGTCGTCCGAATCGGCAAACCGGCTGCGGGCCGTGGCAAGGGACTGACGTTTTGCCAGAATCACGTTGATCGCCACCCGATGCAGCCACGTGCCAAACGCCGCCTCCCCGCGGAACGTCGAGAGCTTCTGCCAGGCCCGGACGAACACATCCTGGGTCAACTCATCCGCTTCGTCGGAGCTGAGCATCCGCCGCGCCAGGCTGTGCACGCGGGCGACGTGCGCCCGGTAGAGCCGCTCGAATGCCTGGGCGTCTCCACTTGCGGCCAGGGTCGCATCGACCGCGTCCGCTTCTGCCCGCGCGGCACCGGTCTCTCTGCTCAGTTCCGCCACCCCAAGGCCTTT
>JBDHFY010000420.1:0-3381 GCA_039590195.1 Gemmatimonadota bacterium | reverse complement strand
CGGCACGTGGTCGACAGGCTCAAGAAGCGCGATCTCTCCTTCTCGGTGGAGGATCCCGACGCGCCGGAGAACTGGCCCCGCGTCTGGTTCATCTGGCGCGGCAATGCCCTGATGTCCAGCAGCAAGGGCCACGAGTACTTCCTCCGGCACTACCTGGGGACCCACAGCAACGCCATCGCCACCGAGATCGCCGGGGATTCGGTCCGGGAGGTCAACTGGCACGAGACCGCCCCCCAGGGAAAGATGGATCTCGTGGTGGATCTCAATTTCCGGATGGACACCTCGGCCCTCTACTCCGACATCGTCCTCCCCGCGGCCACCTGGTACGAGAAATCCGATCTCAACTCCACGGACATGCACAGCTTCGTGCACCCGCTGTCCGAGGCGGTTCCCCCCTGCTGGGAGTCCAAGAGCGACTGGGACATCTTCAAGTCGATCTCCAGGCGGTTCTCGGAGATGGCCGAGAGACACTTCCCGGATGCGGTTCGCGATCTGGTGGTGGCCCCTCTGGCTCACGATACGCCCGCGGAGATCGCTCAGCCGGAGATCCGGGACTGGCTCAGCGGTGAGGTGGAGGCGGTTCCGGGCAAGACGATGCCGGCGATGAAGGTGGTCACCCGCAGTTACAGGGATCTCTACAAGCAGTTCATCTCGCTCGGCCCCCTGGTGAGGGAGAGCGGCCTCGGGGCACACGGCACGCACTATCAGTGCGCCGACTACTACGACGATCTCGCGACCCGGCGGAGCGTCCAGTGGAATGGCAAGACATACCCATCCATCGAGCGTGACGTCGATACCTGCAACGCCATACTCAGCCTGGCCACGGTCACCAACGGTGAGCTGGCCTATCGCTCCTATAAGAACATGGAGGAGCGAGTCGGGCTGCCGCTGGCGCATCTGGCCGAGAAGGCGCGGTCGGTGCGCATGACGTACGAGGATCTGCAATCGCGGCCGCACCGCTATCTGAGCAGTCCCATGTGGTCGGGCCTGATCGAATACGGCCGCGCCTACTCGCCATTCACCTACAACCACGATGCCCACGTGCCGTGGAGGACGCTCACCGGCCGCCAGCATTTCTACCTGGACCACCCGGGATATCTGCAGTTCGGCGAGCATCTGCCGACCTACAAGCCGAAACCGACGCCCACGCAATACGCGGACCTGCGGGTCAGTGAGGAAGTGGGCCCGACCCTGATGCTCAACTACCTCACCCCGCACGGCAAATGGCACATCCATTCCACCTACGGGGACAACGAGCGGATGACCACGCTCTCCAGAGGCTGCGAGCCGTTCTGGATCAACGACAAGGACGCCGAGAGCATCGAGATCAAGGACAACGATTGGGTCGAGATCCATAACGACCACGGCGTGCTGGTGACCCGAGCCTGCGTGAGCGTCCGGATCCCGCGCGGAATCTGCATCGTCTACCACTCGCCGGAGCGGACGCTCGGCGTGCCGAAATCGCCGCTGCGGGGCAACCGGCGCGGTGGGGGGCACAACAGCGTGACCCGTACCCGGCTGAAGCCGAACCTCATGGTGGGAGGCTACGGACAGTTCACCTACCACTTCAATTATTGGGGACCCACCGGATGTAACCGGGACACGCATATCTATGTTCGCAAGTTGCCCCAGCTCATCTGGTAGCTGACGAGCATGGGTGCGCGTCGACAGAGGCGAGAAAGGAAACTTTGATGGACGTCCGATCCCAGATCTCCATGGTGTTCCACCTCGATAAGTGCATCGGTTGCCACACGTGCAGCATCGCCTGCAAGAACATCTGGACCGATCGAAAGGGCACGGAGTACATGTGGTGGAACAACGTCGAGACAAAACCCGGCACGGGATACCCCACGCAGTGGGAGGACCAGGAGAAGTACCGTGGCGGCTGGGAGAATAACGGCGCTCTTCGTCTGCGCTCGACGGGCAAGGCCCGTGTCGTGGCGAACATCTTTCATAACCCCTCGATGCCCAGCCTGGACGATTACTACGAGCCGTGGACGTACGACTACCAGAACCTGTTCAACGCTCCCGAAGGGGACGACCAGCCGACGGCACGGCCGATCTCGATGATCGATGGGGAGCACATCGACATCAAGGCCGGGCCCAACTGGGACGACGATCTGAGCGGCTCTCCGATCTATGCCGAGAACGATCCGAATCTGGGCGCCCTCACCGCGGAGCAGAAGGCGCAGATGTTCGCCATCGAGCGTCTGGTGTTCTTCTACTTCCCGCGCATCTGCAATCATTGCCTGAACCCGGCCTGCGTCGCGGCGTGCCCTTCCGGCGCTCTGTACAAGCGCGGGGAGGATGGCGTCGTTCTCGTCGATCAGAAGGTCTGCCGCGCGTGGCGATCCTGCGTCGCGGCGTGCCCGTACAAGAAGGTCTACTTCAACTGGCAGACCGGCAAATCCGAGAAGTGCATTCTCTGTTTCCCCCGGCTGGAGACGGGACAGGCGCCTGCCTGCTTCCACTCCTGCGTGGGCCGGATCCGGTACCTTGGCGTGCTGCTGTATGACGCCGATCGCATCGAGGAGGTCGCGAGGACTCCGGACCGGGATCTGGTCGAAGCGCATCGGTCGCTGATCGTCGACCCGCGCGATCCCGAGGTGATCAAAGCCGCGCGGCGTTGCGGCATCCATGAATCGGTGATGGACTCCGCGCGCAACTCGCCGGTCTACCGGTTCGTCAAGGAATGGAAGATCGCCCTCCCACCGCACGTCGAGTTTCGCACCATGCCGATGCTGTTCTACGTGCCACCGCTGTTGCCGGTCATGTCCAGCCGCGAGAACGGCACGGTCACGACTGAGTCCGAGGATCTGTTCCACGACATCGAGAAGAATCGCGCCCCGGTGGAGTACCTGGCCTCCCTGCTCGGGGCGGGCAACGCCGGCAAGGTCAGCTACGCGCTGAGGAAGCAGATGGCGGTGCGTCAGTACCGTCGCCTGCTCACCGTGGGCGACGTGGACGGTGAGGTCGTGAACAGGTGTCTTCGCGAGGCCGACTGCTCCCGGGAGGAGGCGGAGGCGATCTACCGTCTTACTTCGCTGTGCAATGCCGACGATCGGTTCGTCATCCCGCCCGCTCACCGGGAGGAGGCGATCGAGATGATGAAAGATCCCCTCGAACACAAGCAGGCCGTGGGCTTCGGCTTCCTGAGCGGCCCGAAGCGGGGCTTGTGATGGCTCCTCGCGCTCGCGGCTACTCCTTGCTGGCGGAGTGTCTCGACTATCCCGACGAGAGCTACGCGTCGAGGGTGGAGGCCTGCGTCCGCGCCCTGGAGGATCGGCGGGATGAGGTGGCGTCGCTCGTCGCCCCGTTCCGGGACGCCGTCCGGGGCATGACCACGGAGCAGCTTCAGGAACTGTATACCCGGACGTTCGA
>JBDHFY010000419.1:0-3411 GCA_039590195.1 Gemmatimonadota bacterium | reverse complement strand
GCGTCCGTACGACTATTTGTCGTGGGGGTTCTGGGACAAGTTCTGGAACTTCTGGCGCCGCGACAAATGGCACGTGCCGAACATCCCCGAGGTATTGAAGACGCTGGACGAGGCACTCGCCGAAGGTGCGGTGATCATCATAGCGCACTGCGGGCTGCCGTATTTCGTCGCGCACGCCAAGCTCTTCGAGCACGACGATTTCCCCATGGTCAAGCGGTATCTCAAACGATCGGTGCGAGCTCAGGGTGTAAAGGGGAAGGTGTACGCCGATCTCTCAGCGTGCGCGACACCGTTCCGACAAGGGTATTTCAAGAAGATCGCCAAGCTCCCGGCCGATCATCTGCTGTTCGGCAGTGATTTCCCGACGCCTGTCTTCGAGTTGTCGGCGGATTGGAAGGAAGTCAAGAAAGACTTCAAGGCGATGCTCGCGGGGCATATCTGGCGCATCGCCGTGCCGCAGGACAATCCAATCAACGTGAACTACCGGGAGTTGAGCCACGCTTTTCCGGGGCACGCGATGTTTGGCAATTTCGATCGGTATTTCCTGTGACCAGCGCCGTCAAGACAAGAACTTCGAGGACGAGACGCTCACGTCAAAATCATGGTCGATAGAAATATCCGGAATCTCCACGACGCCGCCCTCTCGCTTGAACCGCTCTTCGGCTTGCACAGGGTCATCGGTGCTGGTGGCGCACCGGACCAGGATCTGTCCCGCCGGTCGGGTGTTCGGTGATATGCCGTGGATGCTCGGGTTTTCGGCCGTTCGTCAGCGCTGGTAGCGCATCCTACTTTTTCGAGACATGGTTCTCGGCATACCGGAAGCGCTCAAGCGGGTGTTCCGCCCGCTTGAGAAACGGCTCGAATGGCACCTGGGTCAAATCAAGCGGCTTCGTGACGGCGCTTCGAGGGGAACTGCACGAGCGGTTCGAAGGAAAAGCAAGATGCCAGCCTCCAGGTCACCGATCAACTCGAAAGCTCGAAACTCCATCTTTGTGACGATAGGCCTGGTCACCGCGATGAGTGAGGCACCCGCGCTTGCCGCTCAAGTCGCCGGAGCACCGTTCCCGCTCGAACCCAGGACCTTCGGTCGGGCGAGCGCGGCAATTCACCTGGAAACAGGTTGGAGCGACCACACCGTCGGCGGCGTTATACCTGCCACAGCCCGGCTTGTGTGGAACCCAGGGACCGTTGGGGTGGTCGCCCGGTTCGGTGGGCTCGCCGCCACCGAGGAGAACGTGGATAACGGTTTCGTACTGGGGGCCGGAGTCGCCGTGGAGGTTGTGCGCAAGCCCGGACTGATCTGGAAGCCGAGCCACCGTCTCCACGTAGGAATCGGATACTCCCAAGCCGTTCAGTCTGGGGTCGGCACCTGGCGGCAACTGGATGTCCCCGCCGCATGGAGTTGCGGGTGGGAGTTCGGCGCTAAGGGCTGGCGCGGCAAGCTCTGGACGGCGGCCCCGCAATTCTTACTCCGCGTCACGCGGGATCCCCGTGGCGCTCCGCATACCGAGTTGCGACCAGGCGTCGGGCTATCGCTGGGCCTGCAGGTAGCCCGATTTGAGGGGTTCGCCCACGGGCTCGGTTTTCAACTCTTCCTCGGCGTCCACTTGATCGACGACCTGCGCGCTAGCGATAACGATACGGAATTCGGATTCGGGATCGGCGGGCATTGGGAATTCCAGTGATGGTCATGTCCCCCCAGCCCGCCCCTGCAAGGCGTGATCCAGGGGAGAACTCATATGCCTATACTCAACCCGCACTCGTCGTATGACACGCCGATTCAGAAGATAACGCAGGCCACGGCGATTCAGGATGAGAATCCTCTAGTCGTCGATGTTGAGGCACAGTTCCGTCGCATCGCACAACACGGTGACGAACTCGCTGCCAATGACGGGGGTGGAGTGTTTCGTCCCCCGCGTGAATTTCGTTACACCAACGTCAACCAGCACAACGTGAACGCGAGTCACAACCACTTTCAGGGTATCCAGCGCCTGCGGCGGGGCCGCTACGTCGCCATCACCGGCGGTGACTCGACAGAGCCAGCGTCCCATGTGTGCCTGGCTCGGATGGGCTCGCGTAGGGCCAACGGTCCGTGGGGATCAAACCTAGTCTTCAAGGCGCGGCCTCCCGAAGACGACGGCCTTGTGGCGGTGGTCACACTGGACAAGAACCGCTGGCACGCAGGTGGCTTGGCGGCGCTCGGCGACATCCTCGCGATTCCCGTCTATGGCGACGGCCTATCGGAAGTTGTGTTCCTACACGTAGCGGAGCCTGAAAGCCCGACCCGTTTTCCAGCCAGCGTCCTGCGGCTCAACAATGCGCGGGCCAATGCCGTCGCCCTAGCCAAGCTGGCCGACCAACGGTTCGTGTGCGCCGTCTGGTGGGAGGATGAGGACCAGACTCCGAAAGGTCGCATCGACTTCTACGTATCAAAAGACACGAACTTCATCAATGGATTCCAGTCAGGCGTGTTCACCTGGGTGTTCACCGCCGTGGGGCGGAACCACGATCGTGACCCTAAGTACCAGGCGATCGGGTTCGTTACGCCCAAAGACTGGAACCAACACGCGGACGGCCTCACGAGACTCTATCTCATTGGCACGGAAAATGAGGCGGTCGCGGCGCCTCTCGAGAATGGTCGGAACCTAGCGGACCTATTCGAGGTGCGGATCGCCAGCGATATGTTCGGCGACCGGCCGAACGGTGAGCGGCCCCAGATCCGCTGGGTCAACACCCGCGAATTCCGTTGCTCCCGTGAGTTTGCAAACTTGGACGCGGCCGGCGGTGTCTACGTAAGTATGGCTGGCGAACTCAGCCTCTATGGCGGCTACCACTGGCGCGTCGACAACACGTTCCGCTTCGCCGAGTTTCCTGCGCGTCCCGATCCCGATGTGCCGGTTAGCGATCTGGCACGCGCGTGGGTCGATTTGTTCGAGCACGATACGTTTCGCGGTGGGCGACTTGGTATCTACGGAACCGACGAGTCTGTGATTCCTGACTACAGACAGATCTTCGTCCGGGGCAACGACTTCGACGAGATCGTATCGAGCATTCGATACCAGATTCCTGAGGGACACACTTATCGCCTGTACAAGGACCCAGCCTTTGGGGGCAGCTTCACGGATCTGAAGGGCAAAGGGACAATGGTCGAAATTCCGGATCTCAAGCGGTCCCGTCGCAGATTTGGCGACCAGATCTCGTCGTCCCGGTATGTGTAGCAGGGGCTCGCGGCTCTGATGGTGCCCTTCTTCTGGAGATCCGGGACCCTGAAAGGTGTGGTTACGTGATCGCGCTGTGCCAAGACAATCCTTATACGTACCGCGAGGGCAAGCGACTCATCCGTCTCTTGGGAGACGAGCTCCAGAAGCGGAGAGACCTGCACAAGATCGGCGTTGACCCCCAGGGGGCACG
>JBDHFY010000418.1:0-3413 GCA_039590195.1 Gemmatimonadota bacterium | reverse complement strand
TGAGCTCGGCCGCCAATCCGAGCCCCTCGGCGGCTTGGAAGAGCTCTCCAGGCGTCGACGGAGCACCGGGAAGGTCCCCTCGCCCCAGCGCCTCGTAGGCGACGATGGCGCCGTCCGAGAAGCGAATCAGGGGCTGGAACTCGACGCGTACGGCGCCGGCCTCGAGAAGCTGCACGAGATCTTTGACACGCTGGATCTTCTTACGGCCCGGGCCGAGCCCCACGCGGAAGGGCATGGTGTTCATGTGCTGCGGCGACGATCGCTCTGCCACCAACTGGAACTGCTGGTCGGCGAAGTGAAGGATGTCCCTCTCCTGGAGGGCCCGCTCGGTGACCTGCTCTCCGTTGACGTAGGTACCGTTGGTCGAGCCGAGGTCCCGGACACACAGCCCGTCACCATTGAGAAAGATCTCTGCGTGCCTGTGAGAGACTCGGTCCGAAGTGATCCGAAGGTCCGCCTCGGGAAGGCGGCCGATCAGGAAGGGGAGCGGACGCACGTTGGTCCGCGAGCTACCCCCCGCCTCCAGCTGACCCCGCAGGTACCACTGCAAGCCGGGTGGAGTCCTCTCCGCAGTCATGGGGAATCTGCCATGGCACTACACCCCTGGAGTACGAGGTGGCTTCTTCATCCGGGAATGAACCGGTGGCTAGAAGCATAGTGGCAGTAAAAGGGCACCTTCTGTGACGCCAGACGCATTTGTGACAGGTGACCGGCGGGGATGCAGATCGACTGTAGGGATCGGGCTGGAACCGGGGCGGGACCCTATCCTCACACCGATCGAATCCCGCTGCCGCCCGACTACAGCTAAGATATTTAGCAACAATTAGTTACGAACATGGCAGATCAAGATGGTCCGCCGGCCAGCTGCGGGCGGGCCCTAGAATACCCCGGATCCCTGCTGGCCGCGGCGGGCTCGGCGCTCGACGCCAGGCTGGGGGTAGGCCGCTTGGCTTAGCGGGCAATCAACGTCCCGGTTGTGGGCGCGCCGTTAGGTCAAATCCACCTCATGGTGCTGTATCGCGGCATACGGGTAAACCGCGACCCGGGCGTCCGTGTGATGGTGCTCTCCGAGCAGCCCCAGCACGTCGTCCCACGTCCGTGCCAGGTGGACGTGCTTGGCCGAAATTCGATTCACATCTCTCTTCTGCATGTACTGGGAGAACACGATGAGCTGCCCTGCCTGGTCGACGGGCTTGTTATCCATTTCCATGAGTTCCCAATAGGGATGTCCTCTATACTGCCAGCGCTCCTGGAGGTAATGGATGGTACTCATGGCGTCCGGGTGCTGCGCAATCAACACTGCGGACCCTCCTTCACGAAGGCTACGGCGAGCCCATCGCAAGCTGCTCGCTGCTTGTCGGTTTTGCGGATAGGCGTTCGCGACCACGATATCCGCATCTTGTGCCGTAGGAGTGCGGAGATACCCGTTGGCCATGCGGCAGGCGGCGTGATGGGCCGCCACGATGTCACCGGCGAAAATCTCCGTCGGCTCCCGACGCTCGTTGTAGACGATCTGGACAGAAAACTGCACCTCGGCCAACCGGGCCGCCTCTTCCATGTCGTGTCGCACGTCGCTCTCGAACACCTTTGCCGTGCCGACGCTGGGATTGGTACCGAGGCCGGTAATGGTGCGGTGGAAGAAGTCAATGGACTCCACCCATGCCACACCCGGCAGTACCGCTTTCCCCCCACCGCCGTAGCCCGCCGTTCCGTGCGCCTTGATGCCGCTGACGGTAATGCGGACGTCTGCCTGAGCGAAATGGTAATTGACCTTGATCTTGTTTCGCTGTGACGTCACCCCGACCTCCACGAGATTCTCCCAGATGTTGTGGTTCAGCCAGGCGAACTTATCCACCACCCAATCACCCAGCTTGGCGCGGGCTTCTTCGTGGGTCAGGGGTCGATGAGTACCAAAGGAAGTCAAGAAAATGATGTTCTCGTCCTTGAGCCCTGCCGCGCGCAGCTCTTCCACTAACAACGGAAGGACGTCCTTGACAGGCGTCGGCCGGGTGAGATCATCGAACGTGATCACCGCCGTCTTCTTGCCGGCCGCGATCTCTCGGAGCGGCGGTGTCTCGATAGGCCGGTTCAGTTTTTCACGGATTTGTGTTGACGTCAGCCCAGCACGGCCGTGTCCCTTCATGTGCTGCACCTCGAGCTTCCACGTGCTGGGAAACGTGAGTTGCTCCTCGATATCTCCGAAATGCTCGTGCGTGCGTATGGTTACGGTATTGTCCCCCGCTAATGCCGGAGGGCGGGGGCGCGCCCAGCCCCGCGGGCTCAGGAGCGACGTGCCGACCAGTGACGCAGCTCCAGTTCCCGCTAACGCCAGAAAGCGCCGGCGGTTCAAGTCGGGTTCATGAGTGCGATCGGCCATGGGATGGGTCCCTCCTCGGAGGCCTCGTGCGGTCAAGTGGAGTGAGGCGTGCAGTCATACGAGCTGCACCCATGTTCGGCTCTGACAGCCTCGGTACGGTGGCGAGCTGGTGTCGGAACGAGCTGGTGATTTCTGCTATCGTGCCGCCGGCGCGTCAGACGATCCGAAGGACTCCAGCAAAATACGGGGCGCGTCGGCACCGGACCAGGCGCCAGTGGCTGGATCTTACGGGGGACTTCAACTGAGTCGCAAAGCGAACCGAGCTTGTCGTAAATCGAGCGCTCTCGGCACAATCGCTCCGTCGCCCTCTGCTGGCCACTTCTTCGCCTGACCCCTATCACAGCGAGTGGCTCGCCATGGAGGCCGCCACCGCACACCCAGCGAAGCGATGACCGGACCCACACAGCCACCACACGCTCCTTGCCGCACGGCCCCCCGCCCGTAAGTTGTTTCTCTTGGGATAGTCCACAACATCGGGGGCCCGATGACCGAGCGGACCCAACTGCCCGTACTGCGGCACCAACATCGATCCCCCCGATACATCGGGCCGTTGTTGCAGGGCGGCCACGCCTGGCACAACGACCACGCCCGCACCATCCGTTTCTCCACCACCCGCGAGCGCCACCATGAAGGGCAAGGGAGAACTTCATGCCACTGAGTGATGTCCTGGTCATCAAGGAGACGCACAAGAAGGCAGCGCGAGAGATCACTGACCTCGTGCTGCGGGAGTACCGGGGCGAGAAGATCTCGCTGGCGATCGGCGCCGAGTCCGGGGCCGGCAAGTCGGAAATCGCTCACGTGGCGGCCAGGACGCTTTTCCGGTCGGAACGAAAGTTACGATCCTTCATCGTCCACACCGACGACTTCTTTCTGCTCACACACAAAGAGAGGAATGAGCTGAGGAAGAAGACGAGTCTCGCCAGCATCGGGCCGTCCGAAATCGACTTCGAAGAGCTTCGTCACGTATTGTCGAAGTTCGCAAGCGGCGGCCAAGTAACGATCCCGATCCTCGAATTCATCACGTCCGCCGCCTACA
>JBDHFY010000417.1:0-3433 GCA_039590195.1 Gemmatimonadota bacterium | reverse complement strand
GTCGCCGGCCGCGAAGAGACCAGGGATGGACGTCATCATGTGCCGATCGGTGATGATATAGCCGGTGGGATCGTGATCGAAGTGCCCCTTGATCAAGCCGCTGTTCGGCGTGAATCCGATCAAGATGAACACCCCAGTCGCGGCCAGTGCTGATTGCTCATTCGATACCGTGTCTTTCAGCCGCAAGCCCGTGGCTCCACTGGGCCCTCCCACGATCTCTTCAACGACCTTGTTCCAGATGGTTTCGATCTTGGGATTGTCGAAAACGCGTTGCTGGAGAAGCTTCGACGCGCGCAACTGGTCTCGGCGATGGATCAAGTGCACCTTCTCCGCATATCGCGTAAGATAGTTGGCCTCTTCAGCGGCAGCGTCACCCCCACCAACGACGGCGATCGTCTCGCCCTTGAAGAACGCCCCATCGCAAACGGCGCAGTACGACACGCCGCGGCCCGCATACTCCTCTTCCCCCGGAACACCAAGCTTGTTGGGTGATCCGCCGGCGGTGAGGATGACCGTCTGACCGCGATACGCCTTTCCCGACTCCGTACGCACCGCAAACTCACCGTCGTCCCGTCGCTCGATGGATTCCACCGCCTCCGTTACGAACTCCGGGCCGAATTTCTTGGCGTGACCGGCCATCTTGCCCGCCAATTCCCGGCCCAGAATGCTCTCGAACCCCGGATAGTCCTCGATCAGTTCGGTGTTCAGCAGTTCCCCCCCCGGCGCTCCCCGCTCGATGACCAGTGCATTGAGCAAACCGCGCCCCGCATACATGGCAGCGCACAGGCCCGCCGGACCGGCGCCAACGATGATGACATCGTAGCTGGCAAAGTCGTTTCCGTCACGCGTCACATAGACCTCAACTTGAGAATGGGGGCCGGCCCACCTTTGAACAGCGCTTCCCGGAGCTCGTCACGGAACATCACCGTCTCGCACTCCACATCTGCACGCTGCGGGCCGGCCAGCTTCCCGAGCGCTGCGGTGCCAACAGCCTCGACGCCATGGCGGTTCCCCCGATCCCGGTGAAGGAGGGCGGCGGCGGCCTGAATGAGCCCCTGAAATACCAGCGCCTCCGCCTCGTTTTCAATGGAGCGCCACACGGCTTCCAGGGCCTCGTGCGCTTCCCAAAAGGCACCGGAGTTGAACAGGTCCAACGCCCGCTCCACGTGGGCGGTTCGTTCGGCCGGTGTGAGGGGCAGGAGGCGACGGTGACCGGCACCCCACTTCAACGCAAACAGACCAAATATAGGGCCGACGCGGTGGGCGCAAAAATCGCGTCACCGCCTGGCCCGGTACCCATCGCATCCGAGCGGGGCTCAAATGTCATGGGGTGTACCGCTGGAGATGCAGCCGCTCCAACGAATCCAGCCACTCGGATGGAACCCGCGGTACGCCGATCGCGGAATGGCGACGTTCGTTCGATGGGCTGCCGTGCCAGTCTGAACCTCCCGTCTTGAGCAACCCGAGCTGCGGTGCGAGCGTTTGGAGGGCGGCCACCCTCTGTTCGTTGTGAGACGGGTGGAGCACCTCGACTCCGTCGACCCCCATCCCCTTCAGCCTGGTAAGCGTATCCCGACCAGCTCGCTCTTTGAGATGTGCGGCCGACGTTACACCACCGAGCCGTCTCACCAACTCCACCACGGCTTCCAACGGTGGCAGCACCTTCGGCACGCATGCCGGTCCACCATCCGCCAGATAGCGCGCGAAGGCCTCCCCGGTGGAGCCCACCCTCCCAGCGACCACCAGGGCCCGCGCAATGTGCGGCCTGCCGATCGGGGCGTTCGCGGCCTCTCGCACCACATCATCCATCGAAACGGGCGCACCAAGGCGCGCCAGTTGCCTGAGGATTTCCTCAGCGCGATTGGTCCGATGCAATCGTTGGAGCGAAAAGAACTCGGCTAGCCCGGAATCCTGTACCGGGAGAAAGTACCCGAGGAGATGCAGCTCACCCCACCACACCGCGACGCTGAACTCGCATCCGGCGACCACACGTAACGGCGTCCCTGCCCCGCCGGCGACCGCCGGTGCGACACCGTCCATCGTATCGTGGTCAGTGATGGCAATGGCGGCGAGCCCGCCTTCGACGGCGCGCTGCACCAGCGCCGCTGGCGGTTCCGCTCCATCCGACGCGCTGGAGTGAACGTGGAGGTCAACGACCCCCACGCGCTCAGGCCAACCTGCGAGCGTATTTGGTCTCTGGACTGGTCCAGGACGGCTGTGATTGGGCGAAGAGTTCTACGAGACGTCGGTCGGCGAGTTCAGCAAGTGCTTTGTCGGGTCGCCTGGTGCCCCCCGGAGAATACCGCGAAACCCGGCGCACCCGATCCGTTCCCGTTCCCTTCTCGAACACCAAGCCGAACTCGTCCTGGTCGTACGCCGTCACCCGCCCTGAGGGGTACACCGCCCACACCTCGCCGTCGATTTCAATCGTCCGCCGAGCCATCTCAAAGCGCTCCTTCGGGAAAGTTCTCCAGGTCGTTCTTCAGATCTGCCATGAAGCGATCGGCATCCGCGCCGTCCACGATACGGTGGTCATACGACACCGAGAGCATCGACAGGCTCCGGATGGCGATCACATCCTCCCCATCGTCCAGCGTGATCACCTTGGTGCGCTTCTCGATTGCTCCAACACCCAAAATGGCCACCTGCGGCTGGTTGATGATGGGCGTGCCGATATGCGATCCAAAGACGCCGGGATTCGTGATCGTGAAGGTTCCGTGCTGGACCTCATCCGGGTTGAGTCTCTTGCTCCGAGCCCGATCCGCCAGATCCGCCATTCCCTTGGCGATCCCAAGCACGGCAAGTCCGTCGGCGTTGCGAAGGACGGGAACGATCAAGCCCCAATCGAGGGCGACGGCGATCCCGATGTTGATGGACTTTCGATAGACGATGTTGTCACCGCTCACCGAGGCGTTCAGGATGGGATGACGTCGCAAGTTGTCCGCGACCGCCTTCACAATGAACGCCATGTACGTCAACCTTGCGCCGCTTGCCAGGTAGTCCTGCTTCCGGCGCTCGCGCAGCTTGGCAATCCTCGTGAAGTCCACCTCGTAAAAGCTCGTGACATGGGCCGCCGTTCGACGGGACAGGACCATATGATCCGCCGTCAACTTGCGGATCCTGGTCATGGGCTCGACCCGGTCTCCCGGCCATGCTTCCACCGCCGGATGGCTAACGCCCATCGGGGCCACCGCAGGGACCGCTCCCGGGGCTGGAGCGATCGACGGCCCCGCCGCGCCGGATTGGATGAACGCCAGGATGTCCTTCTTGGTCACCCTTCCCCCGATACCGGTGCCCGAGATGCGGCCGATGTCCACGTTGTGCTCGGCGGCAATCTTCCGGACGAGGGGCGTCGA
Organism: Gemmatimonadota bacterium; assembly: GCA_039590195.1. Taxonomy (GTDB): domain Bacteria; phylum Gemmatimonadota; class Gemmatimonadetes; order Gemmatimonadales; family GWC2-71-9; genus JBDHDY01. Next base: position 77 of record JBDHFY010000417.1, on the reverse strand, counting down.
TCGCTGTCGCAGCCGCTCCTCGGCCATTTGATCCGCAGCCGCACCGTCGTCCGACGGTTGAGCGGTGGGGGCGGTGG
>JBDHFY010000416.1:0-6602 GCA_039590195.1 Gemmatimonadota bacterium | reverse complement strand
GGATGGTTCAGCGTGCTAGATAATGGGTTGAACTGGCCGCGTCGGCCGCCGCCCTCTATTGTTAGGGCGCTGCTAGCCGGAACAGCACACCGTGCCCAACCACGTGGACCAACTTGAACGCCTGAAATCCGCTCTCGCCGACCGCTACCGTATCGAGCGGGAACTCGGCGCCGGCGGAATGGCCACCGTGTATCTCGCCGAGGACCTCAAGCACAAGCGCAAGGTGGCGCTCAAGGTGCTCAAGCCCGAACTCGCGGCCGTGCTCGGCGCCGAGCGCTTCGTGCAGGAGATCACGACCACGGCGAGCCTCCAGCACCCGCACATCTTGGCGCTGTTCGATTCAGGAGAGGCAGGCGGGTTCCTGTATTACGTCATGCCGTTCATCGAGGGCGAGACGCTTCGAGACAAACTCGACCGGGAGAAACAACTCGGCATCGAGGAGGCGGTGCGCATCACGACCGAGGTGGCCGACGCCCTCGACTACGCACACCGGAACGCGGTGATCCACCGCGACATCAAGCCGGAGAACATTCTGCTGCACGATGGCCGCCCCATGGTGGCGGACTTCGGCATCGCGCTGGCGGTGAGCGCGGCGGCGGGTGGGCGCATGACGGAGACCGGGCTGTCCCTGGGCACGCCGCACTACATGAGCCCCGAGCAGGCCACGGCCGAGAAGGATCTCACCAATAGGTCGGACATCTATTCGTTAGGCGCGGTGTTGTACGAAATGCTCACCGGCAGCCCGCCACACGTGGGCTCTTCGGCGCAGCAGATCATCATGAAGATCGTGACTGACGAAGCGCGGCCGGTGACGGAGCTTCGGAAGTCTGTGCCGTCGAACGTAGCGGCGGCGACAGCGAAGGCGTTGGAGAAGTTGCCGGTGGATCGGTTTGAGAGGGCGTGCAAGTTTGCAGAGGCGCTGATCGATCCAACGTTCGCGATTCCGACAACCACAACCGAAGCCGCGTCCATTGCCACAAGGCGTTGGAAATGGTTGAGCGCGGCGCTTGGGTCCATCGCTGTCGCCCTCTCCTTCATGATCGTCTGGGGACCCCGCCGCACAGCTGAACTTCGCTCGCCGGCGCGATATGACGTCGGCTTGCCGGACAGTGCCCGGATGCGGATGAACTACTTCCCAGGATTCGCCGTATCTCCTGCAGGTGATTTCGTCGTGTACGTGGCGGAGCGGGAAGGCTCCACTGAGCTGTGGTACCATAGTCTGTGGGATGATGCGACGCGCCCCATCGCGGGCACCGACGGCGCGACGAATCCCACCATCTCTCCACTCGGAGACCGCGTCGCGTTCTATAGCGGTGGAGAGCTGAAGACTGTTCCGGTGATGGGCGGATCGGTGTCACGAATAGCGCGGGTCGAAGTCCCCGCCGATGCGGTAGCTCCTCGTTGGATGACGGCTACCCAGTTGCTGGTTCCGGACGGCAACGGGACGAGGCTTCGCTGGTTGGATCCGGAGACCGGCACGGAAGAGGTGACGCCGGTGGATACGTGCCATTTGCCGTATCCGATTTCGGACGATCGCATTCTATGCTCCCAAGCTGGCGAGCAATATGCAATTGTCCGCAGGTTAGATGATGGTTCGGAGACATGGCTACGCGCCTTGTCGTCCGACACAGACACGTCTGTCAGTATCCTGCGTGGAGGACATTTCCGCCTCGTGGACGGTGAATACCTGGTCTACTTGTCGATCGAAGGAGAGATTCGCGCCGTCAGGTGGGACACGTCGACGTCACTTGTTGGTCGGCCAGTCACGTTGGTCCCTGGAGTCCGCCGGGAACCCTATACGGGCGTTGGGCAGTGGGATTTGAGCGCGACGGGAACACTCGTCTACGCCGGCGGCGCGAATGCGCAAGTTGGCCAGTTGGTAAGGAGGTACGACGCGGATCCACCGGAGCCACTCCCCATTGAACCAGCCGCGTTTCGGCGCTTGGACCTCTCGCGGGACGGACGGTGGCTCGCGGCGGTCGTCCAGGGCATTCGTGAGCAGGAACTTCGTATCTACGATCTCAAAAGCCTTCGAGTACAGCGCTGGCTCCGGGGTTTTCAGTTCAGCAATCTCCTCTGGACGCCCAGCAACGATAGTCTGATAGTACTTGCGACGAGGGTAGACGGCGCCTCCGTGACACTGATCGGCTCTCCGACGGCCCCGACGCCGCCGGATACGCTTTTCCACGGCACGTTCGTGCCACGATCCTTCATCTCGGACGATATCGTCTTGGGTTACGACGGGAATGGGCTGAGCATGACCCTTCGGCGGTCAGTTGCACCGGTCCAAGTGGATACGTTTCTGAACCGCGCAACACAGTTTCCCGCCCTATCCTCAGATAACCGATGGCTGATTTTTGCGCCCAGTGGGTCCGCACAACTATTGCTCACGCGTTATCCAGAGAAGGACCGACAATTCGAGCTAACGCCAAACGGATTTCAGCCCAGGTGGCTCACGAAAAGGGAGATCGTCTTCTATCGGTGCTGCTGGGACGTGTATCGCAGCCAAGTCGATGAGACGCAGGCAGTGCCGACGATCGAGCCACGGCTTTGGTTCAGTGATCCGCGCTTCACCGACCTTGAGCAACAGGCGTACGCCGTCACGCCGGATGGCGGTCTCATCTACATGCAAACGCCGCCCGAGCGGTTGGCCCCCTACCTGCGGGTGATCCCCGACTGGGTCGAGCAAATGAAGCGCGCTGTGGACGAGGCAAATCGGTGACGGATTCGATAACTCGCATCACCGCAATGGGGTTCAGGGGGGCGCGGGTTCGTAGATTCGCTCGGGCATTGTAACAATCCTTGTAACGACACCCACGGACGCCCACGAGCGCTCACGCGCGTAAATCGTTGAAAAACTGACGCCCACGCGCGCCCACGCGCGTAAACCGCCGTCTCATAATCCGTCGGTCGGAGGTGAACGCCCACTCAAACCCCACCACACCGCTCGCGTTCGCTGCGCGACGAATCCTCCAGGGGCCACTGGCGCTGACGCCGAGATCCGTCACAGCACCGTCATGCGAGTCAGCCAGTCATTCGGGGGACGCAGAATGGCACGAAATACACCGGACCGAGGCCGAGCTGTCGCAGGGGGGAGACTCGAACTCCCAGCCTACGGATTGTGATCCGGTCCGCGGCAGCCCCTCCGGGTGCGGCTCTGACAGGAGGCATCCGCAGCCTCATGGCTGCTGCTCGATGACGACCTGGGCAAGACTCTGCGGATCGGGTTGGAGTTCGTCATCCCCCGGCGGCATCCCGCTGACGGAGAGCATGTACGCGATGATATCGACATATCGACGTACTCGTCGTCAGTCAGCGAGCCAGGGTTGCTTTCGGGCATGGTTGCCCGGGTGTATTCGAACAGGGTGGCAAGCGATCTTCCCTCCCAGCCGCGGAGGAACTTCGCCCGCGCCAGAGGGGGCGTTGACAGCATATCCGGATCGTCCGGAGCACCGTTCAGTCTGCGGCCATGACATGTCCCACACGGACTCGCGTACGCCGCCTGGCCCCTCGTCGCCTGCGCCCCGGTGAATACGCCATCCCAGACCGATGCCACGTGGCCGGTTTCGTCGAGCCCCTCCAGCACCGCTTCCACGTCTTCGGTGCTCACATCCCCAAAGTCGTTTGCCCACGCGTTGCGAACGTAGTGTGCCAACGAGGAGATGTCCTCCGCGCTCAGATGATGGTACGGCGGCATACTGCCCCGTCCCTGGTGGATGGCGCGGACGATCAGCCCGAGGTCCCCGAGCTGCGCATTGCCGCTCAAGGCTGGGAAGGCAGGCGGATCCCCTGTGCCGGAGTCCTCATGGCACAGCGCGCAGTGATCCTGGTAGAGATCTCGCCCCTGTTCGAATAGGAGCGCGCCATTCACTTGCTGAGCGACGGCGACGGGGGCGAGGGCGAAGAGAAGCGCGAGACCCAGAAGATTGACAAACAATTTCACCATTGCGGCTATGTCCCAATTCGGGTGCCGACGGGATTAGGACTCTTGAGCTGCATACGTGCCGGCGATGTAGCCATGAACGTGACACTTGCCCAGGCCATGCTTGTTGAAGCCGCCGACCGCCTCGCCTCCGGCATAGAGACCGGGAATGACCTGGCCCCGCATGTCCACGACCTGCTGCTTTCCGTTGACTCGCAGGCCGCCATAGGAATCGTGCCAGACCACCATGATCGAGAGCGCATAGAAGGGCGGTGTGGCGATGCGATACATGGGTGCATCGACCTCGCGCTCGAATTCGGGATCGGTGCCGGAGTCAACATAGCTGTTCCAGGTGGCAACTGTCTCGACCAGGTACTTCAGCGGCACCCGTTGGAACTCATGGCCCGCGGCAATCTTCTCGGCCAGGTCCCCGATCGTATTGGCCTTGAAGAAGTAGCCGTTGTCGGAGACATAGGGGAACCGTAGTTCCCACCCCGTACGCTCGACCGCATCCTGGTCGAAGATCGCCCACAGCGGACCCGAGTAGTAGTGCGGAGGCTCCGACCCTTCGTTTATCGCCAGAGCGGCATCGAGGCCGTGGTCATAGTTCTACATCTCACTGATCCACTCTTTTCGGCAATTGCGCCAGTCGCGGGGAGTGTGCTCGAGCCCCCGGCCCGGAGCGCCACCGTCACCCGGATACCGGTTCAAACCGGGCCTCTGTGGAAGACGAACCTCGTTGAAGAAACGTTTCCCGATCTGGTTCACGGCGATGAACTCTTCGAAGCCGGACCTGCCGATATTGATCCCTGCGGCGCCGCGGAAACCGAACGTCGGGTGACCGGGCATCATGGAGGTATACGCATCCCGGGTGCCCAAGCGCGTCGAGATGTGGAACGTCGTGGAGTACGAGAGGTTCTGATGCATCCCCGCCAGGTTGGCGCCAATCCTCAAGCTGGCGATGAGGGCGCTGGCGTCGTGGCCATGCGGGCCCAGCAGAGCATGACCGCTTGTCGGGAAGGCGGGTTCCCGCAGGGCGGGGTAGAACATGCTGCGGACCTCGGGATTGCCCGCGTGACCGCCGCTGGCCAGGATCACGGCCCGGCGCGCCCTGATGTTCACCACCTCCCGCCGCTCATCGATATTGCCGTCTTGCCAATAGCTCTGCAGGAGCTCGCCGGTCTCAGGGTGGTGCCGCGGCGAATAGTGGGCCCTGATCCCCAGAACTCTCCCCGAGACAGGTTCCTCGCGTACGAGCTCGTCAAAACGGCGGTGAAGCATGAACTGGACACCCTTCTCCCGGGCCGAGAACTCCAGTGGTCGGGAGAGGGCCACACCGTTGCCAACGGCGTTGCGTCCGACAAGACGGCTCACGTCAAACATCTGCGCCGGAGCGAAGGCGCTCGTGCGCTCGGGATCGGCAACGCCCGCATCATCCGGTGTGATCGTTCCCGCCTTCATGTCCGTCCTATCGCCCAGCATGAGGAAGCAGAGCGCCCCCCTCGCGCGCGACAACCCTCCACCGCCATGGGTGCCGCTGATCCGTGAGAAACGGACGTAGTTGTCCATCAGGAATTGTCGGGTGGGCGGGCAGTTCTCGGCCCAAGCGCGCATCAGCTCCCGCTCATTGTACCTGTACGGGCTCTGGGCTTTGCGGTCGACGATCGACCAGTCGGTGATGTCCGTGAACAGGAGCCCGACATTGTCGTCGAGTTCCTCGGGATTCTCGAGCGGAGCTACGGTGACAAATCCCTCGTCGTCGGTCTCGCCCTTCATATCCCTGAGCTGGACCGGGTCGCCTCCGCCCAGCGACATAAAGGAGCCGCTGTGCAGCATCTTCCCGCCAGGGTCGAAATTCTGATCGATCACCAGCACGCTGGCCCCGAGATCCCTCACGCGTATCGCGGCAGTGAGGCCTGCACACCCGCCCCCCGCGATGACGACATCTGCTTCGTAGTCCCAGTCGACGCCTTGGGCCGGAGCTGCCGAGACCTGCGCTCGCACCTCGTCTGGCTCCGACAGAGCCGCCGCACCCAGCCCGGCGGCTGCTCCCGTCATGAGGAAATCTCGCCTGCCTAGAGAGTTCTCGCTCTTGATGTTCAGATCCTTCCGCTTATCCTCGCGCTTCTTGGCCATGTCTCGTCCACTCCGGTACCGGTGACCGCGGTCGCTGTTCTGGATTCATGATTCACCCGAAACGAGTCTGCAACGAAGCCTTACCCATTCAGAAGAGTATCCAGAGCCGAGTTTTACCAGGCGTTAGCAACCAGGCCCGAGGAGGGACCACCCTTACGCTTCGCGCCAAAAGCTGCACCGTGTTCACGGCGTTGGGGTAGCCTGACCTGTCTGTTGCTCGAACGGCTTTCGAATTTGCCCCCACCCCACGCACCCGGCAAGGTCAGGCCTTAGCCGCGTGGGGGATGGCCAGCAGTGAGGCCGAGGCCGGGCGACACCACCGCGCCCGCGAAGACACTCACCCCCGACACAACGGTACGCGCTAACACAGCCACGTACAAACAACTGATGTAAGCCTGCAAACGGCCGATGTCGGCTCGCAAGGGATCGACTACCAGGTTCGACGCGTGAACGAGGAGAACGAGTTGCGGATCCGTCCGCTCGACCGCGACACGGTGCACGTCGTGGCGTTCGGCGAGCAACCCAGATACGCCGCGACATCCCG
>JBDHFY010000415.1:0-4983 GCA_039590195.1 Gemmatimonadota bacterium | reverse complement strand
GTTCTTCGCAGGATCCTCCTTGCCGGTTCCGAACTCATAGAAGTTGTTGTAGCTCGTCACGGCCTCATACGGCGTGAGTTTGTCGTCATCCGGCACTGCGCGCAACGGCTCCGCCGCGCGGGCGACCCCACGCCTGAGCAACGCAGGCGCCGAGGCACCCGCTGCAGCGACCACCCCGATCGCAGCCACCTGCCCGATGAACCTACGACGGTCGACGTACACATTCTCTGGTGTCACCTCAGACGATCTGATGTCGCTCGACTTCTTGATCAGCATGGTTGACTTCCCGTGATGGCGTTTGGTCCCTTTCCCTAACACCGGGTGCCGGACCGGGGTTCCGTGAGGTGTACCTTTCTAAGGGGTTTCTAATAAACGGGCGCGAGCCGCGGACTGGGACGGATCGCGCGCCGCATCGACGTGCAAGCGCAGCACTGGAGCCACAACCGTCAGCGGTCTGGTCCCACTCTTTATTCCCCGGCGTCCGCTCGGTGGATCCCCAACCTGCTCACTTCTGGCCGCCGGCAGCTGGCAGCCGGCCGCTGGTTGCCACCGCCGCCAATCGCTCCACCGCCTCCGAGAGCATATCCTCCGTCTTGCAGAAGGCAAACCGCACGAGGGTTCGACCGTCGTCGGGGTCACTGAAGAAACTGGACCCCGGCACCGGCGCTACCCCGATTTCCGCTGTGAGCCAGCGAGAAAAATCGTCATCCGGAGCGTCGCTCAGCTCCGAGAAGTCCGTCAGGATGTAGTACGCACCGGCGGGCGGGTTGCAACGGAATCCCACCGAGATCAATCCGTCGTACAGGGTGTCGCGGCGGATGCGGTACTGAGCGGCCAAGTCGCGATAGTACGAGTCGTCGAGCTCGTCGAGAGCAGTGGCCACCGCCTCTTGGAGCGGTGCGGGCGCCCCCACGGTGAGAAAGTCGTGGACCTTCCGGATGGCGTCCGTCACCTCCGCCGGAGCCACGATTGTACCGATGCGCCAACCCGTAACACTGAACGTCTTGGAGGCACCACTGATCGTAATCGTGCGTCCGGCCATGCCGGGAAGCGTGGCGATCGGAATATGCGTACCCTCGTAGTAGATGTGCTCGTAAATCTCGTCCGTCACCGCGTACGCGTCGTATCGCTGGCAGAGTCCTGCAATGCCCTCGAGCTCCTCGCGGGCCATCACACGACCCGTCGGATTGTTGGGGGTGTTGATGATGATAGCGCGCGTCTTCGGAGAAAATGCCGTCGCCACACGATCCAGATCCAACGGTCCCTCGGACGATAAGGGAACGAATACGGGCTTCGCACCGCACAGAATAGCATCGGGGCCGTAGTTCTCGTAGAACGGCTCGAAGATGATCACCTCGTCGCCCGGATCGACTACGGCGAGCAGGGCAGACGCCATGGCCTCCGTGGCCCCGCAACAGACCGTGAGCTGCGTCTCCGGGTCCACGTCCATGTCGTACCACTGGCCGTACTTGCGCGCGAGCGCGTGGCGGAGCCTCGGGGCTCCCCACGTGACCGCATACTGGTTGATGTTGCCTCGAATGGCCCTGCGCGAGATTGATCGCGTCGTGTTCCATGGCCAGCCGGGTCATGCCCCGGATCACCGATTCGGTATACGAGTGCGTCCGGCGTGCAGTCTTCATGCGCCCGAGTTAATCACGGTTTCGTGGTAAAGGCAAGACTCCCGCCTCGTAGACCGGCCGCTCACACTTCGAACGTCACCACCGTCCCCTTGCCAACCTGGCTCTCCGCCTTGATCGAACCGCCCCACGCTTCGACCAATCGTTTACAGATCGCAAGGCCCAAACCCGTCCCGCTCGTTGTCGTGGAGAAACGGGGCTCGAAGATACGACTCAGATATTCCACCGGAATACCCTCGCCGTTATCACTCAACGTCACCCGCACGCGGGAATCCTCCGGGTTGGCAATGCCGATAATGACCTCGGTCGCCCCCGCGCCGCGAGCGTTCTCGATCAGGTTGACGAGCACCTCTTTGAACTCGTCCTTCCGCACCGTGCCAACGCATCCCTCCTCGTCGGCCTGCACCACCACCGAGGTACCACCACCCAGCGCATACAGGGACGCGGTCTCCCGTGCCGCCTCGGCCATATCCACCGGAGTCAACGGGCCGGCTTCGGCCGGCGGAGCCCCGAACCGGGAGAAGGCCCTGGCGATCGAATCCAGTCGCTCGATCTCCGCCAGAATCTGTTGAGCCGTCTTCTCCAACGCCTGGTCAAACCCCTTGCGCCGATCCTTGCGGGCCCTTTGCAGGTGCTGGATACCGAGACGGATCGGTGTGAGTGGGTTCTTGATCTCGTGGGCCACTTGCCGGGCCATCTCACCCCATGCCAGCACCCGCTCGGCGACCGCGAGCTCTGTGGCGTCGTCCAGGGCGACGACACAACCACCTTCGGCGGGCGGGAGCGCTGCCACCTGAGCTCGAATCCGCTTTTCCCCAACCGTAAACTCCCTGGCATCCGTTTCCTGTTCGCCGCGCAGGAACCCTTCCACCCACTCCCAGAAGGGCGCCCAGTCCCCGGGAGTCTGGCGGTCCACCGGCTCCATCGGACTGGGATTGATGCCCAGCAGCACAATCGCTCTCGGGTTCGCGGTCGTGACGTGCAACTCGGGGTTGAGTGTCACCACTCCCGTCCCGACGTTCCGCAGAATGGCCCCGGTGAACGTGAGCGCCCGTTCCAGCGCCTCCTGATGCGTCTTGACGTCCCGCGCCATCTGCTCGAAGGCATTCACCACCGGGACAAACTCCGCCGGCATGTTCGGATCGAACGGCGAGACGGCATCGCCGCGGCCCACCGCCCCCGCCGCCCCGCTCAACGCCTGGACCGGCTCGGCCATCGTGCGCGCCGCCCGAGCCGCCAGCCAGGCTGCCACCGCGAACCCCAATATCGTCGCGAGCAAGAGGCCGAAGAAAAGGTCGGTCTGGTTCTCGGACAGTCGCCGATCATCCACGAGCCGTGGTGCCGCCAACACCGGGGACCGCACCCCGACCGAGCCCAGCTTGCGGTATCCAACCCGTGTGGCGCGGCCGCCGATCGAACGATCGGTCGTCGCCTCGAGGCCGTCCTCCAGCACGAGCGCCCGGTAGAGTGCCGGCGGCATGTACGGCGCGAGCAGGCCCAGCTCCACCAGAACCTGAGCGCTCGAGTGCAGCAGCGCTCCGTCCTCGTACAGGATCAAATCGGCATCGAGGCGGTCTGCGAGATCCTGCAGCCGTTCCCGGGCGGCCTGCCCTCCCCCCAACGCAAAGTCCAGGGCCGCAACCGCCGCGCCTCGGAGGGTCTGACGGATGACCACGTCGCGGGTACTCGCCCCTTCGGTACTGAGTCGCCCCGCGCTCCAGGCGGTGAAACCCAGGGTCGGGGCGAGGAAAAACAGGCCCAAGACCAGCGTAAGCCGTCCACGGAACGACTGCCGGGGCGCGAGCAGGCCCACCACAGGCGCCACGCTGAGGAGCCGGCCCCTCAGGGCTTCGCCGACGATCCAGAAGAGCGACACCATGGCCACGTTGAGCACGATCAACAGGGCGCCACGAACCACCAGCGTACCGACGTTGCCGAGCGGCACGTCAATGTGGAGATGAAGCAAACCTCCCGGCACGTCGAGGGACTGCTCGCCGCGGACAGTGCTTCCGTCGCGGGTCCAGGACAAGCTGACCGTCTCATCCCCCGGAGGCAGCGGAGCCGACAGATACATCTCATAGGGGGGAGCGACCGGCCGTTCCCCCCGGAGGAACTGGGCCACGCGGACCGGAGGAATCACTCGAGATTGCGGGCCGACGGCGACGGTGACCGCCGATCCGTCGGGATACGGTACCGCGAGCACATAGTGCACCCCCGGGATCCGCGACAGTTCGGTGGACACCACGGGCTCCCGGCGGTTCGTGGCGGCCCGTGCGCGCATGGGCAGGATTCGGGAGGGCAGGTTGAGCTCGGCCAGTTCGAGGCGCGCAGTCTCCTGCCTCGACCGGCCCCACGAGGCCAGGACGGCTGGGCGCTCCTCCTGGCTCATGGAAGAGCGTTTCCAGCGCTTGTACAGCTCGGCCTCGCTCCTGGGAACCGGTTGGCTCTGGAGATCGGCGCCGAAGCGCTCGAGCAGCCCCATGGTGATAGGATCGGGGTCCGCCAGAAACCGCCTGGTGTCCCGCTCCGCCCACACCAGGCGGCCCTCCAGGACGGCTCCCCAGGTGAGCAGGACGGCCGCCGCACCCGAGACCACGGCTACGGCCACGACCATGCGAAATCCGATGGAGTGCAGCACCGCGAAGAGGACCACGGGAATCCACAGGACGGTGTACCACTCGGGCCATCCACCGCTCGGGCGCCACACCAGCAAGCCGAGGACGGCCACGAAGAGCGCCCCCCCGCTGGCGGCCCACGTCGTCCAGCCCGGCGCAGCCACCCTCCCCGCCAGGCGAGCGAGCAGAGCCGCCACGATGAAGAGCGCCGCGCTGGCCACCCCAACCGTCACCGACCAACTCACCCACATGCCGAGGCCGATTCCAGTGGCGGGAGGCGTAACGGCGCCCGCCAGCTGCTGCAACACGAACGGCGACGAGAGGATCAACACGGACGCCGGCCCGAGGATCCAGGGCAGGCGCCGCCCCCCTGCGGGCCACAGGGCGGCGGCGCCCATGAGCACCAACGCCGCCACCACGAAGAGCGTCCCGGTAGAGGTGGCAAACGGCCCCAGGGCGGGCCAGAAATAGGTGCCCGACGAGAAGAACCCTCCCATCCCGAGACTCGGCCCGAGAGGAGTAAACACGAAGAGCACGCCAAACCCCGCCACGGCCAGCCATCGGAGCAACGGCCCGGCAATGACGACGAGCACGGCGAGGGTGGCGGCCGTGGCGAATGCCACGCGCCGGCCGCCACGGTCGAGGACGTTGAGCTTGAGCGTCCCCTGGGTCGGCGGCACGGCCCGAACACTGAACAGCGTGTCGGGCACCACGTCTTCCGCCTCGCACGC
>JBDHFY010000414.1:0-3969 GCA_039590195.1 Gemmatimonadota bacterium | reverse complement strand
GGCGAGCCCTCTCGATGGCTGTTTGATACATTTGAGCCATGACCGGGAACGATTTGTGTTTAATCGGGAGTCCCACCAGTCCGTTGTGCCGGTGAGCAGCGACGCGGACCGCACGGCTCGACTACTGGCCGGTTCCGCAGCGGACGGTCCGAAAGTGCATTACGCGGCCCTCGACGCGCACGTCGTTGTGGTGACATCCGACCAGGAGCTCGGCGAAATCGTCAGGGGGCTTTTCCCGGCATACGAAATCGCCGCCGACCAAGCCCCTCGCGTCCCAGCGGCTGCCATGATCCTGTCCCGGCGCGGAGCGACGTTTGTGTTGGAGACCAGCATCCATCCCGCGCCACTCTCCTTCGACACCCTCTACGAGGCGGTCTGCGGTATCGAATTCGCCCTCACGGAGACGTTTCTCTCTCTGGGGTCGCGCTTTGTACAGCTCCATGCCTCGGGCATCGTCAAGGGCGATCAGGCCATCATCGCACTTGGCGGCTCAGGACGGGGCAAGTCGAGTTTGGCCTTGATCTGGTGCTTGGGGGGGCGGGGGCGGGGGCGGGGGCCCGTGTTGGGTGATGACGTCGTGTTGATTGACGAAGATGGCTTGTGCCATCCGTTCAAGCGACAATTCAAAGTGGACCCGACGATCCTGCGGAAGAGCGGCTTCGATCCTAGGGACACTCCGTTCTGGACGGAGGGAGCCTCGGAAGCGTGGTTCGATCCGGGAGTAAAGGGCTGGGCAGCGCCGGCGCCCGCTGCGGTGGTGGCCTTGCTGCAATTCGAGCCGCACGGTGATCTCGTGGTTCGAGAGGTTGCTCGGCCGGATGGTCTTAACGCGCTGCTCCACAGCCGCTTCGAAACCGGGTGCGCGGAACAGACGGGCTTCGATCGATTGGCCCGGCTGGTGGAGCGGGTCCGCGTGCTCGCTGTGCGTTTCTCGTCGGCGGCAGATGCCACTCGGGCGCTTGCCGATTACGTGACGTGACGGACAGCGTGATCGGCCGCCTCCTTACCGCACTGGACGCGGCGGCCGAGAGGTTGGGAGACCGAAGTGAGCATCGTGGTGCGCGACTCGCAACACGATTTGGCTTCGGCGGCTTTGTCCGGCGGGCTACCTCGTTGGATGAGGCCGAGTCCCCGAACGCCGAGCGCCTGTTCCACCGGCTGCATGCCAAAGTGCTCACCGACGCCGCCGCGGAGTTGTCCCACGCGTTCACCTCGGCCGGCGTTCCCCATTTCTTCGCCAAGGGCGTTGCGCTCCTCGGCGACGTGTACGAGCTCGGTGATCGGGAGATGGTAGACATCGATCTCTACGTGCGTCCTGAGGCACGTGAGGCAGCGCTGCGGACGGTCAGAACGTTGGGGTATAGGGAGGAGCCTGACGCCATGCAATCCGGCCCGGCCGCGCTACGGGTGGGAGTCGCGCTCCATCGCGTGGCTGCCGAGAATGCCCTGGAACAGTTGGCCCTCGATGTTCACTGGGGAGTTGCGCCGGTGGACCGATTGCTTCCCCGGCCTGACTTGTTGCTCCCGGAGGACGTGTGGAACAAACTGGGCAGCAAGGGTTCCCTCCCGGTTCCCTGCGATTCGCATCACGCGGTCCTGTTGGTGCATCATCTGGTTCACCACGACCTCCTGCACGTTCGGGGCTTGCTGGATCTTGCATTGATCTGGCGCCGCCAACACGAGCAAATGGGAGAGGCGGCAGCGAAACTTGCAGCGACGCTCGGAGTGCACCGGGCGTTGCGGGGCCTTGCCGTGCTACTGGAGCGCGACCTGGGACTGCCTCGTCCCCAAGGACTGGAGCCGCTGGATACTGGTTGGCGTTCGCGGCGCCTGGAGAAAACCCTTCGCCTTCCCGAGTGGCTCGTGTGGGCTGCCGCGGCGACAGACGCGGAGCATGCCAAGATCACCGCACGGCGATTCGGCAGGAGATTGGTTGAAATCGATCGCCTCGCTTCAGCCCGCCGACTGCTGTGGGATGCCGTCCTGCCTCCAGTGGAACACCTGCGCTGGCGCTGGCCCGACGCGCGGTCGCCATTTACGGCGTGGATCTGTCACGTGCGGAACGTCGCCGGGACATGGATGCATCTGCGCTGAGCCGTCGGCCGGCGTGGTCCTGTTGCCGCCGAGTCCTGGGTTGGTGATCTTGGTGTCATGGGATCGAGCGAGGCGCCGAAGCTTCCGACAGCCCGCGAAAATGTTGTCTTCCGACAGCTCGGTGACGAATGGGTGCTGTACGATCCATCCGCCAACAAGCTGCACGTGTTGAACCTCACCGCCGCCCTGGTGTGGGCACACCTGAACGGGGAGACGGCGACACCCGACATTGCCGAAGCGATCCAGGGGGCGTTCGTGCCGTCCGACGTCCCCAGTGATGTCGTTGCGGACGTGGAGTTGGCCATTTCCACGTTTCGCACCGAAGGGCTGCTCGCGTGAGCAGTGTCAAGTACTACCGAGACCTGCTGCGGCAGAAGGAGCGCATTGAGGCGTTTCAGAGCGCCGTAAAGGCCGTCGTCCAACCGGGAGATCGCGTACTCGAGGTGGGGACAGGGCTCGGCACTTTCGCGTTCTTCGCGGCGGACGCCGGCGCCGGTCGAGTCTATGCCGTGGACGGGCACCCGATCATTCACCTGGCGAAGACCATTGGAACAGCTGCCGGCTATGGCGACCGTGTGCGGTTCATGCGGGGTTGGATCCCCCATGTCTCGATCCCGGAGCCCTGCGACGTGCTCATCTTTGAGGGGCTGCCGGCCCGCTTGATCGACAGCTCGGTCTTCCGAATGCTTCAGAATGTGCATCGAGACTACGTCACCGATGATGTGCGCGCGATTCCACGTCGTGCTACCATTTGCGTCGCACCAGTGAGTTCCGAGGCAGCTCACTCGGAAGTCCTGTCGCTAGAGCTAAACGACGGGGAATTGGCATACGGCATCGACTGGAGCCCGAGTCGCGAGTACGTGGTGAATGCTCCCGGGGTGCCTCTGCTCGAGTCGAAGGATCTGGTGGGTGCTCCCGAGGTCGTTGGGGAGCTGTGGTTCAATCGGCCCCCGGAGGGTTGGGTGCTCGCGGGGGAGGCCACTTGGCGGCTGACGAGGCCGGGGCTGGTCCACGGTCTGGCCTACTGGTTTGACTTGGAGCTTGCCCCCGATGAATGGTTGTCCAACGCACCGGGCGCGTTTGCCTCGTGGGGCTACCTGTTCCTGCCGTGCGATCCACCGCTGGCGGTGTCGCGCGATACCGCACTCCATGCCGCTGTGGGCCTGGATACGATGCCAGACGGTGCGCCGGGGTGGATGTCGTGGAGCCTCTGAGCCGGCCTCCCTGGAGGATCTCATCCTGTTCACGCCTGATGGGATTCCTATCTTGGAAGCGTGGGCGCAACTTGAGAGAGCCGTGCTCCGCCTCACTGACGGCCGGCGCTCCGTGCGTGAGATTGCGAAGGAGATGTGCTCGGAGTATCCCAACTTGAATGAGGCCGAAGCCGAGCGATTGGTCATGCAGATACTCAGCGGGCGTGCGCGGTCGGCGCAGCAACCCGCTGTTGGCGTGGCGAGGAGCGAGAGGTGACGCGAGAAGACCGACGGAAATTCTTGAAGAAGCTGGCCAAGGGAGCCGTGTACGCGGCGCCGGCCATCGTGTCCATGTCGGCGCCCGTGGAGTTGGTAGGCCGGAGGGTCCAGGCGACGCACCACGGCCACGGCTGCTCCAACTGCCCGCCTCCGCACGGAGGGCACACCGTCCTGCAAAAGGCGCCGTGGGAGCGGCCTCCTCCCTGAGCCGCGGCGACGTCCTTGCCGAGTGACGGGCACCATCTGGGTGGGTGCCCGTTTTGATTTGGCCCCGTTGCCCATCCACGTCCAAGGCTTCCTTCGGCTGAGGGCTGCCGTCGCCGATTTGACCCCGGGGTACTGGTATCCGCCCGCACCTCCGCCTCCTTAGGGGTACTTCTCTTTCCTGCAACTCCTCGCCTCG
>JBDHFY010000413.1:0-7011 GCA_039590195.1 Gemmatimonadota bacterium | reverse complement strand
AGTCGAGGTGACCTTTCCCATTGATCAGAAGCATCGCCACGTCCACGTGGGCGCGCATGAGGGGGATGAGGTCCCGGTACGAAAGCTCCGTCAGGCCCACTGCTTCGTTGGTGACCAGGTCGGTGGAGATGCCGAAGAGCGTACATCCGTCTGCGGGGCGAGATAGTACCTGCTGCATCGCCGGGATGGCGTTTCCCCCGGGGATGTTGATCACTTTGACGGGAATCCCCAACGCCTCGCTCACGCCAGGTGCTATGTTGCGGGCGAAGTTGTCGCTTCCGCCTCCGGCACCCCAGCCGACGATGTACTCCACGTTGCGGCAGGCGAGTTCGGAACCGTCTCCCGGGCGCTCCCCACACCCCAGTGCGACACACGATAGGAGTATGGTGGCGACTCTGAAGGCGTTCACAACCCAAAACTCGTCTCACACGAGGTGGGTGTCAATCATGGTGTGGTGGGGGCGTACAAAGCCCATCTCCAGACCGCCAAGAACCATCGTTGGGGAGTCAGTCATGCTCGACGAGGCCGTTTGCTAACCAGAACCTGGACCTTGCGGCGGCGCTTCACTTATTCCCTATTAAGGCTCCGGAGCCGACCGCCATGCCTGACCAGCTGGTTCGCCTGCGTCATGCCGTCGAGGACCGCTACAGCATCGAGCAAAAGCTGGGCGAGGGCGGCATGGCTACCGTTTTCCTGGCCCGCGACCACCGGTATGACCGGGAGGTGGCGGTCAAGGTCCTGCGTCCCGAATTGGCCCACGCTATCGGCCCCGAGCGATTTCAGCGGGAAATCGAGATCGCCGCCAGACTCTCCCATCCACACATCCTGCCTCTGCTCGATTCGGGAGCGACCGAAGGATTCCTCTATTACGTCATGCCCTACGTCGAGGGCGAATCGCTACGCGACCGCCTGAAGCGCGAGAAACAACTCCCGATGCAGGACACCATACAAATCGCCCGGGAAATCGCCGGCGCCCTAAGCTACGCCCACTCCCACGGGATCATCCATCGGGACATCAAGCCGGAGAACATCCTGCTGTCGCCAGGCGGAGCCATTCTGGCTGATTTTGGAATCGCCCGGGTCGTCGACACGGCGGGAGACCAGGCGATCACCACCTCGGGGATCGCCGTGGGAACACCGTCGTACATGAGCCCTGAACAAGCCAGTGGCAGCCCGGTCGACGGG
This sequence comes from Gemmatimonadota bacterium, assembly GCA_039590195.1. GTDB lineage: Bacteria > Gemmatimonadota > Gemmatimonadetes > Gemmatimonadales > GWC2-71-9 > JBDHDY01. Next base: position 5,826 of record JBDHFY010000413.1, on the reverse strand, counting down.
CGGAGCGACCTCTACGCCCTGGCGTGCGTCGTGTACGAGATGCTCGGCGGTGAGCCACCCTACACTGGGGCGACGCCGAAGGCCATTCTGGCGAGACAACTCGAGGGAGAGGTGCACCCGCTGGCATCGATACGCACCAATGTCACCCCGGAGTTCGATGCCATCCTCCGCCGAGCCCTGGATCCAACCCCGGCCGACCGATATCAAACTGCCGAACAGCTCGCGCAGGCGCTCACGGGCAGGGCGAGCGGCCGGCGGCTCCGCGCGTCGCTGGAGAAGATGCGGGGCTTGAGCCGGCAGATCCCGCTCAAACACGCTCTGGCCGTCGGAGGGGTCGCCTTTGCCGTCACGCTGACACTGTTCGGCTGGATTCTGTGGGGCCCGCCACTCGCACGCGCCAGTGAGGAACCTGCGAGCCTCGTCATCCTGCCGTTCCGGTCTAGCGGCGACGCAGGCGTCCTCGGCGAGGGCATCGCCGACCTTCTCGCCGCAACCCTCGACGGGACCGTAGGGGTGAACGTGGCGGATCCGGCAACCATTTGGAGATCGCTCCGGGGTCGCGACCGGGACCTGCTCCGGGTGCCTGATCTCGATGAAGCGCTTGCCTTGGTCGGTCGCGTCTCCGCTTCCAACGTCGTGCTGGGGTCGGTGACGGCGGCCGCCGGTAGACTCGTTGTGTCGGCCCGATTGTACGACGCGGGCGGTGCATTGCGGAACACTTTCCGCTCCGCGGTATCGACTGACAGCCTGGCCGCTGCCGTCAATCGCCTCGCGCTCGATCTCGTCTCGCAGGTGTGGGAGCGGGATTCGTTGCCGTCGGTCCCCGTCGTCGAAGCACTGGCCACGGACAACATCGATGCTCTCAAAGCCTACCTGGAAGCGAAGAGTCTGAGTCACCGGGGCCGCTTCACCGAGGCGGAAGAAGCTGTCGAACGGGCTGTATCCCTCGACTCTACGTTCGCCTTGGCATATCTCGAGCAGTTCTCCATCCGGTCGTGGGTGCTGTTTCAGAATGCGCAACCGTTCACCGGCTTACGGGAACTCATCGAGCGGGCGATGGAGTACCGTCACCGCCTCTCGGAACGGAACCGGCTCAGGGTGGAAGCCAACCGGGCGCTGGACGACACGGACGGCCTCGAGGCGGCGACCCTCTTCGGACGCATCCTCGAAATGGATCCCCTCGATTTCGATGCCCTGTCGGGCCTCGCGTATACGTACCTAGTGCATGGTTGGCAGCTGGACAAGGGGATAACGGAGGTGACGGCAGCCTACGAGCGGCTCGCCGTCGCAGACTCGACGGAGGCATCGACCTTTGCCACCCTCGCCCGCATCGCCGCGTGGGCGGGCGATGACGACCGTCTCGACGGAATCGTTTCCAAGCTGGCCGCGGGCGACACCACGAGCAGCTACGTCACCGGCACCCTCGGTGCGATCCGCGCCCTCCGGGCGATCGGTCCTCAGCAAGATTCCATTCTGCGCGCCCTGGCAAATCAGCCGATTCCCGTCGTGACGACCGTGCTACGGGATCTGCGGTCAACTCGTCCCGATGTAGCCGAGCGCTTCCTCGAGGAGCTCATGGTCGACTCGATGCCGGTCCTGCACCAGCGGGTCGGGTTGGGAGGGCGGACCCAGCTCTGGTTCGGGGAAGGCCGCATCGCCGACAACGATTCTTTGCGGAGAGCGGGATTGCTCGACCGGATCGGGCCGACGGTGAACGGGTATTTCATTGTGACGTTACTCGCGGGAGTGGGCGATTCCAACGCCGCGCGCCGTGGCGTTGGAGAGCTGGAGAGCTATGCGCCGCTCGACTCCCTCGAGGAGCTTCTCGACAGTCGCTGGGTGTGGGGCGCCGGATGGGCCGTGGCGAGCTATCACGCAACTGCAGGGGACACGGCAAAAGCGCAAGTGTGGCAAGGAGCGCTGGCGGCGCTGCCACAGGGGCAGATATCGAAGCCCGGCTGGCCGTGCGGCGCGGCGATCTTGCGACGGCGGAGCGGGAGGCGCGGCGGGCATTCGAGCTGTGGACCATTCACTCGCACAATGTGCTGGAATCGCATCCCGAACCGGCCATGCGGTTTCATCTGGGTGAGATCCTTCAGGCCCGTCGCAAGACGGACGAAGCGGCCCGCTTCTACCGCTCCTTCGTGCCGCCGTACAACTGGGCGGGCTTCTACACGGCCCGCTCGGCGCTCGAGCTTGGCAGTATGGCTGAAGCGAGCGGCGATCTCACTGAAGCAGCGCTGCGATACAGTCAGGCCGCTGCGTTGTGGAGGCGAGGGGGGGCGGAAGTGGGCGCATGGCGCAGGCGCGCAGAAGACGGCCTCCAGCGCGTGCTCGTGAGGATCGGCTAGCGGGCGCACGGGCGCGCGTTCAACCCGCGAAGTCCCGATCTCGGGCTAAGTCACTCACTACCTTTCGGCACCGCCCGCGCAACGACAATTGTTATGTTGTCGCTGCCGCCTCCGTCGAGCGCGTCTTGCAGCAGATCCTCACATACTTGCTTCGCCGACGTCATATTGTGGAGCCGCTCGCCGATTTGCTCGTCAGACACGTGTTTGGTGAGCCCGTCGCTGCACACTAGATATACGTTGCGCCACTCAAGGTCGACACTCGTGACGACCGGCGCAGTCTGTGAACCGCCGATGGAGCTCGATAGCACGTTCGCCCACCGAGTGTTGTGGGCGTCCGTTCTGGTGAGCACACCCTGTTCGACCAGCTCTTCAGCCATGGTCTGGTCCCGCGAGATCTGGGTCAGCTGGCCCTCTCGCAAGAGATACCCCCGGCTGTCACCGACCTGGAGCAGGAACGATCGGGGCCACGCGCCGATAAAGAGCGTCAGTGTGGTTGCCATACCCCGCCGACCGGGATCCTCCTGGGCTTTCTCCAGCACGCTCGCATGGCACTGCAGCGCCGCGTCCTCCAGGGCAGCCGAAAAGTCCTCACTGGTCGCGTCGGCCGTGTAGTAGCAGCGCATGGTCTGCGCCACGTATTGCGCCACCTCCTGGATCGCCACGCGACTCGCCTCTTCCCCTCCCCAACCACTTCCAACGCCGTCCGCGACCATCACCAACGTCGCCAAGCGTTCGCGCTCGAGCGCGATCTCAGGCAAGCTCGTATAGTGGACCGTCATGTGTTTGTGCAGGGTGCAGATCAAGAAGTGATCTTGATTGACCTTCCGCACCTTACCGGCATGCGTGAGCCCGTAGATGTCTAGCTCATCGTCGGAAGGCTTCCGATCCAGCTTCAGTGAACTGGCGACTGGGGCGGTATCAGGCGAAGTCATGGCCCCTCCTCTTCCTCGTGCTCGATAGGGACGAACTGCAGCGAACTCGGTCGATCGACGGGAGCCAATGCTCTCACCCTGCACCCGACCGGCGGAGCGGAAAATCGAGCTTCATGAAGATCAGCCACGGTGGTTCATCTTTGTCTAACCTACGGGTTTTGCCGAGGATCGCGAGCCCGCAGCTTGGGCAACGGTGGAGAGTGAGGGTGACTGGAGGTTCGGTCCTAACGTCTTTTCACATCGGGGGTTGCGAGCACCTGAAGCCGCCGCGCGGTGAAGAGTTCCTGATTCGCCAACCCCGCAAAACGGGGTTGATGCGCAGGTCGGAGCCTGAGGGCCTACTATCGTCGTCCTTCCCGCGCCAAGACCGCCAGGCTGCGGTCCCGGTCATCCCATTCGTCCAGCATGAACGTCGCCCAGCCATATTCGTAGTCCCGCATTTGCCGAGTCTCACGGACGGCGAGGTACCAGTCGTGGGCGTCCTCGTACCGCCCCTCTCCCTGGGCCTTCACGCCCATGTAGAACGCGACCTCACAACGCCGCTGCGGCGTAGTCGCGAGGGCGAGCGTCGTCTCCTCGCTCTCCAGACCCAAGAGATACCGTCCCATCATGAAGTACGCGTCACCGCTGCCCCGTTCGTAGCGCGCGTACAACGCCCGGCGCCTTGGGGCGGCAAGCTGTCCGGATCTGATGAACGCCGCGGCGCGGAGGAGCCACGCATTCTCCCCGTACTGCCGTCCCTCGGGACGCGTCACTAACTCCCAGAGCAGCTCGTCCTCACCCAGTGAGAAGATCTCCAAGGCCGCCGCGTTCAAGAGATTGGTCGGAATTCTGGACCGAAGCCATCGCAGCGCCGCCTCGTGGTTTCCCTGCGACGCCTTTAGGTACCTGTACCCCAGCAGCTGCTGGTATATGCCATTGCGAGAACGAGCGATCGGGAGCATCGCCTGCAGCACAAACGCGAGATCCGGACGTGCCGCGTCATATGCGCCCGCCGCGATGTCGTCGGCACGCCAGGCGGGCACCCCACGCGCAAGCAGAGCGGCGAACGCCGCTTGCGCTTCCTCGACGGGCTTGTCAGCGAAGACGGCGAGAAACGCGCGGGCCACATGCTCCCGCCAATCCGGTGCCCAGATGGTGTATCCCTCCGGGCGCAGAACGGGGGCGACCTCGTCCTGGAGACCCTGACGCCAGAGGATCTCGGCCAAGACGGACCGCCCCCAAGCCGAGCCGGGGTAGCGACGCACCAGCCGATCGGCGAGCTCCCGGGCTTCGTCGAGCCGTCCCAGCGCCCCGAGAACGATCGCTGCCCGCCCGATGGCCCCTGCCTGCCAGGAATCGACGACGGGTTCCACGTACTTCAGGGCGGTCTCGTAGTCGCCCAAGTGGTGATGGAAGCGCGCCATGGCGGTTCGGGCATAGATGTAGTCGAAACCGTCACCGCGGTCATGGCGACTCAGCCAATCCTCGATGACCTGAAGCGCTTCCCAGTAATCCCCCTCTTCTTCAAGGAAATCGATGAACATGCGGCGGATCGACCAGTCACTCGGGTGATCGTTGATCAACGCCCGCGCGCTCCTCCGTATCGCGGCTTTGTCGGCGAGGTCCGCTTCGATGATGAGCTCCAACGCTCGCTTCCGGATGCCGGGCTCCTGCCGCTGGTCTACCACTCCATCCAACACTGCCCCGTAGTCCCCGTCGTAGCGCGCCATCCACAGGGCCGTACGCCCGTAATCCGACGACGCCATGTCGAGAAGACTTCGGTAGTACTTGTCGCTGGTCTTGAGGTCAAACAGGTTGGGACCGGCGGTCGAGGCAACGGAGGACTGATGGTCGGGACGGGTATCGAGCCGCCGCACGTACTGCGCGGCCGCGCTGACGAACTCCTCTTGATCGAGGTGCTCCCGTAGCTGGTTCAATGTCCGGTTGAGCGGAGTCTGACCTAACCGAAGCTCTGCAAGATCGGCGCGGACGTCAGGTGGCTATACCACCGGAACAGCTCGGCACCAGTACCCGGCGGCACGCCCTCGAGGGTCTCGAGCAACTCCTCCGCCGATGGTACATGCGCCTGGCGGTCGAGCAGATGTAACGCTTTCTGGTGAATCGCGGAATAGAAGTGCCCCGAGAAATACGAGCGGTACGTCTCCGCATCGAGAAACGGGCCGCGATATTCTTCCTGCAACTCGGCCGCAGCTTCTTCGAAGCGCGGTATTAGACCCGCCGCGGGCACAAAGACATACATGGGAAGCTCGGAAGCCAGATCTGACTGGTTGGCTCCTGCACCGAGCGCAACCATTCGCGCGACAAAGCGACGGAAGCTATTGACGAGCCGGAACAGGTACGGACCACCGTCAGTCGCCCTCCACAGCTCGCCGATGGCCGAGCGGCTGACCGCATCCGGTAGGTGGAGTCCTGCCCCGTAGCTCCGCAGGCTAAGCTCCGTCTTGAGCGCGCCGAGGCTGCCGCGTGGACGGAACCCGTATGTCCTTTGCCACCGTCGCCATGCGTTGTCGTCGCGTGTTTCGGACAGTCGCATCAGGTAC
>JBDHFY010000412.1:0-5340 GCA_039590195.1 Gemmatimonadota bacterium | reverse complement strand
CCGGCGGAGGTTCGTCGGAGCAGGTAACCACCGTCGACACGGCACAGGGTGAAACAGATCACATTTGGCCGGAAGTCCTTCCCGACGGTAATGCTCTGCTGTTCACGGTGATGCACGGCACGAGGGTCGACGAGGCAGATGTGGCAGTCGTCGATCTCTCGGAGGGATCGCATCGCGTTCTCGTGCGAGGCGTCGTTGCCAAGTACGCGTCCTCCGGGCATCTGCTCTACGTGACCAGCGATGGCACCCTCATGGCGGCGCCCTTTGATGAGAACCGGCTCGATCTGACGGGCGACCCGGTAGCGTTAGTCGATGGGGTTGGCGTTCGCGCCTTCGGCTCCGTGGATCTGACGATCTCAGCGATGGGCACACTCGTGTACGTGACCGGCACGCAGGGGACCGAGCCAACCGAAATGGTGTGGGTCGGCCGGGACGGTACTTCGCAGGACATCGATCCCGGGTGGGTCGGCGATTTCCGCAGTGTTGCGCTGGCCCCCGATGGAGGCCGGCTGGCGGTGAGCATCGCCCTGGAGCAGGCCGGCGACCAGCAATTGTGGATCAAGCAACTACCACGGGGGCCCCTCACGAAGCTCACGTTTGACGGGAGCCTGAACCACCGTGCTTCGTGGGCGCCTGACGGGCGATCGGTGACGTTCGTCTCGAACCGTGAATTGAACAACGACCTCTATGTGAAGCGGGCCGACGGCAGTGCCGTGGCCAACTTGTTGCTTGATCGGGAGCGTTCAGTCAGCGAGGGATCGCTGTCGAGCGACGGGCAATGGTTGCTATACCGCCTGAGTGCCCCTCCCTCCAATGACCTCTACGCGCTCCGGTCAGAGGCCATGGGCGACGACCCTGTGATCCTGCTGGAGACGGAGTTCACCGAGATCATGCCGCAGCTCTCCCCGGACGGGCGGTGGCTTGCCTACGTATCCAGCGAATCCGACCGCCTCGAAGTCTATGTGCGGCCCTTCCCGAACACGGCTGACGCGAGGTGGCAGGTCTCAACGAGCGGTGGAGTCTTCCCTGTGTGGTCGCATAGCGGACAAGAGATATTCTACCAGAGCGCGGCGGGCGAGATGGTGTCGGTGGAAATCGTGCCGGGTCAGACGTTCGCCATGGGAGCGCGTCGAGTGCTCTTCTCCCTTGCCGGATACCGTCAGGGCATCAACAACTACGATGTGGCGAACGACGATCAACGGTTCGTCATGATTCGCTTCCGTGGCGGCGGAGAGGACGCCCAGTTGGTGATAGTCGAGAATTTCTTTGAGGAGTTGAAGGCGAAGGTGGGGAACGAATGATTGCAGAGTGCAGAATGCAGATTGCAGATTTGCGATTTGGGATCGGGTGAGATCAATCTGCAATCGCCGATCTGCAATATGCGTTCTGAAATCATGTCGCCAGAGAACATCCTGATCCCTTCAGGAGGATAAATGCCAGGCCTGCTTCCCGATATCGACCCCGATGGGCTTCTAGAATACTCTGTGGTCTTCACGGACCGCTCGCTCAACCATATGTCGCAGTCGTTTCAAGCAGTGATGATCGACATTTCCAGCACGCTCAAGCGCGTGTACGGAGCCACCGCGGTGGTCGTCGTTCCCGGCGGCGGCCGCCACCGGCAAGAAGTGTATCGTGATTCGCAACGGGTGGTTCAGCTTCCGCTGGACGCAGATGTTCGACATGGGCGACATCCCGGCCGCGTGCACCGTTCTGAAGGCGCGCCCCGTCGGCGATGCCAAGCACAGTCCGTTTGTGCCCGCACCCATCGACGAAGTGGTCGCAACCATCCAGGTAGAACGGCCCGACGTGGTCTTCGCCCCACATGTCGAAACATCGTCGGGTATGATCTTGCCCGACGATTATGTTCGCGCCGTCATGGCGGCCTCTTCGTTTTGGACTGCATCGCATCGGGTTCGATCTGGGTGGACATGGAAGCCAGCGGGGTCGATGTCCTCATCAGCGCGCCGCAGAAGGGTTGGAGCAGTTCCCCGTGCGCCGGCCTGGTCATGCTGAGCCCGCTCGCGCGAGAGCGCATCGAGTCCACAACCAGCACCAGCTTCGCCGCGGATTTGCGCAAATGGCTCGAGATCATGGAAGCCTATGAGCGAGGCGGACATGCTTACCACGCAACGATGCCCACAGACGACCTGGTCCGGTTCCGCGACATGATGAAAGAGACTGAGGCGTGGGGCCTCGACCGTGTCCGGACGGCGCAACAAGAACTCGGTGACAGAGTCAGAGCGCTGCTGGCCAGCCGGGATATCCGCAGCGTTGCGGGGGAGGGGTTCGAGGCTCCGGGCGTTGTGGTGTGCTACACGGACGACGCGGACATCGCCAACGGGAAGAAGTTTCGGGACGTCGGATTACAGATCGCCGCCGGCGTTCCCTTGCGATGTGATGAGCCCGACGATTTCCGGAGTTTCCGTCTGGGGCTGTTCGGCCTGGATAAGCTCCATCATGTCGATCGTACGGTCAACGCGTTGGCCGATGCACTCGACCAGATGAATGCAAATGATAGTCCGTGAGTGACCCAATAGAACGGCTCGTGAAGGCCCTCTCGGATCGATACGCGATCCAGGAAGAACTCGGCGCCGGCGGCATGGCGATACCGGGCGGACCGGCGGAGCGTTGGGTACGGCAGCATGACGGACGCCCTCGATCGCTTGCGCAATGCCCTCGCTGGTCACTACGACATCCGAAGTGAGCTGGGGAGTGGCGGGATGGCGACGGTGTATTTGGCCGAGGACGTGAAGCATCACCGCAAGGTGGCGGTGAAAGTCCTGCGACCCGAACTCGCCGCCGTCCTGGGCGCCGAGCGGTTCGTGATTGAATTGGGATCAGGAGTTGAAAGCGAAGGTGGGGAACTAGCGTCGCGAACCCACTCGGCATTAATTCCTTCGTCGCTGCGGCGACTCGCGTCGCCCATCTGCCTTCTACGTCCGTGTGCCAATGCCAGTTCGATCCCGGTCGATCATCGTTTACTCGTGCGTCGGCCACCTCTACGTCCATCTCTGCACCGCCTTCTACTTCGTCATCGTCCTGGCGTTGGAGCGCGCGTGGCAGCTCCCCTATCACGAGCTGATCGGGCTGTGGACCCTGGGCTCGCTCATGGTGGGCGCGGTTGCCTTACCGGCCGGGCTCGTAAGCGATCGGGTCGGGGCGCCGCGCATGATGGTCCTGTTCTTCCTCGGCATGGGCGCGTGTGCCATCGCGGCGGGACTGGCGGCAACACCGACCGGGCTCGTGGCCGCGCTCACCGGGATGGGGGTCTTCGCCGCCATCTACCATCCCGTGGGAATCCCCTGGCTAGTTCGCAACGCCGGCGTGGCACGCGGCAAGTCGCTCGGGTTCAACGGGGCCTTCGGCTCGATGGGAACGGCCGGAGCCGGCCTGACTGCCGGTATCTTGATCGACGTCGTGAGTTGGCGGGCGGCGTTCATCGTTCCCGGCGCCGTCTGCGCGCTGACCGGGATCGCGCTCCTGGTGCAGGTGACCCGGGGAGCGCTGTCCGAGGACGTGGCAACCCCGGCCCACATGGATGCCGAGAGCCGCGACGACATGATCCGAGCCTTCGCGATCCTCCTCGTCACCATGTTTATCGCAGGGCTGGTCTATCACACGATCCAAACGTCGCTGCCCAAGGTGTTCGCCGAGCGACACGGTGGCCTCGTAGGCGAAGGCACGGCCGGCATTGGGCTCTTGGTCGCGGGAGTGTATGCGGTTGCGGGCCTCATCCAGGTGGTCGGGGGGCACCTGGCGGACCGCTATCCGCTCAAGACGGTGTACCTGACGACCATCCTGGTGCAGGTGCCGGCCATCTGGCTCGCCGCATCGCTCTCGGGCCTGCCGTTGGTGCTGATCGCGACGTTCATGGTGATGTCCGGCGCCGCCCAACTTCCCGCCGAGAACATGCTCCTCGCGCGCTATACGCCGGCGCGGCGGCACGGGTTGGCGTTCGGCCTCAAATTCGTGTTGTCGTTCGGCGCGGCTCCCTTCGCCGTGCAGTTGGTGGCGATCGTCAGCGGCCGAACCGGGGGATTCTACTGGGTGTTCGCCGCTCTCAGCGGCGTGGCGTTGTTGGCGTTCGCTACCGCCGCCTTCCTGCCCGGTGCCGATCGGCGCACTGTGTCACCGGTCGGCATCGCGTAGAGGCTCGCACGACGGGGGAAACCCGTGGGTGCGGATCGCTCGCGTGGCCGAGCACGCGTTTCAACGCGTGGATTCTTCGACCGGCTCCAGCCGCACGATGGGCGTAGGCGTTCCCTGTCGATCGTCGATGGCCAGGTAGATATAACCATCCGGTCCCTGGCGGACGTCCCGGATGCGGCCCATCCCATGGACCAGCGTCTCTTCTATCTCGACCTGCTGCCCGTTCATGCTGAGGCGTGCAAGCTGCTCGCCGGCCAAGCCTCCGACGAACACATTCCCGCGCCAATCCGGGAAGCGGTCACCCGTGTAGATCAGTAACCCCGAGGTCGCGATCGACGGCACCCAGAAGTGGACGGGCGGCTCCATGCCTTCCCGATGCGTTCCCTCATGGATCGCGGCGCCGCTCCGGTAGTTGACGCCGTACCCGACCACGGGCCAGCCGTAATTCAGGCCCGGGCGACTGAGGTTCAGTTCGTCTCCCCCCTGTGGTCCGTGCTCGTTGAGCCAAACGCCTCCCGTCTCGGGATGGATGGCGAGACCCTGAGGATTCCGGTGCCCGTAACTCCAGATCTCCGGGCGCGCGTCGGCCCGATCGACGAAGGGGTTGTCCGCGGGAACGCGGCCATCGTCATGGATTCGGTTGATCGTGCCGTGGTGGTTCGAGAGATCCTGGGCTGGATGAGTCTCCAGGTCACCGCGGGCCGGTGCCTGGCGGTCTCCCACGGTGATGAAGAGGAAGCCGTTCCGGTCGAACGCGAGCCGCGAACCGTAATGCCCACGACCTTGGGACACCGCCTCGAATATTTCCTCGACGCCCGTGAGGCGATCGTTCTCGAACCGTCCGCGCACCACCGCAGTGGTTGCTGCTGAGCCGTCGGCATTCGGCTTCGAGTAACTCAGATAGAGCAGACGGTTTGAGGCGAAATCCGGATGAGGGACCACGTCCAGGAGTCCACCCTGTCCTTGGGCTAAGACCTCCGGTACGCCGGGCACTGGGTCTGCCAGGAGCGTCCCCTGCCGGACAACGCGGAGTCGCCCCGGCCGCTCCGTGACGAGCATGTCCCCCCCGGGCAGGAACGCGATGGACCAGGGGTGCTCGAGTCCGTCCACCACTGTGACCACGCGGTAGTCGTGGAAGGCAGACCGGAGGACCGGCGACTGGCCGGAGACGGGGCTCGCGACGGACAGGAA
>JBDHFY010000411.1:0-3477 GCA_039590195.1 Gemmatimonadota bacterium | reverse complement strand
AGGCCGATGATGCGCTTCTGACTCTGGCTGGGCTGGGGGCTTGGCTAGGCGAGCAGGTCGAGCTCCCCGGCCGCGTCGTGTCGGGCGGGTGGATCTGGGCAAGGATCCGCATACGGCCTTTGCAGCGGCTAATTCCGGGTCTTACGGAACGGACGGGAACGGCCTGGAGCGCCCGGAAAACACGAGCAACACAACCTGTCTCTCCCCGCAGGACCTGGCCTTCCGTTGTGATTAGCGGACTGCCGTTCCGGGGAGCTACAGGTCCGTTTCCCAGCGCGTGATGATCACGCGCGGAAGGTCCCAGCCGTCCGGAGGCCAATTCTTGACGATGTTCTCGTCCCAGTAGAGGTCGGGAGTGCCCGCGGACGGGCTGGTTTCGCCGATGCCCGACTTCGAGATCACGCTTCCGTAGTAGACCGCGTTTCCGGTGGAATCCCAGTAGCCGTTGGTGTAGAGCACGCCCCACACGGCCGCCTCGCCGAGAATGTCGGGGCCGTGGTCGTTTCGCATCTGCGTTCCCGGCGTTCCCATCGTTCCATCGTCCTGCAGCGTGTCGAGGGCATCGCAGGTGAAGGCCCCGGGCAACGACGTCGGATAGTTCAGGTTGATCCAGCTCTCGCCGCTCGAGGGCTCGAACACTCCGTCTTGGTCTCTGTCCTGGAACGGTTCGCCCGGCGCATTGAAAGTGACGGGACGGCCCGTCAGGCCGCGCGTCTTGAAGCTCTCGGAGTTCAGATAGACGAAGCCTCGGACTCCGTACGTTCCGCCCTGAAGAGCGATCTCCGGGGTCAGGTTGTCGAATTCGCTGTCCGAATCGTCATCGTGAGGGGCGCGGCCGTCCTTGGTGTCAAAGAAGAAAAGTCCTTCGCGGTCGTCCGTGATCTCCCGAAAGCTGCGCGCCGCACCGAAACCGTTCTCCTTGAAGGCGGTCCCGTCGTTCCAGACGTAGAAGTGAACGTCGCTACCGCCGGACGTGGCGATGCTCTTCCAGAGCCCGTAGTCGAACTCGGGGCAGGTCACGAGCTCCAGGTTCTGGAAAATGTTCGAGTGGGAGCCGTCGATGCTGGCGTCATGGTACGGAATCTCTTCGTCGCCGAGGGCGCCGCCCGCGTCCGGATCCCACGACACCGGGAAGGCGTGAGGCTGCACGTTCCCGTTGGGTGCATCGAGGACGGGGCCACGGCTCATGTAGCGGAACCAGGGGTCCTCGATCTCAATTCCCTCAGCGACATTTCTGTAGTTGGCGAACCAGGTGTCGTTGTCGAACCCGAACAGCGCGTCGAGCCTGAGGCCGGCGGGGACCACCCTGGGGATGCTGACGGGAATCTTCTTGTGGTTGTTGGTCAAGTCACTGATCGTCATGGCCGTGGCGACGCCCCAGTGGACGTTGAAGTCTCCGTTGATTCTCAGCTCGTCGCACGAGTGAAGCGGTCCGAAGGGCCCGGGAAAGGGCGTCTCGTTCAGGACGACTTTGATGATGCGCTCGGCCAGGACCTGCTCCGCGCCGTCGGGAGACTCCTTGTAGATTCGAGCGGTGACCTTGATCGTGCCCATGCCGTACCGAGTCCAGACGCCGAAGCTCTGGATGTAGGGAGGCGCGTAGACGTCGATGCGGGCGATCCGGGCGCGCACGCCCGCTCCCCAAGCGGGGTAGGCCGGCAGGAGGGCCGCCGTCAGATCGACGAGGAACTGCCTGGCTTCCGGGGAGGCCTCCTCGTCGATGCGCATGTCCGGACCGGCCTCCGTGCCCATGAGCGTGTCGGCCAGACCGGGTCGGTACGGTTTGTCGAACACGTCGTCGACGGAGTCCCCGTTCCGGTCCATGCCCTGCTTGTAGTACGGCTTCCCGGCCGACCCGTCGGCCACCAGCGGATCGGTGGCGGGATCTCCATCCGCATCGATCAGGCGCCTGCTGCGGTCGATGACGGCGAGGGGCGGGTTGACGACATTGGCGGCGGATCCGGGCCGGTCGAACCAGCGCTTGACGAGACGCGCTCCCGACTCGCCGACGTAGAGGGACTGGGCGGCACGGAGCTCGTTCTCGGCGATCCGGTTCTCCGTCTCGGCCATGAGCAGGTAGGAGGTGCCCAGCAATGACAGGATCACCGACACCAAGAGGGCGAGGACCAGAGCCGAGCCCCGCTCGCCGCCGTGCAGGTCAATTCTTGTCGAGCGCATGACCCTCTCCTCCGAAGCGAGAACGAAGACCGCCCCGTCCCGTGGCTGCCCGTGCCGAGCCGCGAGCCCTGACGACTGCAAACCCCCGACCGTCAGGCCCGGCCGGGACCCTCGAAGACCAACTCGCTTGTTTTCAGATAGTTGGACGGGAGAACGCGACGGGCCGGATGTCTCGGGTTTGGGACACCCTCGGAGCGGGCTCGCGCGCAAGTTACTGATTCATAGCAACTTGGAAGACCTGTGCCCCATGCTCGGCGGTGTCTCGCATCTGAGACGGCAGAGGCGGTCCCCGACGGGGGCTTTCTTTGAAGGCCACTCGGGCAGCGGGATCGGATCGCTCCACAGCACGGCGTTGGACCCCAGCACCGAATCTCCCCACAGCGCCCTGTGTTCTCCCGAGGATCTCGCCCTGCTCTTCGCCGCGGAACACGCGATACGCACACGGATCCCTGGGCGAGGCCGATGCAGCGCCCATGCCGGGCGCACAAGACGAGGCCCGACGCGAGAGCGCCGGGCCTTGAAGGTATCTCTGTCGCCTGATGCTTAGAACGTGGCCGGCTCGCAGGTTGCCTTGTTCTTCTTCTCGTACTTCTCGACCTCGCACCTCGTCAGGCCCACCAGCTCCGTGGAGCCGTCCCGGAAGGTGCATTCAAACAGAATGGTCGGTCCGCACAGCAGCGGCGGTCCGCCAGGTCCCGGGGGTCGCGCGCTCGCGTCAGTCGTCAGTGCGGCAACGCCCACCGTGATCGCTCCCAGTAGGGCCAGCGCAGAGATTGCTTTGGTCCATCCGCTCTTTCTCATGCTTTCTCCCTCCAATGGATGTTGTGGAAACGCCCGATCGTACCACGGTTCAGAGATCCTCGTGGCCGTCCCGTTAGAGGATGTTGGTGGACCCGATCGCAAAGAATTCGAACCGCCGGCGAGACCCCCCTTGACGTGGCGATTCTCGATACGGCTCCGCCGCCTCTCTACCAGAGGGTTGCCGGACAGGCGCGGCAGTTGGAGGACCTGGGCCTGAGCCGTCGCCGCATCGCCCAAAAGCTGGGTGTTACCGACAAGACGATTGCCAGAGCGATTGCCTGGTACCGCTCCGTAATGGGTGAAGATTTGGGGTTGACGTCCCGGAGAAAGTCATGATAGATACTGTCTATCATGGATCGCCGCCGAGAATGGACCCTGTCGGAAGCGGCGCGGCTGCTGCATGAGCCACAGCATCGGCTGATCTACCTCTGTGAGAAGGGCGTTATCGTTCCCGACCTGGGCGACGCCGAGGGCCGCGGGAGCAGTCGACGGTTCTCC
>JBDHFY010000410.1:0-3493 GCA_039590195.1 Gemmatimonadota bacterium | reverse complement strand
GGCCGGCTCAAAGCCGACTGGCCTCGGGACCGTGCCCGACAGGAGCTGCTTGGGATTCAGCGCGAGTTGTCCACCACGTACCCCGACGTCGACGGGAAGTTTTCCGGCGTCATCATCACGCCACTTCGCGAAGCCCTGAACTTCGGTTACGACCAACTTCGCCTCGTCTTCACCATCATGCTCGGGGCCGTCGTCTTCGTGCTCCTGATCGCCTGCGTGAACGTCGCGAGCATCACGCTTGCCCGGGGAAGCGCTCGGACAGCGGAGGTCGCCGTGCGGGCAGCACTCGGCGCGGGAGGTGGGCGCTTGGTCCGGCAGTTCCTCACGGAGAGCTTCATACTGGCGGCGGCCGGAGGGGTGCTCGGCATCATGCTGGCGTTTTGGGCCGCGAGGTTAGTCACCTCCGCCATCGACGAACAGTTGTACCGCGTGGGTGACGCAACTATTGACGGAAGGGTACTGGCTTTCACGTTGATCGTGACCCTGGTGACGCCCCTGATCTTCGGCCTGGCACCGGCCCTGAAGGCCGCCAGAATGAACCTGAGCGACGCCATCAGAGAGGGCGGGCGCGGATCCGGCTCGGCCGGGATGCGTGGACGCCGTATGCTCGTCGTATTCGAGGTCGCAATGGCCGTACTGCTGATCAGCGGCACCGGCCTCATGTTACGAAGCTTGATACAGCTCCAACGTGTCGATCTCGGGTTCAATGCCGAGCGCCTCCTGGTGGTTGAGGTCACACCCCCAGAATCCGATTACGGCGCGACGGAGGAGGTTGTCGCCTACTACAATCGCGCCTTGGCGGAGGTCAAAGCGCTTCCGGGCGTGCAAGCGGCTGCCAGCGTCAACCCCCTTCCGCTGAACCACGAAACCTACTCCATGCAGTTCGCGCGGCCGGGACAAGTTCCCCCCACTGCGCAAGATTGGCCCCTGGCGCTCCGGGCCCGCGCGTCAGCGGACTACTTCGCCACCATGGGCATTCCCTTGGTAGCGGGTCGGGCATTCCGCGAGAGCGATGATGCGGATGCACCGCCGGTGGCGATCGTGAGCCGGCTACTCGCGAGCCGACACTGGCCAGGTGAGAGTCCCATCGGTCAGACATTACTCATGGGTAACCCCGACAACCCAACGAGCGCCACGGTAGTGGGCGTCGTGGGCGACATCCAGCACACGGGGCTCGACACCGGTCTACGGCCCCACATCTATCGACCCATCACTCAGGGCACGGGTCGCCGCCGTTTCGTGGTGATCGCCGCTGAGGGGCCAACAGTGGCCGTGGGTGGCCCGGTGCGGCAGGCATTGCTGCGGATCGATCCAAACCTACCCATCACCATGCGCCCAATGATGGATGTGGTGGACGAGAGCGCCCTCCAATGGAGCATGAGCTCCGCACTCCTCTCCGTGTTCGGCAGTATCGCGCTACTACTCGCAAGCCTCGGTATCTACGGCGTGATTTCGTACTCCGTCGTACGACGTCGTCGGGAAATCGGCTTGCGGGTCGCCCTCGGCGCCACCGGTACGAACATCAGGCGCGCGTTTGTCGGGGAGGGCTTGCGGCTGAGTGCCATCGGCCTGGGCATTGGCTTGGCCCTTGCTGTGGGGGTAGGACAGGTCATGACGTCGTTCCTCTTCGGTGTCAGTCCGTTCGACCCAATCACGCTCGGGGGCGTGCTCGTTCTGTTCGCCGGTGTTGCCGTACTTGCAAGCCTGCTGCCGGCAGTTCGCGCCAGCCGCGTGGATCCTGTGGGAGTGCTGCGGTACGAGTAGGGGCCAGCCACTGATCACGCAGAAAAGAGCAGATTGACGCAGATCTAGTGGACCGTATCTGAAATTGCGTTTGCACAGCGCGGCGGCCGGAGCGGAGAGAACAGCGGGGCGCGAACCTCGTGATACGCAACGGGTTGAGAAGTCCAGGCGGCCCATAGCGTTCTCGCAGCTCCCACCGCCGCGCTGCCGACACGACTTCGGATGTGCTCTAGTAGTAGCCGACTCGCGGGCGCAGCTGGGCGACTCCGAGGGACGGCAGAGAGCGGTGGTCCGGAGTCGAGCCCGAAGCGGACCCTCCTCAGCCGAAGCTTATCGATGGACCCGCACCATGCTGCTAGGTCGTACGTCACGGTAGGATTCGTGGGGGCGTACCATGCTACGCCCCTACTACATTTCCTACCTGACCACAACGGCGGAGACGGCAGATGCGCATTGCGGTGTTCGGCGCAGGAGGCGTCGGGGGATATTTTGGCGGGAGGCTGGCCCAGGCCGGTGAGGAGGTCATCTTCATCGCGCGGAGGAGTCACCTCAAGGCGCTTCAGACAAACGGGTTGACGGTCCGCAGTGTAAAGGGCGACTTCAGCCTGGACACGGTGGAGGCGACCGACGACCCGTGCGAGGTCGGTACCGCCGACGTCGTGCTGGTGGCCGTCAAGTCGTGGCACATGGCACAGGTCGTTCAGGAGATTAAGCCACTGATGGGACCGGACACCTTTGTACTTCCGTTGCTCAACGGGGTGGAGGCCACGCCTCAGTTGGCTGAAGTGCTGGGATCCGACACCGTGTTGAAGGGCGTGGCCAAAATCATGAGCCGCATCGGGAGTCCCGGGGAGATTCAACATGTGGGTGCCGAGCCGTACATCGCCATCGGGGAGTCTGACAACCGGCCGAGCGATCGGACCGAAAGGCTGAGACAAGCGCTGGAGCATGCGGGAGTTCGGGCCGAGATCCCCCCGAACATCGACGTCGCGCTGTGGGAAAAGTTTCTCCTCGTAGTATCCTTTGGCGGTGTAGGAGCAGTTACGCGAGCCCCCATTGGAGTACTCCGCGAGCTTGCCGAGACCCGAAGCATGCTCGGAGAGGCTATGGGTGAGATACTCAATGTTGCTCGTGCCAGGGACATCGACCTGGATCAGGATGTCATTCCGAGATCCATGAGGTTCCTGGATGGGCTTCCGGCCAATGGCACCACGTCACTGCAACGGGACGTTCTCGAGGGCCGCCCCTCCGAACTCGATGCCTGGAATGGGGCGGTGGTACGGTTGGGAAGAGATGTCGGCGTTCAAACTCCGGTGCACGACTTCATTCACCGCAGCCTCCTGCCGCTGGAGCGCCGAGCGCGAGCCGGATCGCTCACCTGGAGTATCGAGGAGTAATCCTACCCCACATCCCGCGGCTGTCCTTGGGGGGGGCCGCCCGGATGGGAAGAACGCGAATTCGTCCGCTCATCAGTGAATGAGCCCTACCGTCTTCATGCTGCGGGATTCGTCACTCGACCCGCGAAGAGAATGGTCTTCGTTACGTCGTCCCGAATGAAAAACAGGAACGGCCGGTTGACGATGAACGGAATGGGCTTTGGCGGCATGACCAGCGCGGTCGCTCCAACCGCAACCATCGCCGTGGCGGCGGCGGCTTCTGTCCCATGTTCGTCGACGCGGATTCTTGCCCGATGGATCACCTCCGAAATGACGAGACCCAGCGGGTCATCGGTGATACCGCCAAAGTCCGC
>JBDHFY010000409.1:0-4971 GCA_039590195.1 Gemmatimonadota bacterium | reverse complement strand
CCGATCGTGAGGAACCACGTGCGGCCGATCTTCTGCGCCAGGTCCCGCATCCGGGCCGAGAGTCCGGTGAAGAGAATGAGGGCGGGAATCAGGATGCCCCATAGGACAAAGACGCTCCACCACGCCATGCCGGTTCGGTAAAAGTGCATGGCCTTCTCGGAGGGCTCAGGGACCACAACAGGGCCCTCGACCTCGGCGGTAGCCGTCCGCTCCTGCACCGGCCCCACTGCAGCGTCGGCATGTTGTCCAGCCACAGCTTCCGGGGCGACCGCAGCCACCACCAGGACGGCGACTGCAACGATGGCTCTACTCATGAGGTTTTGGCCGCGGATGAACGCGGTTTCGCTTGTTGCTGTTGGCAAACACCAGGCGCTTGACCTGAGGTCTGGGCTCGAAACTCAGTAACAACCCAACTTCAATGTTGGTGGCTCTGAGCAAATTGAGCAACTGGGCTTCGTGAGCGGATTCGAAGGTTCTTACGGCTTTGAGCTCGACGATCACAGCTCGTTCAACGAGGAGATCCACCCGAAAGGCGCCCACCACGCGGTCGCGAAATCGGACCTTGAGGGGCACTTGGCGCTCAACCTGCAAGCCGGCGACGCTCATCGCCCTTCCCAACGCGGACTCGTACACCGACTCGAGAAATCCATAACCCAGCTCACCGTAGACCTCATAGCACAGTCCAATGATGCGCCTGGTCAGTTCTCGGTGGATGAGCTGAGATCGCTGGCCGCCCCTCACTACTCCTCCAATGGACTGACTATCAACCTCAACCTAAGTCGATCTGGCAACATACCATCATCATTTGAGTGGGGAGTGGTGCAAAATCGCGCGTTCATCCGCGTTCATCCGCGGCTTCACCCCCATTACCGTAAACGTCTCCCGCTGACAGTCCGGGTCGCGCGGGCCAGGATATCCGTGAGGGGGACGAAGCCGACGAAGCGACTATCGGGCCAGCCGAGCATGTCTCGCGTATCGGCGAGAAGCACGGCCGAGTCGGCCGGAACGACCCAGGGACCCCAATCGTAGAGATTTCCTTCGAGAGCGAGCACGGAGTACGAGGCTGATGGCTTCAGGATCTGAAAGGGCCACCGTTGCCGCTTCCCGTTGAGGACGACGGCTCCCGAATCCATCGCCACGGTATCATCCGGCAGTGCCACGAGTCGTCGAAGCACATGGAACACACCGTCCTCGTCTTCGTAGCGGAATAACACCAGATCCCCACGGGAGAACCTACCGGGCGGCCGCCACGCGAGGAAATATTCCTGGGCGGCCACCGTGGGCTCCATGGAGGGACCGGTCATATAGTAGACGGAAGGCCAGCGGGTGCCGAGTTTGGTGGTCCAAGCCACGACCACACCAACAACCACTGCACTGAGCCAGACGCTCACCCTGATCTTTCCATGGATTCTCGGGCGCATCACAGGTCAAATCGTCTAGAGAGATTCGCCATACCGGCCACCGTGCACTCAACAATCAATCGTTAACGCTCCAGGCCTCCCATCGCTCTCGCCGCGGCTCGCACCGTCTCGCAGTGAATCTCTACCGTGTCATCGGTCCGCAGCGCATACCCTCCGGCGAGAACGGTCGCGACCGGAACCCCGGCGTCCCCGAGCAACCGGAGGACCAATTCGTCCCGTTGGCGAAGGCCGTCGAGCGAAAGTCCCAACCCGCCGAGTTGATCCTCTCGATACGGATCCGCCCCCGCGAGGTAAAATGCCAGGTCGGGACCGTGGTCCTCCAGAGTCGACGGCAACTGTTTGTCGAGCAGTGAGAGGTATTCCGCGTCGCCCGTCCCATCGGCAAGTCCGAGATCCAGATCGCTCGGAGGCTTCCATGCTGGATAGTTGTGCTCCTGATGCATCGAGAAGGTGAAGACCTCCGACTCACCAGAGAAAATCGCGGCAGTGCCGTTGCCATGATGAACGTCGCAATCGATGACGATCGCTCTATCAATAGCCCCCTCTCTCCGGAGCGCCCTCACCGCGATTGCCACGTCATTGATCAGACAGAACCCTTCGCCGTGATCGGGAAAGGCGTGATGGAATCCTCCCCCCAAATGGGCGGCGAATCCGCGCTCCAGTGCCAGGCGCCCGGCGAGCGTGGTGCCCCTCGCGCACAACCAGGATGCTTCTCGCAGCTCAGGGGTAAAGGGCACCTCGAGCATCATCGCCTCTTGAATGGTGAAGTCACCGGTCTTGATTTTGTGCACATACTCAGCCGTGTGAACCAGACCCACCTCACCGTCGTCGGCGGGCTCAGGGCGTCGCAGCTGTTGCTCGGTAATCACCGCGTCCTCGAGCAGCCGCGCGCGGATCAAGCGATACTTTGCCGTGGGGAAAACGTGGGGACCGATGTCCACCTCGTAGGCTTCGTGAAAGATGACAGGAAGCGTCTCCATCCGGTCCGATGCCCTCCGGTGCGCGGTCGTTGGAGGCCAGGCGACTCGCCTGGATGTTCGACAGTGCCTGCACAACAACGCTAGGTCACTTGCTCTGGTGCCGCCAGGGGATTCCGGCCGTCCTAGTTCAGCTGCACAAATGCCCGTGGCGCACGAGAAAGAATACACGAAGCGAAGCTATGCGGGTGGGCCGGGGATGGTGCCGATGAAGAGCCGGGTCGACTAGCTTCCGGTCATCATGACACTACGCTCTCTGTCCGCCTCGGCGACAGGCCTCGTCGCCATGCTGGCGACACTCACCGTGGCTTGTCGCCAACACGACGGTCAGGTCTACGTGACGTCCGGCTTCACAGACCATGTGCTCCGGCTCGACGCGAGAAGCGGTAGGGCTATCGACTCTATTTCGCTCAATCCCCGTCCACATGAGACGGACGAGCCTCATGGCATCGCCATCGCTCCCGACGGTCGATACTGGTACGTGACGCTAGCGCACGGCGAACCCACACTCTGGAAGTTCGAGGTGGCCACGGACCGACTGGTGGGCCGAGCACGACTGGGAACAGCAGGGGCCGCCCGGATCGGCATCACCCCCGACAGCCGTAGGGCGTTCATCCCAGATTACTATCGCGCAGGTCTCGGGCAGCCAAGCCGGGTGGCCGTCGTAGAGTTGTTCGATCTCTCCATCACCGCCACACCCACCGTGTGCCCCGCCCCTCACGACGCTCAAGTCGATAATACCGGCCTCCACGTCGCCATCACTTGCAGCTTGAGCGACGAGATGGTCGTGCTGGACGCATCAACGCTCCAGGAGACGAATCGCTTCTACGTTGATGACGCCCCGGGCGCCGCCGGGGTCCCACGTTTCAAACCACTCAATGTCGTGTGGGCGCCGGGCGGCAACACGATGTACGTGACGCTTCACAATGCCGGTCTCGGGAGAAATCGCGGGCTCGGTGGCGGTTGGCCCGGGACCCACGCAACTGGCCCTGGCACCGACCGGACGAGTCCTCGTGGTAGCCAACCGGATGGATGGTTCAGCTTCCGTCATCGAAGTCCCCGTCCTGCGCGAGCGAACGCGGCTCTCCCTCTCGGTCGCTTATCCACATGGAGTGGTCGTGTCCCCTGATGCCGAGCAAGCGTTTGTGACATACGAAGGCCAAACGGATACAGCCGGCGGCGTAGTCGCCATCGACTTGGACGACGGCCGGGTACTGTGGCAAACCGCCGCTGGGGTGTATACCTTGGGGGCTGTATACATGCGCGCCCACTGAACTGTGGAACTCGTTGGGCTGCACAGGGGTTACAGGTGGCGGAAACCGTACGAGCGATGAAGACATCACACAGAGCATACGTTCTCGGAGCGGCGCTGGCGGCAGCAGGCATGGCCGCGTCCTCATGCGGCGGCATAGGGGAGAGACGCCACAGCGCCACCGAAGTCGTGTTTGCTGAGGAGTTCGTCGATCTCGCTGTTTCCCGAAGGACCAGCGTTCAACTTCGGAACACGGGCACTCGAGCAATGGGTCCTATTGAACTCTCCGCCCGCGGTACGTGGGATTCCACCGGCGCACCCATCGCAGCTTTACTCCCCTCCGTTTCCGTCTCACCAACGGACATTGCCACGCTGAATCCCGGTAGCGCGCGGTCCGTCGATTTCGTCGTCAGAACACCTGGGGAAACCGCTGAGGGGCTCTACACGACACGTTTGCATGCCCAGTTGATCGACGGCAGCGTCCTGGCATCCTTCGACGTCCGTTTCCGCGTCGGGCCGGCGCCGCACAACAAAACGGTGACTTCCGTCAGCATCGTGTCGGGCCCACGGACTGTCAGGCAAGGGGATGTCTTACAGTATGCCGCCACGGCATTAGACAGTGCCGGGTCGACTGTGGAACATGCGCGCGTCACATGGACGGTCAGCCCGCATACGGCCGGCCACGCCACGGCCGACGGTCGCTTCGTGGGCTACGAGGCGGGCGCCGCGCGTCTCGTTGCCCGGGCCGGAGCGGCAAGCGACACCGTACAGGTAACGATCGCCGCCCGCAAACTCCCGAGAATGGATCGCACCCCCGCCAGGCGAGTGTCACCATGAGAAAGCTCGTCGTGGTGTACGCAAGCTTTTCCGTCCTGCTGGCGGCGTGTCAGGACAGCGATCCGGCGGGCCCCGGGGACCCTCCGGGCGACCCACCCACATCCTCAGAACAGCCGTTCAGCATCGTAGGGCGGGGAGAGGTAACATCCCACTTCACATCGGACCTGTGGGTGCACGGCGCCGTGGCCTACACGGGCACGTGGAATGTGCGCGGTGACGGAGACCAGGGAAACACGCTCAATGCGTGGGACATCAGTAACCCGGCGAGCCCCCAGTTAACACATTTCCTGACCGTCGACGCTCGCACGGTGAACGATGTGAAGGTGAGATCCGACGGGGCACTTGCGGTCATCACCCACGAAGGATCGGCAGATGCACGGAACGGCATCACCGTCCTGGATCTCAGCGACCCTGAACGACCGAATCCCATCACGCGGTTCACCACGAG
Source organism: Gemmatimonadota bacterium (assembly GCA_039590195.1). Lineage (GTDB taxonomy): Bacteria > Gemmatimonadota > Gemmatimonadetes > Gemmatimonadales > GWC2-71-9 > JBDHDY01. Next base: position 36 of record JBDHFY010000409.1, on the reverse strand, counting down.
CCTCGAAAGCGGGGTCCACAATGCTTGGATCGAAGG
>JBDHFY010000408.1:0-3889 GCA_039590195.1 Gemmatimonadota bacterium | reverse complement strand
TTAGGGGTGCCGTGGTAGACGAATCCGAACCCGAGGATGAGCCGCAAGGAGAGCGGCGCCCAGCTTGTGCGTGTACCTAACATGATGCCCTTCCTTTCCCGTGCGTGCGCATGGGACGCACGGATCTCAGAGTAAAAGGGGTTCTCACCCGGTGACGGCAGCCGCTGTCACCTCGGTGAGCGCTTTGACGGTTTCTTCGGTGGTCCAGACTGCGTTGGCGAGGAACCTGAAATTCACGAGCGCGGCTTCGTATCCGTTGCCTTCTTCCACGATCGCGGCCGCGGTGCCGTCTTTGACGACGGCCACCTCGAACCCTTGCTCGAGGAATTCGCGCAGGTGCGCTTCCGTGCACAGATTCGCCGACATGCCGGCGAGGATGACCTTGTCGATCCCGCGTTTGCGGAGCTGCAGGATCAGGTCGTTGTTCTCCGGCCCGTACATCTTGTGTGGGCTCGCGACGATGGTCTCACCGTCTTCGATGTACGGCTTGTAACGCTCGAGCCAGTCGGCGCCGGAACCCTCGAATCCCTCGACGCTCAAGGCGCCCTTCCGGTCGAACATGTTGATGTGATGCATGAGGGCTTCGAGGGCACCCTCGAACTCCCACTTGTGGTCGTGCTCGTAGTAGTAGTGCGGCGAGATGAAGACGGGGATGCCCGCCGCCTTGGCCGTCTTGAACAACGTCTCGATGTTCTCCACGGTGTTGTTCTCCTCGACGCTCTGTCCGACGACTCCCCACGTCACGCCATCGGGACTCAGGAAGTCGTTCTGCGGGTCGGTCACGACGAGTGCGGTCCGAGAGGGATCGATCGTCATGCCGGGGTTAGGTAATGCCATCGGTCGTCTCCTTGTTCAGGTGAATGCCGTCCAGATCGTTCTCCGGTCGCCATCCCTATAGACAAGGAGCGTGCCAGCCATGGTGTGTCTCTAACTGGTTGTTATTAACTGTGTTAGCAGATAGCGCCGCTTCTGGGAAAGCGCCGTCCCCTCGGCATTTCGTGGAGCCACGAAATGTCGTGGTTGACTTCGAGGCTGCTTGGCGGCCAGCGTGGCCTGTCTTGGACGACCTGGGAGTGTGCGGGACCGGTTAGGCGGGACCGATCTTCCTCTCGATTCCTGCTTTCTTCATGCGTGATCGGAGTGTGTTGGGGTGGAGTCCCAGAGCGACAGCGGCTCCGTCGTTGCCTTCGATGCGCCAGTTGGTCTGCTCGAGAGCGGCGAGGATGTGGTCGCGCTCGACGGCCTCGAGCGTTCGCAGATCCGGAGCGGTGCCGGGGTCGGGAGGACGCATCTTGAGCGCTTCGTCGATGCGAAGCGTTCCGTCTTGGGACAGGATCACACCGCGCTCGACGATATTCTCGAGCTCCCGGACGTTGCCGGGCCACTCATACTGCCGCAGCGCGGCTTGGGTGTGTTCGGGGATGTGCTCGATGGCCTTCCCGAGCTTCGCCGAGAGTTTTCGCACGAAGTGTGTCACGAGCTGCGGGATGTCTTCCTTTCGCTCCCTGAGGGGGGCGATGTTGACCGGGAAGACGTTCAGGCGGTAAAAGAGGTCGTCGCGGAACTCTCCCGCCCAAACTGCCTTCGTGAGATTGCGATTGGTCGCCGCGATGATCCGGACGTCGACCGAGATCGTGCGCGATCCGCCGATCCGCTCCAGTTCACCTTCCTGAATCACGCGGAGGAGTTTGGCCTGGAGATCGAGCGGCAGCTCGCCGATCTCGTCCAGAAAGATCGTGCCGCCGTGGGCGAGCTCGAAGCGCCCGACCCGTTGCTTGGTCGCGCCGGTGAAGGCGCCCTTCTCGTGACCGAACAGCTCACTCTCGATCAGCGTGGAGGGTAGCGCGGCGCAGTTCACCTTGACGAGCGGGCGCTCTGCTCGTGGGCTCAGGTGGTGTATTGCACGGGCGAAGAGCTCTTTCCCCACACCGGTCTCGCCGGTCAGGAGTACCGTCGCGTCAGTCCCCGCGACTTGTTCGAGTCGGCTCAGCGTTTTCCTGAGCGCGTCACTCGTCCCGATGATCTCCTCGAAATTGTGGTTGACCTGAATCTCTTGCTGCAGGTAGACATTCTCTTGCTGCAAGCGGTCTTTCAGTTCACGGACCTCTGTCAGCGCGCGCTCAAGCGCCTCCTGTTGTCGCTTCCGCTCGGTGATATCGATGAAGCTGACAACGGCACCGGTCAGATTCCCATCTTCGTCTCGAATCGGGGTGCTGACGTAATCGACGGGAAGGCTGGTCCCGTCCTTGCGCCAGAACACTTCCGTATCGACGCGACGCTTGGCGCCGTCGCGGAAAGCCGCGTAGATAGGACACTCCTCGGCGGGGTACGGTGAGCCGTCGGCGCGCGTGTGATGAATGATCTTGTGTTGCGGCTTGCCCAGCAGCTCATCCGGTTCCCAACCCAGCATCTCGGCCGCCGCAGGATTGACGAAGGTCGTGTGCCCTCGCTGGTCGAGGCCGTAGATGCCTTCTCCCGCCGACTCGAGGATGGACTGGTTCTGGCGTTGCAGTTGTCGAACGGCTTGTTCGGCTTCGACCCGCTTCGTGATGTCGCGAAACGTGACGACTGCGCCGATGAGCTCGCCGGCCTCGTCGCGTAGGGGCGTGCTGAGGTATTCAACGGGGAACGATGTTCCGTCTTTTCGCCAGAATACCTCATCGGTAACGCGGTGGACCTTTCCGACCTTGAACGCCGCGTAGATGGGGCATTCTTCCCGCGGGTACGGGGAGCCGTCGGGATGGGAGTGATGACTGATGCCGTGCTGTGGCTTCCCGATGAGCTCATCCGGCTCCCAGCCGAGTAGCTCAGCCGCGCGGGGATTCACGAACGTGGTCTGCCCCTGGTGATCCAGCCCGTAGATCCCTTCACCCGCACAGTGCAGAATCAGCTCGCTCTGCCTAGCGAGCAGAGCGTCGCGGTCGCATGCCGGAGCCGTGCCCTTCGTGGGGCGTCGCATGTGAGTATTGATCCCGTTACGCTCCATTGCGGTGCAAGTTACTCCGCCAACCGCCGACTACAAGGAGCAGCCCTTTCTTCCAGGGTTCGCCTGCTAGCGGCATCGCTGGCGCGCCGAATCAGCTGACAACTAACAGAAGAGCCGATCCGTGATCCGCAAAATGCGGTACGTCCCGCGCTTTTCTTGGTTATCCCCCCTCGACCGCTCCTCCGCATCTTCCAACCTCCGCGCCCGGCCCGGGAAGGGGATGGAAGAGGTGTTCCAAATCATGGTCGACGAGTTGCGGGGCTACACCGATCGCCTGGGGGACGTGTGGGCCACAGATCTAGAGGCCGTTAACCGTGAGCTCGAACGCCTCGGCCTGGCGGTGCTCAACCCTTGGGACGAAAGTACGCTGTGAGGTGATCCGGCGCCGCGTTGGCGGGACTCGCAGCCGTCACATTCCCGCTTGTATGGCCTTCACCGGATCGACTGACGCCGCCTCACGGGCCGGAAGGTAAGACGCCAGCAGGGTCAGCCCGCTCGCGACCACGCCGACTGCCGCGAACGACCACGGATCCAACACGGAAATGCCAAACACCAGCGTCCGTAGCGCGGGGACCGCAAACGTGGCCGCGAATAGTCCGATCGCCACTCCCCAGAGACCCAGGGCCCAACCGCGGCGGGTGTAGAGCCAGAGAACACTGGCGGTCTTGGCGCCCAGGGCCATACGCACGCCGATTTCCCACGTGCGGCCGCGCACGTGAAATGCCGCTGCGGCGAACAAACCCACAAGCGCAAGCGTCACCCCGGCGGTGGTGAAGGCGGCGAGGAGCCACAGCACGAGGGTGGTGGGTGCCATGGCGTCCGCGATGTAGTCGGCGAGAGGGCGCTCGCCGAAGACGGGAAGCAAGCCGTCGAGGCGCTGCACCTCGCTCCGCACGGCTTCGG
>JBDHFY010000407.1:0-3511 GCA_039590195.1 Gemmatimonadota bacterium | reverse complement strand
CCGAGGGAGAGCCGTGGTACACGTGGACCCGATCGGGGTCGCCGAAGCAGACGCCGACGATCACCTCCGCGTAGCCGTCTCCGTTGACGTCCCCTGCAGTCGACACGGTGATGCCGAAAAGGGAGGCGATCGGATCGGGCCAGGCCATCCAGTCGGGTTCTGTCGACAGGCCCGAGGGGGAGCCGTGGTACACGAAGACACGCCCCCATCCCTCCTCGTGGCCCGGACCGTTGTCGTAGGCGGGGGCCCCGATGATCACGTCCGTATACCCGTCTCCGTTGACGTCCCCCGCTGCCGACACGGCTCGGCCGAACTGGGCCTCCTGATCGCACTCTCCGATCCAGTCCGGTTCCAGCGACAGGCCCGAAGCCGACCCGTGGTAGACAACGACACGATTACTGAAATCCCAGATCATCACGTCCGCGTAGCCGTCACCGTTCACGTCCCCCGCGTTCGACGCCGCGCGGCCCCCCCATCCGCCCATGGCCGATGTCCATGCCGGCTCTTCCGACAGGCCCGAGGGCGAGCCATGGTAAACGGTGGTCAACCCCTCGACCGGCCGGCTGGGCGCCCAGGGCTTTCCGAGAATCACGTCCGCGTAGCCGTCGCCATTCACGTCGCCCGCGGTCGACACGGCGCTCGGCCATCCGTCATCGAGGTACACGATCCATGCCGGGGTCGTGGCCAGGGGATCGACGGTGACCGGATAGACCGCATCGGTGTCGTCGAAAACGAGCCGGATCCCTCGCCGGCCGGCGTCATGAAACGTCTCCATCCAGGCGGTGAGATCCCGGCCGTCCGCGTCGCGCACCTCGAGGTGCTTGTAATGGAGAGCGCTCATGACTCCGGACCCGTGGAAGGTGATCATCCGGCCGTCCTCGCTCAGCTGCGGTGACAGCGTGCCGCTCAGAGCAAGCGTGAGATGAACCCGCCGCTCGGCCTGCATATCGCGGAGAGCGCCTCCCGTGTCACGCCCCGGCCCGGCCGGCCTCGCCCTGACACCCGACCGCTCTGCAGCGTCCTCGGGCGGCCACTTCAGAGTGAAGCCCTGCTTCAGACCTTTCGGGTCATTGACATACCACTCGGCCACGTCGCCACGGTCGTAATGGATGCGGTTCTCGTGCGGTGACACGACCGCCGCTGCCACCGGCCACATCCTCTCATCCCGCCCGTAACCCACCAGCGACAGCCCCAGCTCCCATCGCGGATGCGGGTCGGTGGGCGGCAGGATCCGGATGCCCTCGTCGGTGAAGTAGGAGCGGAAGTCATGAGCACGGTTCGGCGCGTGCCAGACCGCATCAACGTCCTCGAGAGACACGCCCTGCCAGACGATGTCATACTCGGAGTCCGGGATGTCCCGCTGTTCTCGAGCGAGCCATTCCCCAGCCACGCGCCCGGGCCCGGGTTCTCCTTGGCTCTCTGCGGGAGGCCGATCGCCAGTTCCGGAGTCCGCCCTGGACGGAGCGTAGCTGCCAGCCAGAAGACCCCCGAGTGTGACCGTCCCGACGATGGCAAGGAGAGACCGCCAACCACATCGGCCTCGGCCTGTGGTCAAGTGGCCTCTCATGACACCCTCTTAACGGAACAGCACGGAGGGCGTGACGCCGATCCGGTGCTGCACGTCATTCGCCCACGGGGTTAGGCGAGGTCGCGTCAAGGTCGCACCAGACAGGGGGGGCGCGCTCGGCTCCCCACGATGGGGTGGTTCTCTTCACTATACGACTATCTCAAGATGAGTGCGGGAGAACTCCTTTGCTGGACCCGAGAATGACTATTGATTCTGAGGAGTATCGGGGTAGTAGACCACCGATTTCTCCACTGCTCGGCTCGACTCGTAACCCCCTGTCCCCGGGTCGATTAGTTTGCGCCTCCTCCCAAGAGCGCCGAGTTCTTTCCAGGGAGGCTCCATGCCCCGCCATGCACCGCGTCTCGATCTGCCCCTGCCGAAGAGTTGGCCGCGGCTGACAGTACCGACTCCCCGCGTGGATCTTGGCTCTCCTGCACAGGGGAAAGCGAGAGAGCCGTTTCGGCGGTGGGGAGGTAGATCCGGGCAGGCCCTCAGTGTGTAACCGTGGAATCGGGAGAGCGGCGACCGAATCTAGACTAGGGCAAGAAACACGCGAGGGGGTACCCATCTCGCGAGGGGGGATGCTATTAACCAGATCCCGTCGGCGTTGTGGTTTGCGTCTCGGGTGGGATGATGGCTCCCCTGTCCCTACCGGAAACTCTGTCCGCGCTGATCTACAAGAGCTTACGCTGATCGCCGCCGCCTGACCATCGGCTAGAATCCCGGCTCCCCCGAGCCGGTGACGTCGATGAACCTGCTGACCGCCCTGCGAGTGCTCATTCGTGCCGTCCTCGGCGACCGCGCCGGCCTCTTGGCCGAGAATGTTGCGCTACGGCAGCCAACCCCTACGGCCCGGAGCGAGAGCTGCTGGAACGCGCCCTCAGCAAGCTCGTGGCGACGGGGCTGATGTCCCAGGACGACGCCCAGGCCACGCTGCGGTGGGCGAGGGAGAAGCGGGGGCGGGGGCCCGAGGATTACCCAGTGGTGGTTGACGAGCAGTCCAGCCTCAGCCACCGACCCCTTCGACGCCTCCGATGCGCTATTCTGAGGTGGAATGTCTGCAAGACTCGGGGCGATTCAGTGGAGGATTCAGCTTTAGCATCTTGCCGACCAAGGGGCCTCGCTGCGTGGCAAAACGTAGGCGGCATGGCGATCTGGCAACTCCATGCCTTCTGCGTGAGGGAGGAATTGTGGCCAAATTGTTCGCTGGAGAGGTTGCACTTGTCACGGGCGGCAGTTCCGGAATCGGTCGTGCAGCGGCGCTCGCCTTTGCGGCAGCGGGCGCGAGAGTAGCTATCGCAAGTCGGCGGAGCGCCGAATCGGAAGCCACCGTGTCCGACATTGGAGCGGCAGGGGGTAAAGCCATATTCATCAAGACAGACGTCACTCAAACGGATCAAGTCGAGTCTTTGATTGCAGATGTAATTGAGCACTACGGGACAATTGATTTCGCATTCAACAATGCCGGTATCGAAGGCGATGCCTTCATTCCGCTCGCCGAGTACTCGGAAACAACCTGGGATGAGGTTGTTGGTACAAACCTCAAGGGTGTATTCCTCAGCATGAAGTACGAGCTTCCGTACATAGTGGAAACCAAGGGCGCTATTGTGAACATGGCATCAATTGCTGGGTTGCGCGGCGGGCGCCTCGGATCGGCGTATTTTGCCAGTAAGCACGGAGTGGTTGGCCTGACGAAGGCCGCTGCTCTCGAATATGCGGACAAGGGCGTCCGCATCAATGCTGTTGCCCCCGCCGTAATCAGCACCCCGATGGCGGAGCGAGCGTTCTTTCACGACCCTGATATAACTGCCAGAGTTACTGACATGCATCCCATCGGCCGTGTTGGGACGCCGGGCGAAGTTGCCAGCGCAGTTGTCTGGCTCTGCTCCAATGGTGCGTCGTTTATTACTGGGCACACGCTGCCGGTGGACGGAGGCAGTCTAA
>JBDHFY010000406.1:0-3518 GCA_039590195.1 Gemmatimonadota bacterium | reverse complement strand
CCCGTCTGCGGCGAATCCCACCCACCTCCCGTCTGGTGAAAAGAACGGGTTCAATGCTCCCTCGGTCCCTGGAATCGCCTGGCTTGCGAACCCGTCCATTCTCCGCACGTACAGCCTGGTTCCACTGTCTCCTTCCCCCACGTACACCAGCCGAGCACCGTCCGGGGAGAGAGCTATGGGAACCGGCTCCACGGCGCCCACGCGCGCACCGCGCGGCAGGTGGTGGTCGCCGGAAATGGGAATGGTGTAGCGGTATGTGAGTGCGTCGCTCGCCGGTCGGGCAGTACGTCCCGTGACGGCGAGCCAGACCGCGACGAGCGTCATGAGCGCGGCCAGGGCCCATGGGGTGACCCCGAGAGGAAGCGGAGCGTGGCGCCGTTTCGCGATCACGCTCGGCGCCCCCCGGGCCGACACGCGGAGCCGCTCGCTCAACTTTTCTGCGGTCTGGAATCGGTCGGCCGGCAGCCTGGCCAGGGCCGTCTGGACGACCTGCGAGACCGTGGCCGGAACGGTCTCGCGGATCGTCAAAATATCTGGTACCGGCGCGGTCAGCTTAGCCGCCGTGATCGCCTGCACGCTCGATCCCGTAAAGGGCGGCTGACCCGCCAACATCTCGTACAACACGCAGCCCAACGAGTATATGTCGCTGCGGCCGTCGATGTCGCGCTCTCCTGACGCCTGCTCGGGACTCATGTACGCGGCTGTGCCGACGGCGAGCCCGGTGGCGGTGAGTTGTTCCCCAGCCGCTGCGGACACCGCCCGAGCGATCCCGAAATCGGCCACGACAGCCACTCCTCCGGACAGGAGTATGTTCTCCGGCTTGATATCGCGGTGCACGATGTCGTAACTGTGCGCGTAGGCGAGCGCCGCGGCTACTTCTCGCGAGATCTGGAGAGCGTCATCGATAGGAAGCTGCCGTTCACGATTGAGCCGTTCTCGCAGCGACTCACCCTCCACATAGGGCATGACGTAATAGAGAAAGCCATCTGCCTCCCCGGAGTCGTGCACGGGAAGGATGTGTGGATGGGTCAACCGCGTCGCAATCTCGATTTCCCGGACGAATCGCTCCGGACCCAGCGTGGCCGCAAGCTCGGGTTTGAGGACCTTGACCGCCACCTGCCGTCCGTGCTTTTGATCGCGGGCAAGGTAGACGGTGGCCATGCCGCCGGCGCCGAGCTCGCCCTCGATAGCGTAGCGGTTCTCAAGCGCAGCGCGAAGACGCTCGAACACGTCAGCCATAACAACTGCCCGCCTGCTCGAAGGACCGGTCCGCCCGACACGCCATGCCACCGCTCCCCGGCTCGGCGTCAAGCTGGTAAAGATCCTGGAGTGCCTCGCTTAGATGATCGATGACGTCAGACATCTTGCGTGACGGAGCGTGCCCCCGCGGTGAGCATCAGCGCCCGAATCCCATCTCGATCCCGAGGCGGACCGTCATGGGAGGTTGATGAGCGAGGGCCCCACCGAAGCTCGGATTGGGAAAGATGTGACTTCCGTCGTCCATGTCCCGCCCGAGGAAACGAAATTGATCGGTCACGACAACAGTTCTAGGGTTACCGAGATGCAGAAGATCGAGCACGATCCGGCCCCGCGACAGGACCGGGGGGCGGTTGAGGTCATACGCCAGGCGAAGGTTGAGATCCCAGATGGCAGGGGTTCGGCCTGCCGAACCCCGTTCGATGAGGAAGACCGGGAAGAAGGGATTCGTGATTGACGCCCCGTACTCGCTGAGCGGCGTACCGGTCTGCCAGGTGAAGAACGTTCCGGCCGTGAAACGGTCCGTCACGCGATACGAGCCGACCGCCTTGAGAACATGGGTCCGATCGTTGGGCAGCAGGCCGGTGCTGTTGGTGCCCTGTTCGGCCAGTTGCAGCCCCGCGTTCCAGTTTGGGAGCGTCGAGCGCACATCGGAGGCAAACAAACCGGTGTAATTGCCGTGCGTGCGGGAAAGGGTGTACGAAACCTGAAAGTTCAAGCGGTTGTCGCCGAATCTGCCTGCCGTGAGCTCCAACGCCGCGTAGTTGCGCTCGGGTTCCGGCAGGAAGTCCAGCGCCCCCCGACCGGTGTTTCCAGCGGCCGTCTCGAGCGTCGGAGTGATCCCGACACCGATCACCGCTCTCAGCGTGCGGTAGACGCCTCTCAGCGCAACCTTGAGTGAGCTGCCAAGAGCCCTCTCATACCCGAGCGTGAACTCGTCGAAATGTTGCCCATCCAAGCCCTCCACCTTGGGAGACCGGGCCACCCCGGCCTCGTTCACGCAGGTAATCAGGTTGCCCTCCGCCGGGTCGGCGGTTCGCGGATCCGTAGCATAGAAGAAAAAGCACTGTTCCGCCCCACCGTGTTCGAGGCTGGAGAGAAACAGCGGGAGTTGCTCGTAGAAGCGTCCATACGAAGCGAAGACCTTCTGCGATCCAAGCTCGCCTGGCTGGAAGGTGATTCCTAAACGAGGTTGGAACTGGTCGGTGACCGACTGCGCGACGGAGTCTCCGACGCCGATCAAATACTGCCCGTCCCACCGGATGCCGCCGTTGAGGGTCAGGCGCCTCGTGGCCTGCCAGGAGTCCTGCACATACACCGTCGGGACGCGATTACGCACCTCAATGTCGGAAGTGATGCGGTTGACGGAGAACGCCGCATCGCTCGTTTGTTGGATGATTCCTGGGCCGTTGGTCGCCGTCATTTCATTCCACACGTTTTCTTCGTACTCGACCCCCGTCTTCACGGTGTGACTCTTGAGGAACATCGTCGCTGCGATTCTGGCGGATGCCCGTGTGATATCACTACTCCGCTGTGCCCACACCCCGCCTGACCACGTGTTGGTCCGTGAGTCCTGGAAGAGGGGCTCTGACATCGCCCGCTCCGTGTCACCGCGGTTTTCCTCCGTTTGCTCGGTGCGGGCGATGGATCCTTCGATGACCGCCCGGCTCCCCAGCACGGTCCGGCTTTGCGCCGACAGACTGACCGACCCCCGTCGCGAGAACCAGAGCAACGGGTCCGGATTCAAGAGCTGGGCTGGATTCTGTGAACCGAAACCGCCGAGGCCGACCAGGTGATGTCTGGTCGGGTCGCCGAAAGCGGTGAACATCACGCTCGTATTCTCGCTCGGTTGCCACGTGAGCTTGCCTGCGAACCGATGCGAAACGAGCCGGTCTTCGTGGAATCCAAACCCTGGGATCTCGAGGTCGCGCGTCTCGAAGCTCGGGTTGTAGGCGGCAAAGAACCACAGCCGATCACGCAGCACCGGACCGCTCGCGCTCAACCCGACGTCGTACGTGGCAAAATCCCTGAGGGTGAGGTCCAGCAAACCAGGTCGTCCGTCTGCGGCCAGCGTGCCGTTTGTGAGATAGGCGAACACGCCCGCCTGAAGCTCGTTCCCGCCAGAATGCGTCACCACGTTGACGATGCCGCCGAGGGCTTTCCCGAACTCGGCCTCGTACCCTCCCTCCTTGACCTGGATTTCCTTCACGAAGTTGTAGGGGAGCCGTGTGCTGGTGGCGGCCAGGGATGGGTCGGTGACG
>JBDHFY010000405.1:0-5423 GCA_039590195.1 Gemmatimonadota bacterium | reverse complement strand
CAGCTCGGCATCGAGGAGGCGGTGAAGATCACGACGGACGTGGCAGACGCATTAGACTACGCACATCGCCACAACGTGATCCACCGGGATATCAAGCCGGAGAACATCCTGTTTCATGAAGGCCGGGCGCTTGTGGCGGATTTCGGCATTGCGCTGGCGGTAAAGGAGGCTGGGGGCAACCGGCTGACCGAGACGGGGCTGTCCCTGGGCACGCCGCAATACATGAGTCCGGAGCAGGCGACGGCGGAACGGATGCCTGATTCCCGCAGCGACGTGTACTCCCTGGGCGCGGTGCTGTACGAGATGCTGGCGGGCGAGCCACCGGTCACCGGACCGACGGCGCAGGCGGTGATTGCCAAGCTTCTCACGGAGCGGCCGGTACGCTTGCGCGTCGTGCGAGATGGGGTCCCGGAGGTCGTCGAGGCGGTGGTGGCCCGAGCGCTCGCCAAGACCCCAGCTGACCGGTTCGCCGAGGCTGGCGAGTTTGCGGCGGCGCTGCACCGTGGTCCCGCGAAAACGCCGATCCCACGGATCGCGAGAAGGTGGCTGTTCCTTGCCTTTGCCAGTGTGCTGCTCTTGTTGGCTGGAACGGTGGCGTTGATGCGCGGGCGCGCGCCAGAAAATGCGCCATTTGTCCTGGGGCGCTCGCAACAACTCACCGCCGCCGACGGACTGGAGATCCAGCCGAGCCTGTCGCCAGATGGAAACCTCGTCGCCTATGCCGCCGGAAATGCCGCACGGATGCGTATCTATATCCGTCCGGTCGGTGGGGGACGGACGATCGCCTTGTCGGACGACACGAGTGCGGTCGAGCACCAGCCGCGCTGGTCGCCGGACGGCGCAAGGCTGTTGTTTTTGTCGCGAGGTGGTGTATCGGTAGCGTCGGCGCTTGGCGGCTCGTCCCGCACAGTCGTGCAGCCGGCGACGCTCGGGATCGCGGCGGCGGCATGGTCGGCCGACGGCTCGGAGATCGTCTTCGTTCGGCACGATTCCCTGCTCGTCGTGCCGGTTGCCGGTGGGGCCCAGCGACTCGTGGCGAGGGAGCCGGACCTCCACTCGTGCGACTGGTCGCCAGACGGTCGCTGGATCGCCTGCGTGCAACTCAACCACGAATTTGTTCGACCCGGCACGACGTTCGGGAACCTGGCGCCTAGTGCCATTCTGCTTTTCCAAGCCACTGGCGGGCCTGCCGTTCGGGTAGTCGACGCGCAGGCGTTTAACCAGAGCCCGGTGTGGTCGCCCGATGCCCGTTGGCTCTATTTCCTCTCCAACCGCGACGGGCTGCGAGACATCTATGCCATCGCCATCGAGTCCTCCGGCCGGCCCGGCGGCGTGCCCGTGCGGGTCACGACTGGGCTTGGAGCAAGCTCCATCGCGCTGCGCGCCTGAGCTACACCCTTTACACAGCACGATCCAACATTTGGTCGTTGCCGATCGCAGCCGCGGCACGTCCTGACGAGGCTACGGCACTCACCAGCGGGAGCCAGGTCATCGAATCGCTGCGAATTTCGCGTGACGGCCGGTGGCTGTTATTCGATTCTGACCTCCGTGGCAACTCGGATGCCTATCGCATGCCCGTTGGTGGGGGCGATGTGGAGCAGCTGACGAGCGGCCCAGCAGATGAGTTCGCTCCGGACCTGTCACCCGATGGGCGGTGGGTGGCGTACCACTCCTGGCGTTCCGGAAACCGGGACATTGAGATCAAGGCGATCGAGGGCGGGATGGTTGAATTCGTCACGGCTACCACAGCGCAGGAGAGCTATCCTACCTGGTCGCCGGACGGTGACGCCATTCTGTTCCACGATCAGACCCGACCGTTCACCATCCTGGTTACGCGCCGTGATGCTGACGGACAATGGACGTCGCCGGAGGTTATTGCGCGACCAGGCGGGGCAGCGCAGTGGTCACCTGATGGCCAGGCCATCGCGTACATAGACGCCGAAACCCACGCGGTCCGGGGCCACGTCATGATTATCCCGGCCGGGGGCGGGCCTCCTCGACGCGTCCTCGCGTCATCGGGCGCTCCTCTGGTGGAGAGTGTACTCTGGAGCCGGGACGGACGCACCCTCTATCTCAAGACGCACGACTCAGATGGCCATCCCGAGTTCTGGACCGTTGACGTGGCGGGAGGCGTCCCACGACTACTCGTACGTTTGGGGCCCCATCAGGAATCAGCACGACGAGACTTCGCCGTCGACGAGACGCGATTGTACTTCACACTCGAGAATCGTCAGAGCGACGTGTACGTTGCGGAGTTGCAGCCTCGTTGAAGTCGCCGTGTTTCGTGAGCTGAGACGCTCCCTAGTGGCGTCCTTCGCCAGGCGCTAGTCGATCGAGAGCGAGCGCGGCGCCTACCGTGGCTCGCGGAGCCCAGCAGGACTCGTCGCGTTAGCGGATGCGAGTGGAGGGGTAGGGTAATGGGGGCGTCAACCTGCAACCCCCGGTTTGGGAGTTCGGTGCCCGTCGTCCCGCCCTGTCCCTTCTGGTCCCGCTCTGTCCCGTCCTGTACTGACTTACGAACCCCTTCATCCCGTCCTGTCCCTTCCTGTACCGTCTAGTCCCTTCTAGTTGGTTTGCAAATGGTTTGCAGCTCAGGTCATCAGGGAGCCACGACGCTGCAACGGAGATGGCGTTGAAGCTTGGTCGACCCGTTGCCTCGATTCGTCGGCGATCCCTATCGAACCGAGCTGATGTCCAACAGTACTGGCCGAGCCTGGGTGCGCCAACTATCTTCGCGGGACCGCCGGCTGAATCATCTAACCCCTGAGCGAAGTCGAAGCGACGTGGCTTTGAGCCGCGCGGACTCCTTGCAGTCACACCGAGATCCTTGGCCCGTCCCCCCAGCGGCTGTGGTTTCGGCCGTCCGGGTTGCCAGTACATAGTATCGCCCCAAGCCCAGGACTCAGGCCGTGACAGACGTCTTCGGCCAAGTTAAGAACGCCCTCACCGACCGCTACCCCATCGAGCGTGAACTCAGGCGCGGTGGGATGGTGAGAGGGCACCGGCTCGGTAACCCACGCAATCCAGAGGTGGAACATGTCCCCGACTGATCCGCTGCGCGCAGCGCTTGAAAAGGCGCTGGGTGACCAGTACGAGATCGTCCGGCTTTTGGGCCGCGGCGGTATGGGGGCGGTGTACCTGGCCCGCGAGCGCGCCCTGCAGCGTACAGTCGCGATCAAGGTTCTCCCGCCGGAGATCGCGGTCAGCGCCGAGGCCCAAGAGCGGTTTCGTCGCGAGGCGCGCACCGCCGCCAAGCTGACCCATCCAAACATCGTCGCGCTCCATGCCTTCGGCGAGGTCGAGGGGATGATGTACTTCGTGATGGGGTACGTGCGAGGTGAGTCCCTGGCGGACCGCTTGCGCCGGGATGACAAACTGCCGCCCGACCGGGCGCGGAAGATTCTCGCCGCCATGGCCGCGGCGCTCGACTACGCGCATCGGCAGGGTGTGATCCATCGCGACATCAAGCCGGATAACATCCTGTTGGAGGATGAATCAGGCCGGCCGATGTTGACGGATTTTGGGATCGCAAAGGCGGCAGCGTCTGGCGAAACGCTGACCGAGCTTGGCACGGCGATCGGGACCCCCCACTACATGTCACCGGAGCAGGCGGCGGGCGAGCGGGACCTCGACGGCCGCAGCGATCTCTATTCGCTGGGGGTGGTGGGCTATGCGATGCTGGCAGGACGGCTGCCGTTTGAGGGGAGCAGTGCGCAGGAGGTCTTGGTTCAACATGTGACCAAAGCGCCAGCATCCCTCAAGGCTGTCGCGTCCGATGTGCCGGACGATCTCTCAAAGGCGGTGATGCGGTGCCTTGCCAAGGAGCCAGACGCCAGGTGGCCGCACGGTGGGAGCCTGCGGGACGCCATCGCAGATGCTGGGCAGGCGGATGAAGCGCTCATCGAAAAAAGAGCCTGGTTTGACGGCCTTCTCATCGGGCGCGTTGCGCCAATCTCCTGGCTACTCGTATGGCCGTTCTTCATAGTCGGGGTGATTGCGGGAAACCCAGCCGACACGTCTCCGTCGGCGATTTACGCATATGTCTTGGTTCCAGTGACCTTCGCGTTGCCACTCTGGGCCCTGGCGAGCGGCGTGATTCTTCTCTCGGCGTGGATTGTTGACCGGCCCAAGAGATGGCGGTGGACCGAGGTGCTTTGTATGGCGCTCAGGCAGCCGCGATGGTGGAGAGGTTGGTACCCGGCCCCGCTGCGGCATCCGGCAACTGCGCCACGGTGGACGCGCCTTCCACGCGGTGTGCGATTAGTGCAAACGGTGCTTGATGCTACCGTGCTGCTATTACTTGTGGCGTTTCTTCCAGCAGTCGTGATGCTGACGGCCCTGCCCGGAGAGGCCATTCAAGCCTATGGGGACGCGGATTGGCCATTCCTCGGCAACGTGGTGAAGGAACTGTTCCTCCCCGGCCATGAGTTCTTTTGTGTTCTGTCCCCGGAGGGGGGAATGACGTGTCTTTTCGGGGCCTTTCGAGTACGAACCTTTTTCGCTCCCATCGGGAGCACCTTGATCTACGGTTCTGCCCTGGGCTACATCGCAGGCGTCATCTGGGCGAAGACCCGCAGTCTGACCGTTGGAGAGGCACACCGCTTGTTCGGCGGACGCGCCCTCGCGCCAACCTACGAAGGGATCACTTTCTGGAAAAAACCTCACATCGCGCGCCTGCTGTCACCTGCGCCGTCGGACAAGCGCGCTTCGGCTCGGGCAGAGCCACAGACGCCGCAAGGCTATCTCTCTCAAATCAGTCAGAGCGCGGGGCAGCTCACCGGACCCGTCCGGGAGCTAGCCAATGATGCCGTCGCGGCGGCACAAACTGGCTCGTGACGCCGATCCGGGCGAGATCGCACGGCTCGAACAAAAACTGGCAACGTTCGGTGATGATACCGAGGCTGGATCGGCGGCGGAGTGTCAGATGCGTGAACTGGTGTCAAACCAACTGAGTCTCATGCGTCAACTTGCAGACAGACTCGAACAAGTCACGACCCGCCGTTCGCGCCTCACAGAAATGCTCAATACCCTCTGGCTCCAGATGGGGAACCTCCGTGCGGAAGCGGCCCGGGAGTCGTTGGAGGGCGAGGAAGTCACGGGAAAGATTCGCGCGCTCTGCGAGGAGATTGAACGCCACGCCGAAGCGACAGAGGACGTGGAGCACCTGGTCTCTCCCTCTCACAGCGAGTAAGCGCAGGTTCCCAAGCGGGTCCGCCGGCCCGGCTGTCCGCCTGACCCGGTAGGACTCGACCCGACTGCGCGAGCGAGGCACGCCCCGCGTGCCGACCCGAGCGCGAGGGAAAGAGACGGTCGGGCATGAGAAAGCCGCGCAGAATCTGCGCGGCTTTCACAGGCCCGGCAGGACTCGAACCTGCAACCCCCGGTTTTGGAGACCGGTGCTCTGCCAATTGAGCTACGAGCCT
>JBDHFY010000404.1:0-3544 GCA_039590195.1 Gemmatimonadota bacterium | reverse complement strand
TCAGCGATACGTGGATGAGATTCTGTTGCTGTCCGAGAAAGAGATCGAAGCGTCCATCCGCCTTCTCTTCGAGCAACATCGCCTGGTGGTCGAAGGTTCAGGAGCCTTGAGTGTGGGGGGGCTCCTCAAGCGAAAAGAGCAGTTCAAAGGAAAGAACGTAGTCGCGACCGTATGTGGACGGAATGTTGATCTGGAAGTGTTCAAGCGAATTATTGCGTAAACACGAATCAGCAAGTCGACTAGAGCAGTGAGGGCAAGGGGTTCTGTCGGCGCGTGTCCCGCTGCCAAGCCGCTGGCTTTCCTGGGTGAAAGCTGTGTGGACTTCGCCCAAGTTGTGCCGAGCTGGTGACTGTCTTAGAATCCCTTGGGAGCAATCCCAAGCGGGTTCGAATCCCGCCCCGGGCATCGAAGGCGGTAAGACGGTAGGGCGGTAGGTAGTATTTCGGGTTCGGCGGCAAGGGACTGACCTGGCCACCGTAACGAGTCGAGACCTCGAAGGTTTCTTTGCCCACTCACGTCTGAGAGCTTGAGTAGGGGATATCATTGTGCCGTTAGAACTGCAGATTATCAGCACTATTTTTGGTGTCTTAGGGGGCGTCGGGGTCCTGGGTTTGATCCTCCATTTCAACTTCAAGAAGAAAGAGCTGGAGATGCGAGGCAGCGATCCGGAGTTGGGACCGGTCGTCGATGCACTGCGTGACGATCTCGACGACACACGAGCACAGTTGGCCGAGGTGCAGGAACGCCTCGACTTTGCAGAGCGCTTGCTCACAGCCGGACGTGCATCGCAAGAGGACAGAAGTGGGTGACCGTGAGCAGGCTGACACCAACCTGAGACCGCATCGGGTAATTGCGTTACCGCTGATTGTCGGGTTGAGCGTTGTAGCCTGTGGGGGTGGTGGGACAACCGGCCCCGCTAGAGCGCAGTTACCATCGTCATCAACCCTGGCGTCTGTCGAGGTCTCGCCCCCGACAGATCGGTCGTCCCGGTCGCCTGTACAACACCTCGCTGCTGTGCCCGGGTGTTATGAACGGGCGGGTTGGTCAATGGCCAGCCATTCGTTCGTCCACTGCCGACCAGTTGCGTATCCGCGCTCGTTGCTGTTCGTGTCCCGCCATCATCGATTGGCGGCTGGCGATGTGTTCCCTGGGCACACGGGTTCCCATTCGTAAGGCACGTACTCGGTTTTGAGCGGGTTCTTCAGCCGCTCCTCGATTCTCTGGAGATCGGGCCGGTCCCGTGGTAGGCCTTTCCTAGCGCGCCCATCAGGCTCGACCGTGACGGTAACCGAGATGGAGAAGACCTTCTTCGATCGCGCTCTGGTGATCTGGACGCCGTCGTCATCGGACACGGCGATGCGCGAGTGTTTGACACTGGCCTCCCCGATGTAGTCGAAGATCGTGCCGAGCAGGCCGGACACCGGGCGCCCCGTGATGCCGTCCATCTCGTCGACGACGATCATGTCGTCGAATTCGAGCAGGCGATAGGTGATCTCCCGATGGCTGGTCACTTTCAGCTTCGGTGATGCCGTCGTGTCGGTAAAGCTGAAACTGGATGCTGGGTTCTCGGCCTCCTGCCACCAGGCTCGGATGTTCAAGGCGAGGGTTGGCTCCGGTCCCTCTGCTACCTCATCTATGACACGGTGCCGGCGGTACTCAATCAGTACTCGCTGCCGATTCTCGAAACCGAGGCGCGCCGGTAACGGCGCCTCGTCTTCACTGACGCCGGCCGTCTCGATGAACGCGTGGAACCAGTCGTCTGGCTCGATATAGAGGGGCCCGCCCTCAGGGTCCTGTTCCCTAGCCTGGCGGCCGAGCCGGAGGAGGAGCTCGCTCGAGAAACGCCCTCGGTTGGTGGTCGCCAGAATGTCATAGTCGCCGTGTTGGGCCATGGCCCGCCGCAGCTCGTCGCGCGACACGCGTCGTGCCGTGCATTGCTGGAATCTGACCGCCGAATGTCGGCTCACTCCCCAACTGTCAACGTTCGACGTCCGCCGTTCCATGTCGGCTGGAGGCTGAATGGTCAGAGCACGCTCCGCCCAGCCCGCCGTGGACGTGAGGAGGACAAGGATCAGTGCGAGGTGTGCCGGGCACCGGCGTCCGCAGGCAGCGACGAAAAGAGGTTGTGGCCAGGACATGCGGGACGTAAGCAGGACCCGCAGCCGACCAAAGTCAACACCTAAACGGCGCACCAAACTCGGTGGGGTGTGACCTCTCTCCGGTATTCCGCTCAAAGCCAGCTCTCCCCGACGGGCGCCCCGACGCGCTAGCTTTTGATCGGCGACCGGAGACGACCATGAAGAACCGGAACGACAACTCCATCTCTCGACGACAGATGGTCACGGCGGCGGGCATCGGCGCGGCCAGTCTCGGACTCCCGGGCGTTCTCAAGGCGTTACGAGGCCGCGGGCACAGCGGCCGCGACCTGGGCGATGAGCGAGCCGCGCCGACACAGGACCGTCCCTTCCCGCCGCCCGAGCAAGAGGGCGGCTGGAGTGTCGTGAGCCCCGGGGACGTGGGGGTCCACCCTGCGCGATTCACGGAAGCGATGGCGTACCACGACCGTCACGTCATGACGACCAGCTACGGTGGCGCGCTGGTGGTCGTGTACAAGGGACGCATCATCGGTGAGAGCTACACCACCGGGATGGAGGGTGGGCCGCAACCGTGGACTGCCCGGACGTGTAACGACATGAAGTCGTCGACCAAATCGGTCTTTGGAACGGCGGCGGGCGTCTTTCTCGATGAATACCGAGATCGCGTAACCCTCGACTCCTATCTGGTGGGGTCGTCTCGGGAGCAATCCTTGATCCCACAGATCTGGGAACAGCCTCTCACGGACGAACGGAAGACGCGGATCAAGGTCAAACACGTATTGTCCATGACATCGGGCCACGAGACCCGTGAGCCGTGGCTGGCGCCGACCCCTCGGCGCAGGTATCCGGGCTATTCGGGACCGTTCCAGATGTACGAATACTGCTTCGGGTGGTGGCACTTCGAGGACATTCCCGCGCACCACACGCTCAGGTTCGCGCCCGGGTCCGACTTCAACTATAGCAACTACGGCCTGGAGCAGTTCGCCCTGGCCATGCGGAACATCTCGGGCCAGCGGGTTGGGCCGTATCTGTACGATCGCGTGCTGCGGCATATCGGCATGTCCAGCGAGCTGCGCAACAACGAGTACCGCGACATGCCGTACGCCGACAATCGCGAGTTGAACTTCGCGGACACGCCGGGATGGGGTGTCGGCGGTGGGGAAGGGTGTGATGCATACGGCTCGAACCCCCGAGACGACAGCCCCATCGGCATCAACTCGGTGGTCGGTAGTACCCTCAGATGCACCGCGCGCGATTTTGCGAGGTTGGCGTACCTGTGGTTGCACGAGGGACGGTGGGAGAGTCGGCAGCTCGTCCCGGCGGACTGGTTGCGGCTCGCCACCAGCAGATATGTGCGGGACGGCGGCGAGACGCCCGTGGGCTACGGGTACACGTTCTGGGTGCGCGATGAGGGAGACCAGGTACCCGGGGATCTGTACATGTCTCGC
>JBDHFY010000403.1:0-3545 GCA_039590195.1 Gemmatimonadota bacterium | reverse complement strand
AACTTCCCCCGGCGAAACCGGCTGATCGCTGGGCTCTGCAGAGCCACCGTCGTTGTCGAGGCCCGGGACGGCTCGGGAGCGCTCATCACGGCCGAATGTGCCCTGACGCAGGGGCGAGAAGTGATGGCGATCCCTGGGCCCATCACCAGTCCAGTTTCCAATGGCACCAATCGGTTGTTGCAGCTCGGTGCAAAGCCGGTCCTGGGACTCCGTGATGTTTTGGAGGAATATGGTATCAGTGAAATCGCGCCGTCGGTATCAATGCCCAGCGACCTCAGTGACGAAGAACGGCGAGTCATGGATCTTCTTGGGGAGGGCTTGGGTCACGTGGACGAGCTAGCCCGACGGTTGGGTGCCAACAACGCAGCCGGTGTGCTGGCGGTTTTGACCTCCCTGGAAATCCGAGGGCTAGTTACGCAGGAGCCTGGCAAGATCTTTCGCCGATCGACGGTTTACGCGGATCTCAGCTGACGGGACGCCGGGCGTCTTAGTCCCCAGATGCCATAGGTGACCCGAGCTCGTTTGGATTAACAGTTTTGGCGAACCCCAGCCTGTTCGCATCGTGCTCCGGCACCACCACCTTCCCCACCACTTTACCACGTCGCCCCGACGGGGTCACCGTCGATGGCCGACTGGTTCAGCGGATGCTAACGCCCGGTGCTGACCTCTACTTCCACCAGGTTCTCTGAGCGCATCTCGGCGCTCTCCGACGGTCCTCCTATGAAGTCGGTCCCGTCGTCCGACACAACGCCTGTAGCGCTAGCAGCACAACGGACAACCTGGTAAGACTGGACGTCGACATCCTCTCCTGGAGTCCCGAAGGCGTGGTGGCTCACCTCGCGCTCAACCTCGCCCGTGCATACCCACGTTACATCGATCAAGACGTCGAACGAGGAAGTTGGAAAGGATATATCGTGAACATTGACCGTCGCGTTCAGGGTAGCCCTGGCCCCACGCGAGATCGCAGGGAAGTGGAAGGATGATGCATCAAGAATAACCTGGCCGGAGCGAAACCGGTTGATTCCGATGTTGATTCCGATGGACATGTGCGTCCGAGATTCGGGTGGTCCCGCTTTACCGTCCCTAGCGGGATGAGAGTCCGTACACACATCGATTTCCACATCCGTCTGAGCACCCACCCCGTCGACCATTGAGAACGCGGCGTCTGCGCAAGCTGATCTTACATGAAAACTGAAGGTCTCCGCAGCCGAGAGCTGGCCGGATTGAGTTGCGGTGTCTGTTGGTACGTCCCCACAGGCAGCGAGAACAGGGATGACAAGTGCAAAGAGCGCGATGCGTTTCATGATACTTGATCCTCCGGTTGACCGAACCACACAACAATCCGGCAATGGCCTAGCGGCCTCGTCGTCGGGCGGGCGTCCTGCGGGGGCGTCTGTGCGGCAG
This sequence comes from Gemmatimonadota bacterium, assembly GCA_039590195.1. GTDB lineage: Bacteria > Gemmatimonadota > Gemmatimonadetes > Gemmatimonadales > GWC2-71-9 > JBDHDY01. The sequence continues at coordinate 2,141 of JBDHFY010000403.1, read as the reverse complement.
CGAGGCCGATGAAGCCATCGGCGAGGGAACTACTTCAATATCCGATCAACAATGAGGAAACGTTCGTGGGATCGCCAGAGTGGCAGCCGCGCAACACGGGTGCGTGGAGCGTTATCGGATAGAGTTTGTCCAGATTGACTGTGCCTTGCCCGCCCACGGACCTGACTCAAATAGCAGAAACACGCTCACACTTACTTGTCAGAAACGTTGCACCAGTTGATTGCGAATTGATGCAGTGCCTCTAGGTTTGCTGCAGTTGGTGCGAAGCCAGTACGTGTTGTCCTTTGCACCGACGGTTATTACATCAGACCGCCGATGGCCGTAGTTCCGATCCGCCGCCAGAGCGACGCCCTCCACCTGGACGCCCACCCACGACGTGACCGTTGAGTCAGAGCGCTGTCCACATCTCAGTTGGGAGGCATGTTATGAAGAAGCTCCTCATTTCACTGGTATCCGTGGGTCTCGCGGTCGGTTGCGGCGATGTGCCGACGGGCACAGACGGACCCACGCCCAACTTCGGGGTCGCGGGGAACTCGGGGTGCGCCACCGTCTCGGGAGCGATAGACTTTGTGTTCCCCTTCGGCACTCTCTCCGGTGACGTTATCGGTACAGTCGAGAATGTGCCTGGACCCGCAGTTGTTCACGGCAAGGTCGTGTTCAGACCTGTTGAGCAGACATGGAAGGTCACAGGCGGCATTGTCCAACCTCTAATTGGACGAACATTGGTGTTCGAAAACGCTTTCCGTGGCACATTAGCGCACCTTCCCCTGATAGGCGTCCACACCACAATGCGACTCGTGGAGGGCGCACAGAAGGGCAACCTGACGTTACACGGCACGACCGACTTGTCCACTGGCACTGCACACCTCGAATACCATGGGGTGATTTGCCCGTAGTTGCGTTGCGCTTCGCGCTTCAAGGTCATGTGACCCAAGCCCCGAGCGTCCCAGCGACGCTCGGGGCTTTCACATCAACTCGTTGGCTCGTCAATCCGCACGACATGCTGGAACATGCACCGTGGACACAGCCGCGCCGGGTAATGTGGTGCGCCGATCAGTTCCATCGTTCCTACAACACAGCACGGACAGCGTGGAGACTTCAACACACTCGTCATCCAATAGCCTCTTTCATTGTGGTGGCGGTGGCTCGGGCCAAGACGCTTGGAATGCTTGACCGGCCGACCTATAGTCTCTACCACCTGCGCCCGACCAGTAACTCGGGCCAACGCCGATATTGCCGGGGCCGACTTCCAACACCTCCTTCTTTCCTAACACACGCACCAACGCGCCAGCCGCTGCATTACAAACGTCATCCCGCCCGCCTGGCCCGTGGTCAATCGAGTCCTTACCACCTCGAGACACGCGCCGCTCTAGGCCCTCTGACTGTGCCTTCAATCGCTTGTGGTCCAACAACTCGACTTTGCCGGAGTTCACACCCGGTAAGAGGGCTTGGTAGATGTCGCTTTTCGTCTTGTCGGCTGTGCGATACTCAACACCGTGCTCTTTGAATCTTTCGCGTGGCCACTCGCCGGCGTAACGGTCACCCTCGACACGGCTCACGCCGTACAGCTTCAAGAGTTCGCAAAATTCTTGCACAACTCCGTCTGGCGAAAACGGTGGGCGACGTTCCCTAACAGCATCCAACACGGCCACGCTGTCTTGTTCGTGTGCGATGGCCAACGTGAACGAATCTTGAGAACCACCAGAAGGGTCGGTGAAGGCCACACACCTGGTGCCCTCAACCCGTGGAAGCTCGAGACGGTCGGGAATCGTGACGGCTTCGATTGCTTCACGGGACAAGAACGCGTCAACGTCTCGCCTAAACTCAGCCCCGTATTCGGCACTCGCAGCTATCGGGTCATCTTCGTAGGCCGCCTCAATGATGGACGGGTCAACGTTTGGATTCATCGACTGGGTGTCGGCCTTCCAAACCAACACCGAAGAGTCTTGGCCGTAATGTTTCTCAAATGCGCCCCACGCTGCCCCACGGCGAGAATACGGCGTCGTGATAGCCAACAGCACCGAACCCGGTACAGTCGCCATTGCCGGCCTTAGCGCGTTCAAGACTTCCGTGTCGGGGTTCGCGCTATCTTCACCGCGCCACAACGCTGTCTCATCCGACACAACCGCCACGGCGGTATA
>JBDHFY010000402.1:0-3567 GCA_039590195.1 Gemmatimonadota bacterium | reverse complement strand
ACGAACTCCATCGGCTCACGCTCGAGCGTGCGCCCACCGATCTCAACGCCGAGCGAGCCCACCAACTTGGTCTCCATCGGATTCGCCAGCATCGCCACGGCTCTGCCGCACTTGGGACATGTGAACGACGCCGCGAAGGTGCCGTCGCCGGGCTCGTCCCGAGTCTCGAAGTGCATCTGCTCGTCGCAGGCAAGGCAGAGGAACTTCATGCCAGCACCTCGAGGAGCCGGTCGAGGATGAGATCGTCGGCCGCCCGGTCTGTCTCGTGTGGGAGCGTGGCGGATTCGAAAGGCAGACGGCCAAGCAACGGCACACCGAACTCCCCCGCCAGTTGCTCACCGCCGCCGCCACGGAACAACGCCTGGATGTCACCGCACTCGGCGCAGCGGTAGCCACTCATGTTCTCCACTATCCCCAGCATCCGGATGCCGCTGTCGGCGGCCGAGCGAATCGCGCGGCGCACGGAGCGCGTCGCCTCCTCGCTCGGAATCGTGACCGCGACGGCGCCACTGAGCTGGCCCGGCGCCAGCGAGCGGAGATCCGCCAGCCCGTCGGTGCCCGGAGGGAGGTCGATCAGCAGCAACTCCAGATCGCTCCACACGACGTCGGCCAGGAACTCCCGCACCACGCCCGCCTCGAGCGGTCCTCTCCAGAGAAAGTGATCGCCGCCGGGTTCGCGCCACTCCAGGGGCTGTCCCTCATCGAGCAGGAGATCCGACGAGATCACGCGCACGCCGTCGCGTCCCAGCGCCGGGAGCACGCCGGCCTCGGTGACGCGCAGCGGACCGCTGACGTCCAGCGTACGCGCGACCGTGGGACTGCGAAGATCCGCATCCAGCACCCCGACTCTGCCGGGGAATCGCGTGGCCGCGCCCGCAGCGAGCCGCGCCGTGACATAGCTCTTGCCTACCCCACCCTTCCCACTCATCACGGGAACGGCATATCGCACCGCGCGCAGGCGCTCCGCGATCCTGTCGCTGAGCTGCTGCACCTGATCGGCGAGGTGGGAACGGTCCTGCCCCGCCACATCGAAGTACGTCCGCGGACTCACAGATCCCAACCGGCGCGCGCCAGCATCCAGAGGTTGACGACCACGGCCACCATTGCGGTGAGATAGAAAGCGGAGGGAAGGCGAGCGCCCGAACCCGCGAAGAACGCCCCGTTGATCAGGGCCGGAAGGCGGAGCCCATGGAGCACCCATATGACCCGAGCGAACCACGCGTTTTGCCAGAAGTACAACCCGGCGAAGACCGCTGCCGCGAACAGTGCCCCGGCAACGAGCCAGAGTGCGGGTGGCCCGATGCGAGCAGGCAGCATCTGCTCCTGTAGCATGACCCAGGCGGCGGCCTCGTAGAGGATCGCCACGTGCAGGTAGACGAAGGCCGCCTGTCGGAACTTGGATTGACGGCCGCCGTGTTCCATCGCTACTCTCCTGACCGAATGGTTCCCCGTCCCGGCCGCTCCGCCCCGCTCCCCCTTCTCGTCGGTTTTGCCGCCTTCGTTCTGGTGCTCGCCTACCTCGTCGCTGCTTCGGTCGCTCGGCGCAGGGGGGTGCTCGAGTTCAGCCCCTCGCCTGCATCACGCTCGGTCGCGGCTCCCGAGTCGCTCGTGTTCGACACCGTGACCGTCGACGCACGCGACCAATCCGATTGGCGGTTTTTCGACTTCTCGACTGCTTGGGTAGTGCAGCCCCCCGACACAGCGGGTTGGGATCTCGCCATCCGCCGGTTCAACGTCGTTGCCGCCGGCGCGGCAATCGACCTCGGCCCCGCTTCGTTCGACACCGTGGTCAGCGCGCCGACCGACGGGTACGTGGCATCCGAGTTCGGCTCGGATACGGTGAACGCCGCCCTCGAGCGGTGGTACCGGTACGGCATTCTGTCCCACCTGTTACGGCCAAAGGGCCACGTCTACGTCGTACGCACCACGGACCGTCGCTTCGCCAAGCTCGAGTTCCTCAGCTACTACTGCCATGGGGGCACCCCTGGATGCCTCACGTTCCGTTACGCCTTTCAGCCGAGTGGGGAGCGGTCGTTCCGCTAGGCGGCTCACCCGCGTCACTCGCCGTCCGCCGTCACTCCCAGGGGATGCAGTCGGAGTTCTTCACGTATGCGGGGGTGCGCCCGCCACAGGTACGCCCCCATCCCCACCGCCGCTATGAGATTGCCGATCGCCACATTGGACCACGCGAGTGCACCGAGGAGTGGCTGGGCAAGGAGGGCAACGACCAGGTAGAACCCGATCTCGAAGATGGCAAACAGCACGACCACGACGAAGAGCGTGGTCGGGAAACGCTCCACGAGTTGCGCAAGAGCCGCCGCAATCATGCCCACGGCACAGAACGCCAGGACGTGGATCATGGTGTAACCGACGACTGTGGGAAACGTGATCAGAACGGCAACGGGATCGCGCACCCCCCAGAACACCGCCGAGCCGAGCATGGCGGGCGTGAAGAACGGCTGGCCGCTGACGGTATCGACGATCAGGAACCAGACGGCCACGGCCGCCGCGCCAACGGCGCCCGCAATGAGACCTTCCTTCGCAAGGAGACGGAACTTCATGGACGGTCCAGGTGATGAGGTGAGGCTCTCCCCTCCCCAGGTGCCCCCTCACACCAAACTCGACAAGTCGAATCGGAATATGATGTGGCGGCGCGGCGGGATTGGCAAGTACGGAAACTCGTTGACGTGATCAAAGGTTGAGCGCCGCGCGCATCGCGCGCACCCGAAGCCCGCCACCGTTGCGTTACACTGGCATAACACTTTGTCGGCCAATATCTTGGCTCGACTTCGGAGGCACCGCATCGACCCCACGCTGGTAGTCCTGGCCGCAGGACTCTCGACTCGCTACGGCGGCCCCAAGCAGCTCGCGCCCGTTGGCCCGAGCGGCGAGGCCCTGCTCGATTACGGCATCTACGACGCCCGGCGCAGCGGCTTCGGCGACGTGGTGCTGGTGATCCGCGATGAGCAGGAGGAATCCTTCCGCGAACACGCCGCGCGGGTGTGGGGCGACGCCGTGGTGGTGCGCTACGCGTTCCAGCGCCTGGGCGACGCACCACAGCCCGGCCGCGTGAAGCCGTGGGGCACGGCGCACGCCGTGCTGGCGGCGGCGGAGCACGTCACAGGTCCCTTCGCAGTGACCAACGCCGATGATTCCTACGGCGCCGCCTCGTTCGCGCTGCTGGTGGACTTCCTGCGAGACCTAGACGGGACCGACGAGCGCCGCCTCGCGCTGGTGGGGTACCGGCTGGAGGACACCCTATCCGAAGGCGGCGGCGTGTCGCGCGGAATCTGTCGCGTCGACCAGGAGGGCCGCCTCACGTCCGTGGTCGAGGTGCGAGGCATCCACCGCACTGCAGCAGGCATCAGCGGAACGACGGTGGCCGGCGAGCCGTGCCACCTGACTGGCGACGAGGTCGCGTCCATGAACCTGTGGGGCTGCACACCTGCCGTCTTCCCGTTGTTGCAGCGGCGCTTTGCCCGCTTTCTGGAGATCTCGGCTGGCGACCCGGCGGCCGAGTTCCTGCTCGCGGGCGCGGTGAGCGACGAGCTAGCCGACGGCGGCGTG
>JBDHFY010000401.1:0-6757 GCA_039590195.1 Gemmatimonadota bacterium | reverse complement strand
GGTGGACCTCAAGAAGGGGCTGGACCGTCCCGTCGACTCTATCGAGGACATTATCGGGTCGAGCTCCCCGCCCATCGTCGTGGGCGATGTGGTGATCGTGGGCGCGGCCCTCGGTGTGGGCGGGGCGCCTCCCAAGAAGGAAATGCCCCCCGGTCACGTGAGGGGATACGACGTCCGGACGGGCGAGCGACTGTGGATCTTTCACACGATCCCTCCGCCCGGTGAGCTAGGCAACGACACCTGGGAAAACGAATCGTGGGACTACACGGGCAACACGGCTGTCTGGACCACGATGTCGGCAGACCTAGAGCTTGGGTACGTGTATCTCCCCACTGAAGCGCCCACGGGCGACTACTATGGCGGGCACCGGCCGGGCGACAATCTGTTCTCACAGAGTCTCGTGTGCCTCGACGCGAAGACGGGAGAGCGGATCTGGCACTACCAGACGGTGCATCATGGGATCTGGGACTACGACAACCCGGCCGCACCGGTGTTGGTGGACATCACCGTTGGCGGGAGGGAGATCAAGGCCGTCGCCCTGGCCACCAAGCAGGCGTTCACCTTCGTGTTCGACCGGGTAACGGGAGAGCCGGTGTGGCCCATCGAGGAGCGACCGGTACCGCAGACGGACGTGCCCGGCGAACGCACGGCGCCCACCCAGCCATTTCCCACGAAGCCCGCGCCCTTCGACCGCCAAGGCATCAGCGTCGATGACCTGATCGACTTCACTCCGAAACTCAAGGCCGAGGCGTTGGAGATCGCATCCAACTATCGGCTGGGACCCCTGTTCACGCCGCCGTCGCTGGTTGACCTCGACGGTACGTATGGAACGCTGGTGCTGCCCGGCGCCCAGGGTGGCACCAATTGGCAGGGGGCGGCACTCGACCCCGAAACGGGACTTCTTTACGTCCCGTCCAGCACCGACCCCAACCTCATCAGTCTTGCAAACGATCCCGAAGTATCGAACATGGCGTACATCGCCGTCGAAGGATTGGAGCCGCCAGAGGGCGGGGGACCCCAGGGACTACCTTTGGTCAAGCCACCGTGGGGCCGGATCACTGCCATCGACTTGAACACCGGGGAGCACGTGTGGATGGTCCCCAACGGCGACGCGCCCGACTACGTGCGCGACCATCCGGCGTTGCGGGGCGTCGACCTTCCTCGCACGGGCCGGCCCGAACGAAGCGGACTTCTGGTAACCAAGACGCTTCTCTTTGCCGGAGAAGGAGGAGGCCTGTACGCCAGGTACGGCTCGGGCGGCCGGATGCTCCGGGCGCACGATAAGCTGACGGGCGAGATCATCGCCGAGTTCGAGTTGCCGGCCAATCAGACCGGCGTGCCCATGACGTACATGGTGGACGGCAGGCAGTACATCGTGGTTGCCGTGGGTGCAGCCGGGCATCCGGGGGAGTTGGTGGCGTTGAGCGTGCCCGAATAGCGGACCGTCGCACCCACCCCTCTTCCCTTCCCCGGAGCCCGTTGTGTGCAGCGTGCTCGCGACGCATAGTGCCGGTGGCTTACCCTGCAGCCTATCGGACCGGAGTCACCGATGAAATTCAGTACGACCCAAGCCCCTTGCCCGACTGGCCTTGGCGGCTGCAGTTAGGTGATCAGGAGAGAGCGAGTCACGCTATGTGCCACCGGCTCACAGTCCTCAGGCTCTCGTTGGCGATCGGCACAGTCGTCGCCGCCAGCGCATCGCCCACCACGGCCCAGGAGCGCCCGGACATTCCATATGTGACAACACGGCGGCTGTATAAGACTGAGCAGGGTGGCGTCCAGGATGCCCGGCGACTCGTCATCCGTGACCCCACTGCATGGCGCGCGTTGTGGGACGAGGTGGTGGCTGGTATCAGCCCGCCGCAGGAACCACCCCTCGTCGATTTCTCCCAGTCCATGGTAATCGTGGTCGCTATGGGTATGCAGAACACTGGCGGCTACGAGATCTCGATTGATGACGTGTACCGATGGCGAGAAGCAATTTCTAGTGCGGGAAGCTGGGCCGGGACCCACGTGCGCCGTATCGGACTGGCTTACCGCACCGATTGACATCGTGCAAATACCGAAAAGCGGCGATCCGATCGATTTCGAGGAGCGTCGGGGCACGCTCAGTTGTTATTGAGTCTACACCGCGAGGCTCAAAAGGGCCGCGACAATCGCGGCCCCTTTTTTTCGGCCTAGATCGAGAGGCGAGGGCTCCGAGGCCAAGAACTCCGCTCGGAACCCTTCTCCCTTCTCACTTCTCCCTTCTTACTCTTCCTACCCCCACCGCGGTGTTTCGTCTGGATCGATGCCCAACGCCGTCTTGGCCAGGAACTCGTGGGCCAGCGCGGCGTTTGCGGGGTGGAACCTGCCGGCCCGCGCGTCGCGGAAGAGCCGCTCCAACTCGCTTTTCTTGAACATGCCGAACCCACCCGAGAGATCGAGTGCCTTGTCCGCGATGTTCCACGCGCTTTCCACAGAGTGATACTTGGCGGCGATGATCTTGGCCGGCCATGCTCCCCCGTAATCGACGCCGTTGGACCAATCCTGCGCGATCTTCTCGATGTGCGGCTCGACGGCCTCGAGCTGGAACTCCATCTCGGCGATACCGTGTTGCACCTCGGCGTGATACGCCATGGGCCGCGTCAGCGCCACGGATTTCTTGGTCTTCACCGTCTCGACCGTGATATCTCGCACGCGCCGCGCCAGGCCGTAATACACGTTGGCGAAGCCGAGCAACGCCCACGCGAACACCGCGACGACGAACAGGTCAGCTCCCTTGACGCCTGCCGGAATGGCCCGCGCCACGTACTCGTCCGGAACGAACGCACCGTCAAGCACCGTGTCGTCGCTCTTGGTCGCGCGCATCCCCAGGACGTCCCACGTGTCTTTGATCTCATACCCTTCCGTGTCACGGTTCATGAACGCGTGAACCACCTTCGGGTTCGCGGGGTCACTCGTGTCCATCGCGTGGAGCCCGAGCCACGTCCACACAGGAGTGAGACTGCCGAACGACTTGCGGCCGTAGAACTTGTAACCGCCATCCACCCGCTCGGCCTTGGCGGTGGAGTACAACAGCGGCACGTCATTCCCTGACTCGGCGTGCCCCGCCGCGAACACGTCGCCGTCACCCGCCGCCTTGAGCACCCACTCCATCGAGTCGTCCCCGGCGCGCCACAGATCTGCCGCCACGCCGACCCAGTAGTGATGCATGTTGGTCGCAAGCGCCGTGGCGGGAGCGTGATACGCCAAGCGCCGCGTCTGCTTCACCACCTCGTCCAGTTTCATGCCGAGCCCACCGAACTCGGTGGGAACGGGCATGAGGAGATAGCCGGCTTCGCGCAGTTCCTCGAAATCCTCGGTGAAGAAACGGTTCTCCCGGTCGTAGGCCGCGGCCCGCTCGTGGCAACGCTGCAGCAACTCGTCGGAAAGCATCTCGGTAGCAACGGTCATGGTTCCCCATTGGTGCTTGAGATTGGACAAAAGAATGCCGAACACGCCCGTCCCGAGCGGACGCTTTATTCAACAAAGCACAGGTAACTCGTTAACCGACTCACTCAACAGGGAGGAGCGGGGCCACGGCAGGATCTGCTGACAGACAGCGGTCAGTGAGCAGTGGTCAGGGGACAGCGGCTGGGATAAACCCTATCCTGAACCTGGCTCGCACACCCACAAACATTTACGAGCGAAGGGTTAAGGAAAGGTGGTTTAGTCGCTCCTGTCAACCGACAACCGGGGCGTCGCCGGAGCCCCGGGGGTCGGCAATGCTCAGTTCATGTTGCCCAACGCCCAGGCCGCCTGGCGGCGTACCCTCGGATCCGGGTCTTCACTGAGCACACGCACGAGCGCCTCAGTGGCCCGTGGGTCTTCGATCTCGCCCAGCGCCCACGCGGAAGCCATACGAACGCCTGCGGCGTCATCAACCAGGTTGCGCAACAAGGGCTCCACAGCATCCCTTTTCTCAGCGTAACCCAACGCAATTGCCGCCATCTGCCGCGTTTGATCGTCTCCCCTGCGCAGGCGATCCAGCATCGCAGCGAGCGCACGAGGGTGTTTCACTCTGCCGAGGACACGCGCGGCGACCCGACGAACGCAGGGATCGCGATCGGACAGGGCGGCGCTCAACACAGGTACGGCACCCGGGTCCGTGATATCGCGGGAAGCCCACGCGGCAAGGTTCCGCTCCTCGACCGTTGCATCGGGGACATGCTCGACACGGCCCCAGCCACCAAACCGGTTTTCGAGGGACCGCACTGCCAGCGCGCACATCGCGGCGTCGGTTCCACGCGCGCTCGTGATCAGCTGAACCGCACGACTGTCATCTCCTTGCATGGGAGCGACCGTGGCGACGACGCGCGCAGGCCCCGTGGCCACTGTCGTCACAACGGCGAGTGCCGCAGCTGCCCCCACGGTGCAACGCATGGACTTGCTGTGCATGGTCAATGCCGCCTTCCGAGTGCCCGGGCAGCTTCTCGCCGCACGATGGGGTCCTCATCCCTGAGGGCTTCCACCAGTACTTCGTAAGCGGAGGGATCGTGCATCTCGCCCAGCGCATGCACGGCGATCCGCCTGATCTCGGCATTCTCGTCTCGAAGCAGTGCAGCCAGACCCGGTACGGCAGCCGGATCCTCGATTTCACCGACCGCCCGGGCTGCCGCACGGCGTACCAGGTGATCTTCGTCGGAGAGCGCCTCGATTAATGCCCTCGGCGCCCTCCGCAGATTGATCTCCCCCAGGGCCCACACCGCCTTGCGCCTCACTCTGAGGTCGCCGTCGCGGACAGCAACCGCCAGGCCATCGGCGGCCCGCGGATGCTCGATCTCTCCCAGTGCCCACACGGCCATCTCACGGACTTTTGCGTCCCCATCACGCAGTGCCCGAACCAGCGGCTCGACGGCGCTCGAATGCTCGATCTCGCCGAGCGCCCAGGCAGCTTGGCGGCGCACCGCGGCGTCATCGTCCTCGAGCGCCGTGGCAAGACCGGTGACCGCTCTGCTGCTTTCGATTTCTCCCAGCGCCCACGCGGCCGCCTTACGGATCTCTCCATCGGAATCACGGAGCACCTCAAGCAGCGGAGCCACGGCATTTGGGTGCTCGATCTCACCGAGGGCGCGAATGGCGGCGCGGCGCACCTCGACGTCTCGATCGTCCAGGGCCCGGGCCAGCGGCTCAACCGCCCTCGAATCCTCGATCTCCCCCAGCGCCCAGACAACCCGCCTCCGGAGCTGGGCGTCCCTGTCATTGAGCGCGGGCGTGAGAAACTCGATGGCCCGGGAGTCCTCGATCTCTCCCAGCGCCCACGCGGCCATCAAGCGCACCTCGCGCTCGTCGTCGCCCCGGAGCGCTCGTCCCAGCGTGGAAATCGCCCGGGGATCCTCCATCTCGCCCAAGGCCCACGCCGCGGCGCGGCGGACCTCGGCATCGCCGTCGCCGGCGAGTGCACATGAGGGCCCGAAGGGCGATCGTGTCCGCCGCCTGACTCTCTACCAGGAGGACCGCGCGTATGGCCGCTGTGTCCAGCCCCTCAACGGCGTGCCCGTCGTGAGGTACACCCCGAGGCAGCGGCGTGACGACGGCAAGGGTGGCCAGGACGAGAACTCGCATCATTCCTCCTCGGCTCGTCGGAATCTCTGATCGTTGTCCTATTCCATTAGAGTCGGGAGACGGCGGTTGTGTTGGAATGGGGATGTGGGCGATTGGCGATTGGCGATTGGCGATTGGCGATTGGCGATTGGCGATTGGCGATTGGCGATTGGCGATTGGCGATTGGTCAACCGGACTGCCGCGAGTTGTCAGAATCCGCAACCCCTCAGGTTGCGCGGAGCACGTCGATGGGAGCGAAGCGGAGACAGGATGACCTCACGACGGGTCGATCAAACTCTTGCCACCGAGTATCGGGATCTGTGGAGTGGAGTGGCACTCAGGGCGACAACAGCGTCGCCTCCGGGAGACAGGCCGTCACTCCTCGTCCTCGTGACCGGTTCCGGTGGAAATCGAGATCTTGAAACCGTCCGGATCCAAGACGGCCAAGTCTCTCGCTCCCCACGGCTGGTCGGTGGGTTCCTGCGCCAGGGTCCCCCCCCGCTCCTTGATGTCGGTTGCGAGCTGGTCTACATCCTGGAAGCTCACACAGTAGAGCCGGAACCCCTCCCCTTTCTTGCGGTCCCGACCCTTGGCAAAGTCGTCCTGCGCAAGAAGAAAGCGTGCATTACCGGCCTTGATGACCGCACCCATTAGTGCTCCATCATGTTCCATCTCATCGACGACCACAAAACCCATGACATCCCGGTACCACGCGAGGCTCGCCTGGATGTCGTTTACGGTGAGGGCCGGCATCACCGCCCTCAGTCTCAGGGTCTCGGGCTCGTGTCGAACCTGTTGTTTCGGCGGCTGTGTGGCTGACATGGCTTTGCCCCCGTTTCTCAAATCAACCCGCCTATCGCTCCAGTATACTACACAACAATCGAGATGAGCAAACGAGGTAGTCTTGTATTTGCTACTAGTGGACCGTATCTGAAGTTGCGTTTGCACGGCGCGGGCGGCGGGAGCGGAGAGAACAGCGGGGCGCGAACCTCGTGATTCGCGATAGGTTGATCAGCCCACACGGCCCATAGCATTCTCGAAGCTCCCGCGGCCGCGCTGCCCGACGCAACTTCAGACGCGGTTTACTAGTGGCGGCCGCAGAGCCGCGCCGATGCACGGAATCGGTCAGAGAGGCTTATCTACGCCGATCTGCATTCTGCAATCTGCAATCTGCACTCGCAGATCACTGGTT
>JBDHFY010000400.1:0-3574 GCA_039590195.1 Gemmatimonadota bacterium | reverse complement strand
AGCTAACAGCTAACGACTAGCCCTCACAAACCGGATGCCGCGCGCGCGGCCGCCACCGGCAATTAGTCCGGTCACACGGCCACGATCGTCACGGACGAATTTCACCTCCGGACCGTCCGGGATCCGATAGGTGTCCCGGCCTCGGGATCCCAGCGTGATGGTGCTGTCGCCTCCTGTCTCGATAATGAGATTGCCGTCCTCGACGACAATGGGTCGTGTGATGTCGAGTTCGCGCGAGTAGTACTCGCCGGCGTACTCCGCGAGGCGCTCCTGGAACTGATCCATCAAGTAAAGATCGGCCACCTGCTGGGACAATGCTGCAGGAATGATGCTTCCCAGGTTGCACAGACAGGCGACGGTGAACCGTTGCTCCGGAAAACGCATGAGCTGCGTGCGGAATCCCATCATGGACCCACCGTGCGACACGGTAGGCAAACCCTTGTACTCGCTGATCGTGAGGCCAAAGGCATAATCCAGCGTATCTCCCTCGTTGAGCACACCGCGGGTGTGGAGCACGTCGAGAAATGCCCTTCCGCCCACCTGGCCGTCGTAAAAATTGCGATCCCAGTACGGGAGATCCTTGACGGTTGTCAACAATCCTCCGGACCCGACCTGATCGAATTTCTCGAGGAAGTCGAGCTCGAAGCCTCCGTCGTCACTCCTGCCATAACTATAGACGCGATTCGGCACGGGGTGAGTGTGGTCGTCGTGAAAATGCGTATCCCGCATCCCCAGCGGTCCGAAGAAGTGCTCCTCGGCGTACTCGCGGATCGATTGCCCTGTCACGCGTTCAATGATCACGGGGATCAAGAAATAGCCGGTGTTGCTGTAGAGGTACTCGTCGCCAGGATCGAAGTTGAGCTCCTCCTGCCGTGCCGCCAACTCGATGATGTCTTCGGGTTCGTACTCGTCTCCATACGGCATGTCCGCCATGCTCATGAGCGTGAGATAATCCCGAAGGCCGCTCGTGTGATGGATCATGTGCCTGATGGTGATCAGTCTGCCATAGTCAGGCAGCTCCGGGACGTACTTGCGGACGTCGTCGTCGAGGGAAATGCGACCTTGCTGGGCAAGGAGCGCAATGGATGCCGCCGTGAACTGCTTCGAAACCGAGGCCATGTAGAACACGCCATCGGGGCTCAGGGGCACGCCGCGCTCTAGGTCTGCCATGCCGTAGCCCTTGGTGTAGGCGAGCTGCCCACCCTGGATGACGCCAAGGACGCAACCCGGCGAGTCAGGCTTGTCGAACTCCGCAAAAACGGCATCCACTTTGGTGGCCATGGCGGGTTGGGCGGTCGCGCTCCAGACAGGCGCTATGAGGCATACAAGCAGCATGAACGTGGCGGCGGCGCAGTGCGTCATGGTTGTCACCCCGGTAAGAGAGTTCCGATCCAGCTCAGAGACGTAGGGTTCGGGCATCAGTACTGCCACCATGGCGTGGTCGTGCCCGGGGGTTTGTGTCGCAGGCCGTATTGAGCCATCTCCTTCAATCGCTCGGCAATCGTGACGGGTCCGATCCAGCAGTGCGGCTTTCGGTCACCGTACATGAAGAAGCCCTCGTAATGTGGATTGCTGGTTGTTTTCATCCAGCTTTCCATTTGTATGACGGCTTGCTCCAACAGATACGTGTCCGTGTCGCCGGTGTAGATGTGCAGTTTGTCGATGAGCTTGGGTCCGAGCATGTCCCAGTTGCGCTTCATGTACTCGAGGAGATCCATGTTCTCCTTCCAGTACTGAGCCACTGCGGGGTCGATCTCCCCTGTGTATTTGTCGAACAGAGGCTTGAAGTAGCCATCTTCGCCGATCGGCCCGTTGACGGCAGACCAGATATCGAACTGCTGTCCCGAGCGGCCGTTGGTTCCCATGGCGAGCTCGAAGTGCTGGCGCTGTCGCGACGTCATGCGCATCTCGCCGTCGGTCTCACGCGAGTTCACAATCGGCACTCGGCGCCACTCGTGTTGCTTGTAGAAGGCGTTCACGTCCTCGTAGACGTTGATACCCTCGACGTTCGTGAAAGTGACGGGGTCGGGGCAATAGGCCCAGGTGGCACCGAAGAAATCCGGGTTGAAGAGCTGCAGCGCCAGGGCCTCCCAGCCGCCGGTCGAGCCGCCATCTAGCCAGCGGGCCCACGGCTCGCCAATGATGCGGAAGCGTCGCTCCACCTCCGGGATGAGTTCCTGTATTATCGCATCGTTGTAGGGGCCGACGTTGGGCGAGTTGACGGCGTACGAGTCGTCGAAGTACGGGTTCGGATGCTGGAAGGTGACTACGATGATTCTCGGGAAGTCATCCTCGATCCATTCCCCGTAAAGCTCACCACCGATGGCGAAGCGCAGAGGATTCCTAAGTGAAAAGTGACCTTGCCGATAGAGGACGGGATAACTCATCGTCGAACGGTCGTAATCCCGTGGCAAGAGCACGGTCGCGCCGAGATAGATGGGTCGGCCCCAAAACTCCGTGAGCATTGGGCTCTCAAAGCGAAATCGTTTCACCCACTCGTCATCGGGCGGGATCTCAATCGGAGGGATGATGTTGGACGCGTCGAGTTCGATGTCGAAGCCCTTGGCTGGATCGAGGTGCACGCGCGTGACGTCACTGTGGAGGTTGCCCGGCGATCTGTTGAAGTGCTGTCCCTCCCACTGGTCGTCATGCATCCAGAGCACGTGCCCGTCGGCGCGCCGGAACTCGGAGTAAATGTTGATGAAACCCTGAACGTAATAGTCTCCCGCTGGAAACTCCGTGAGGCTGGCGATCGGCGAGCCGAGGTCGCTTGCGTCAATGACACCTGACCGACCAGGCCTCAGGGCCTCGACGTCCCGGCCAAAGAAGGGGACACCCGTTCGGCCGATTTGTAGACGGGGCTCTCGTTCGTTGGTTCGGGAGATCATCACGAATACGCGCCCGGTGATCGGGTCGGCATGGACGTTTTCCGAGAAGGTGATCCGGAACCGGGTGGCCGGAGGCTCTTGAGCGGCCGTGGACGTGGCCGTGAGGAGGGAAAGGGTGGCCAGGGGCACGGCCAGGACGCAAATGATCGTACGGCGACTCACGTAGAGACTCCTTGAGGTAGTACGTTCGGGCCGGCGAGGCCGGCACGGGTAGAGCACCCCGGGCGGCGCATGCGTTGCAAGGCCCGGAGGTATCATAAGGTATGCCCGGGGCCACTCCGCGCTATTGGCCTGTGGGCCTCGGTTTTCAGGCTCTGTAAAGGTGCGCCTGATGAGCCGCGATGGTGAGGGTCGACCCTGGCCCTGTCGAGAGGCCGCCCGTATTCTTGGCGAGGCCGTAGAACAAATGGCCAGACTGGGGCCACGGAGGTTGGAGGTGACTCGTTAATCCCTATCCAATCGATCTGAATGTCGGCCGGTAGGTTGGACGCTGCCGAGGAGTATGGTGTCCGGGCGGCACGAGATGCCATCCAGGGCATTGCCGTGCCGACCCCGGTGTTGGAATCACCGCCTCTGGCCGCGCGGGTCAATGGAGCCCCGAGCATCTTCCTCAAGCTCGAGAATCTGCAGGTCACCGGTTCCTTCAAGGTGCGAGGCGCTGCCAACAAGATCCTCTCCCTGACCGA
>JBDHFY010000399.1:0-3580 GCA_039590195.1 Gemmatimonadota bacterium | reverse complement strand
ACTCGGAGACTAAAATCTCGCCGTCGCGGATGAAGACCATGTAATGTTCGTCATCCGTCCATCTGCAATGGTACTCGTACCCGTAGACTGTCTCCACCCTCCCATCGCGATCCATCTTGAGTGAACCTCTGAGCGGGCCAAACGCCTCCTTGCAATACCCTGTCATCTCCAGATCGTGCGCAAACCGGAGATCCCTTTCTACCATCCTCAAATCGTTATCAGTGGGAGCCACCCCGTAATCCACTCCCTGGATTGGGTGAGGGGATTCCGGGTTCAGCATCCCACAGGCAAGAAGTGGGACGACCGAAACCAGGATGCCTACGGGAAAGCATGACAGCGTGCAGCCGTTGGCAATCCAGCCGCGTCTTCCGAGCCGTTTCGCGAAGCCCATGGGAACCTCAGTTGTACGCCTGCGAACGATTCTCTACGATCTGGGCAATATGCCGCGCACGGACGCGATCTCACCAGGCGAGCCAATAGCAGAGAGGGCCACCGATTTGAGCGGGCCGCCATGGCTCGACGGGAAAGCACCGAGTGAAAGCGCGATGCGGCCGCGAGCACGGTGGGGCAACGAAAAAGACTGGGGTGGGGTTAAGGGCGCGACCGGAATGGATCGAGCGAGGCGAGATCCGACGACCCTCCTCCGGCAGGGGACCGGATGTGCCCGTCCCCTGCCGTCATCTATTGTCGTCCACCGTCGGCTTTCACCGCCCGTCAATTCACCAAATCCACAGATACCAGATGCAGGATCCGGGTGAGGGTCCGAAGCATCTTGTCAGGCGACGAGTGATTCATCCGGCGTGCCTCAGCCAAGGCCATCATCGCGCCGAACTCTGTGTCAGGCACTCCATCGCCGTTGCTGTCCACCAGGTCCGTTAGCCCGATGGCGCCATGGGCGAAGTTGAGCCACAGGACCATCAGCTCCCGGTCGAGCTGCTCCCGCGGGTCCCCGCCGTTTTTCTTCATGGCCAGCACGCCGTGGGCGGCCGCGATGCTGGAGATGTCCCGCGTCATCCCGAACACCATGCTCATGTGGTCGACGATGCCGAGGTAGCACTCCAGCGTGGTATCGTCGAAGTCGGTACGACCCATGCGACCGAGTTGGTGCTGCCAGTACCCTTCCAGCCGGCCGGTGTTGGTCGCCATGCCGGACACTAGAACGGGGACGTAATCCGCGCCCATCCCGAGGTCGTCGTCCACGGCCCACAGTCCTACGTGGTACACACACGCGTCCGTGAAAACGGTGCTCTGGGACTCGGTGACCTCGTAAGGCACCTCGTAGAAGGTGCTCACGTCCGGCGTTGGATCGCCGTCGTCCCAATCCCAGTGGAGTGTGAGGTCGTCCCGACCGGGATCGCTGGCGGTGCCCGTGAGTGTGAGCGTCTGGTCCGGCGCTGCCATGAACGTCGGCACACCATTGATCATCACGGTGCCCACCTCGGAGATGGCGACCGTTGGTGCCACGTTCTCGATCTCAATCAGCAGGTCGAGCGTGGATGGTGTCCCGGCGTGCGGATTTACGTACAGACCGCCCGTGAGAGCGCTCAGGTCGAAGTCAGCGATGGGAATGTTCCACGTGGACCCGTATCCCAGCACGCTGAGCGTGAAGTACACACCCAAGTCCAGAGTGAACTGGTTGAAATAGTACCGGAACCCGCTCAATGCGACGGCGGCATTGCCCGGTCCATCGACGGCTTGCACGCTGCCGAGCGCTATCTGCTCACCCGAGGTCGTGTACTCTACGTTCCCGCTCCCCGACCCTGCAGCGGTCGCCTGCCAGCTTGCCGTATACTTGTCCGAGCCCGCCGCCGGCGTCAGCGTGAGGCCGACGTCCGCAGAGGCGACCACGACGTCGAACCCCCAGAGGCTGGCGGCGACCGAAGGCAGATCGAACGTGGCGCCCGGCCCCAAAGGGGTGGCGAAGCTTGACGCTTCGTCGATGTCAATCTCCACGCCGAGGTCGATGAGGTCCACGTATAGCACCTCGAGGAACACACCTGCCTTGAAATAGAACTCTAGGACGAACTCGTTCCCCTCCTCGGGACTTACCCCGGCGGCCTCATAGTCCGGAGCGTCCCAGTCGACGCCCGTGGCGGCCGTGGTGGGCGTGAACGTCGTTCCCTCCAACACGGGAGCGTCACTCGTTATGCTCAAGGCCATTGGGAGGCGGGTCCCGATCGTCCAGTCAAGTTCGACGCCCGCCCAGAAATCCACGAGCTCCACCTCGATCACGCAGCCAAAGAACCAGAAGATACAGATGTCCAGGTCGAACGAGATCGCGTAGTCGCTGTCGGGCCCCAACACCGTGAAGCCCATCAGGATTTCGTCGGTTACTGTGCTCTCGAGCCCCAGTAGCGCGAGCCCCTTGGGCGCGGTCGTCGATTCGAGGACGATGGACTCGGTGAAGGTGTAGCTTCGCGGACCCGTCTCGTACTCGACTCCCGTCCACGCCTCCGGGTGTTCGACGGCGATCTTCTGCTTGATGAATTCGGTGTAATCGCCCTCGTTGATGAACCCCTCGGCCCCCTCGGGCACCTCTCCCTCGACCACGACCGCGGGCCACTCCTGCCAGCCCGCCTGCGTGGGATTCTCAAAGTGGAGGACCGTACTTGCCGAGATCATCGTGGGCGGCTCGGCCGCGCCAGCTGCCAAGAGGAGCGGTGCGCGCGCCACAGTCTCCGAGTACTCGTAGGTCACCTGCGCCGGTACGGGTAATCCCTGAGCCTCGCGATCCGCGATCGCTTCCATCACGGACCGCTGGAACTCAGTCCGTGGCTCGCCGTCCTGATCAACGGCGGCCACGTCGCTCTGTGACGGTGGTGCTATTGGATCGGTCGGCACCTCGTCGCACGCGAACGCCAACACCACGACGACCGCCACCGCTACAGACCGCATCACTGTTCTCATATGTCACACTCCGAGCGAATTGGTAAAAAACTTGCGCCGCTCGGGCAACGATGACGGAGTCGGTTGGGCGAGTTGAGATCGTCCTACAGAGAGTGTAACCGTCGCCCGGAACGTCGATGGATGCTCAGCAGCCCACAACAACTAGAGCTGAGAGCGGACGCGCTGTCATGAAAGGCGCATGGCGCAACCTCCCAGTTCAGGAAGGTTGCCCTCCTCCCGTCGGTGGCTTGGAGGTCGCGTCGTCGGTGTGGCGTCCAGTTGGAGGGCGTCGCTCTGGCGGCGGGCTGTCGAGGCCATCGGCGGTTCGACGGATGCGGCTATTGTCCCGGTCAGACCGTGCGGGAACAAGGGCAAAGTCATTCGGGATTTCCCGAGCTGGGAGCTAGGGTCTCATCATCCGGAGGGTGCCGTTAGGGAGTTCAACTCGGCAAAATGTCACCTTGAACGCGAGTTCGTGTCAGAAGTCGCGTCGTTAGTTTCGCTTTTGCAGTTGCCCCGCCAGGGCTCGACCGGAATGTTCCGAGCGTTAGCGAGGAACGACGGCGAGCCATTCCTGCAGGTAATCGGGCTGAAGTTCGGGGAGAAGTTCGGAGAGTTGAAGTCTGTGGCCGTGTATCGGAGGCCCAATGACACGCCTTGAGGCCAGCGCGTTGCGCATCGTGTCGGCGTCCGC
>JBDHFY010000398.1:0-5014 GCA_039590195.1 Gemmatimonadota bacterium | reverse complement strand
ACTGTGCGGGCATTCGTGAAACCGGAAGGCCAGAGGCTCAGCCTGCTCATCCGCGCACCGCTCAATGCGATGCGGGACTTCGAGTTCCCTCTGCGAGGTCCGGGTTATCTGGACATCCTTGCCGTTCAGCCGATGCTTCGAGATGCGGCGAGCGTGTGGATCGCCGACTACGTCCAGCTCTACGAAGGCGATAGTGCACTGGGCGATGCCCAGATTGTTGCCGCACGGGTCTCGCTGCCTTCCGATCCCTCCTTTCGCAGTTACGACGACGCCTTGGCCCACATGAACGGAGCTCCGCTGTCGGAGGGCACGGAGCTCTACTGGGAACAGGCGATGCTCGACGTGCTGTTCGAGTACGCCATCGAGTCAGATCGGTCCGACCTCTCCATCCGCTCCGGGCTGTCGCACCTGGGGCTCAAGACCATGACGGTGCTCCGGTTCCTCCCCGCCGGTGGTGCCGAACGCGTGTTCCAGTACACGGGGGATCCAGGCTTGGTGAGGCTCGATCCGCGATGGCACCAGGCCGCGTGGCGGTTCGTCGCGTTGGGGTTCTTCCACATCCTCGACGGGTTCGACCACCTTCTCTTCCTGCTTTGCCTGGTGATCCCGTTCCGGCGCTTCTGGGCCCTCGTTCCAATCGTGACGTCATTTACGGTCGCGCATTCGATCACGCTCATCGCCTCCGCGGCCGGTCTCGCGCCCGACGCCTTGTGGTTCCCGCCCTTGATCGAAACGCTGATTGCCTTGTCGATCGTGTTCATGGCGCTGGAGAACATCGTGGGGGCCAAGCTTCGCAGGCGGTGGATCATCGCCTTTGGATTCGGGCTCGTTCACGGATTCGGCTTCTCGTTCGTCCTCAGCGAAACACTGCAGTTTGCTGGGTCCCATCTGCTGACGTCGCTGCTATCGTTCAATCTGGGGGTCGAGTTTGGTCAGCTCTTTGTTCTCGGGCTGACCATTCCGGTGCTGGTGATCCTGTTCCACCGGGTGGTCGCCGAGCGGATGGGCACGATCATTCTCTCGGCGTTGCTGGCACACACCGGCTGGCATTGGATGACGGAGCGTGGATCCCGGCTGGTGCAGTATCGGTTCGCGTGGCCCACGTTGGATGTCGCACTGCTGGTGACCGTGATGCGATGGCTGATGCTCATATTGATTGTCGTGGGCGCGGTCTGGTTACTGCGCGGGCTGTATCAACGGTTGCTGGAGCGAACCGGGCGAGCTAGGCCCGCGGCGCTCGCGGAAAAGTCTCCCGCGGTGTAATCTCTCATTCTGGGCCAAAGCCCCGGCTCGGCGGTTGCTGGCGACGCGTCTCCCGATGGTGTGAGTGGGAGGTCGTTTACGACGGATCGCGTTGCGTTGATCTGACGCTCCGGCGTCAGTGTGGACTTTCATTCCCACGGCGGAGGCCGCGATGTCTCATGCACATCGAGTGGGATCGGCGCTCATCACTTGCGTCGCGGTGATGGCAACGCCCGGCGCTGGTCACACTCAGATGACAGCGCCAAACCCCTATCGCACCGTCCAGGGTGTTTGGGGGCAACTCCCCGACGGTAGGACGTGGGGCGCTACGAGCGCCGTGTATCCGTCTCCCGACGGCAACATCTGGGTGGGCGAGCGGTGTGGCGTGAACAGCTGCGCAGACAAGGACGACGTTCCGTCGATCCTCCTGTTCGATACTGACGGCAATCTCCTCAAGAGCTTCGGCGCTGGGATGATCCTCTGGCCCCACGGAATGCACGTGGACCGGGAAGGGAACGTCTGGGTGGCGGACGCAGTGGGATTCGGTGCTGCTCCCGAAGGCCGAGGGCACGAGGTCCTGAAGTTCAGTCCGGACGGCGAGCTTTTGATGACCCTGGGAGAGAAGGGCGTCGCCGGAGACGGTCCGCGCAGATTCACCAAGCCATCGGACGTTTTGGTCGCTCCCAATGGGGACATCTTCGTCGCGGACGGCCATGACGCGGGTGGCAACAACCGTATCGTCAAGTTGTCGAGCGACGGCACGTTCATTAAAGAGTGGGGCTCCACTGGTGGTGAGAACGGCGAGTTCAGAGATCCCCATGCCCTCGCCATGGATTCCCAGGGAAGGCTATTCGTCGGCGACCGGGGCAACAGCCGCATCCAGATCTTCGACCAGGAGGGGAACCACCTTGCCACCTGGACTCAGTTCGGTCGGCCCTCCGGGCTCTTCATCGACCAGAACGATGTCCTCTACTCGGCGGACTCGGAGTCGAACACGGGCCGAAATCCAGGTTGGAAGCGTGGTATCTACATCGGCAGTGCCGGGACCGGCTGGGTCACCGCCTTTATCCCGGATCCTGAGCCGGATCCCGACAACTCGGGGACGAGTGGCGCGGAAGGGGTCGCGGTCGACACAAATGGCAATGTCTACGGGGCGGAAGTCGGGCCGCGGATGCTACGGAAGTACGTCAAGCGGTAGAGGATGGCGAGTTGAGATTGGCGATTGGCGATTGGCGATCGGCGATTGGGATGACGATTAACGTACCTGCCGACCGCTCGTTGTCTTGGCCGTATTGATGCTACTGACAAAGATTGATATGAGTTCGTCGCACTCAGCGGTAAGCCGTCTCACATCGGACTTGCGGTCGGAAAGTCGTTGGGCAAACCGCAACCAGATTGAAGTCTCACGAAGCTCTTTCACACAGATCTGCATCTTGTGGATGAAATCACGTCGTGACTCAGCCCCGCGAGCTTCGGCGTAGTTTGCAGCCGGCGACGTACATGATCGAATGAGTTGTCGACTGAGATGCTTCGTAACCAGGTCTTTGGGCATTCGGCGGAGCATTTCACAAATTACCGTGCCGAAGTCGATCAGTCGTTCCTCGAGAATTTGCGGGCTCTGGTTCACGCGGGCGATACACCGTTGGGGGACGATCTGAAATCTACAACTGTCGATCTGCAACCCTCCAATCATTCCTTACTCGCCGGTTATCAAAAAAACACGCGGGCGGCAATCGACCGTGAATAAAGATCCTAGATGGGCGATTCGAGATTGCAGTTTGGCGGCACTTCAAATCGCCAATCTCAAATCGCCAATTGCAGTTGGTCCCTGGACTGCAGGTCCTACGGGGTGCTCGCGGAGTCCCCGACGTCTGGTTAGTCCACCAGTCAACTTGTGCCAGGATCGTTCATAGCTCACATTCTTCCACTTCCGGTGGACCTTGAGGGAGTACGTCAGGAGGTATGCGACATGTTGAGAGGAACAATTCTCCGACCCGACCGAGCGTTCTGCCTGATCATGGCCGTCGCTGTGCTTTGTGTGCGGGCAGCTCCGATCCCGGGTCAGGAGCGCGGCACGCCGCAAGGCGAGTGGCATTACTGGGGCGGCGACGCGTGGAGCACGCGGTACTCGCCGCTCGATCAGATCAACGCCGACAACTTTGAGAGCCTGGAAGTGACTTGGACCTGGCGCGGCGACAATTACAGCCCCGAGCCGCAAACACTGCTGCGCGCCACGCCGATCTATGCCGAGGGCAAGCTCTTCAGCGTGTCTGGATCCCGCCCTTCAGCGTGTCTGGATCCCGCCGGACGGTCGTCGCCATCGACCCCGCCACGGGGGAAACCCTCTGGATGTTCCGGGAGCCCACCACCAAGCGGTGGGAGGACTCCATGCGGAAAAATTATGGAAAAGCTGTCGCCTACGACATGGTGGACGGTCGCGGCGTGGTCTATGTGGTGACCCCGGCCTTCTTCCTGCACGCGTTGGATGCGGAGACCGGCTACCCCATCGAGACCTTCGGGCACAAAGGGACGGTGGATCTTCTCGACGACCTTGGAGATTGGCCGCACGACCGCGAGGATGGCCTCCCGCCCGAGGTGGGGTACATCACCAACTCGTCGCCGCCCATCGTGGTGAACGGGGTCGTGATCGTAGGTAACTCGCACGAGCAGGGGTACTACCAGACGATGAAGGAGAACGTCCCCGGGAACATTCTTGCGTACGACGGTCGCACCGGGAAGCACCTGTGGAAGTTCAACGTTATCCCTCAACCGGGTGAGTTCGGCCACGAGACGTGGAAGAGCGACGCCTGGTCGTACACGGGCAACGTTTCGTCTTGGGCACCCATGTCGGCGGATCTCGAGCGGGGCATCGTCTACGTGGTTACCGACCCCCCGACGATCGATTACTTCGGTGGCTTCCACGCCGGTGACAATCTTTTCGCCACCAGCATCATCGCACTGAACGCTCGCACCGGCCGCCGCGTGTGGCACTTCCAGACGGTCCACCACGACATCTGGAACTATGACAACCCGACGGCACCCACTTTGGTCGACATCACCGTAGACGGGCGAGCGATCCCGGCGCTGGTCCAGACGACGAAGCAGAGCTTCGCGTACGTCCTGAACCGGGAGACGGGGGAGCCGGTCTGGCCGATCGAGGAGCGGCCGGTGCCGCAGTCGGATGTGCCCGGGGAGCACACCTCGCCAACCCAGCCGTTTCCGACGCGGCCCGCTCCTTACGAGATGCAGGGCCTCACCGAGGACGACCTCATCGACTTCACCCCCGGACTCCGTCAGAAAGCGCTGGAGATCGTCGCAAACTTTCGGATCGGCCCGCTCTTCAACCCGCCGTCCATTCAAAACGCGCCGGATGGGACCGAGGCGTCGATCCACTGCCCCGGCGCGAACGGCGGCACCAACATCCCGGGCGGCACGGCCGTGGACCCGGAAACGGGAATCCTCTACACGGCGACGGTGAGGGGCTGCAGTGCACCCAGGCTCCGTCCGGGCACGGACGTAGATCCCGAATCGAACGTGGCCTGGGTGAGCGTTGGTCCCGGGAGCGTCAGAGGTCCCGAGGGATTACAGCTCTTCAAGCCGCCCTACGGCCGCATCACGGCCATCGACCTGAACACCGGAGATCATCTCTGGTGGATCACAAACGGCGACACGCCGGAGTCGATCAAAAAGCACCCCAGTCTCCAGGGAGTCGACCTTCCCAGAACCGGAAGCCGCTCGCACGCCACCAAGCTGATCACGCGCACGCTGCTTA